>JBBRSG010000105.1:0-20843 GCA_038245615.1 Chloroflexia bacterium | reverse complement strand
TGGGGGGTGTGCGCCGCGGGCGGGGGGTGGGGGGGTTTTTCTGGGGGGGACCAGTAACCCCCCGGGGGGGGGGGGGGGGGGGGGGGGGGGGGGGGGGGGGGCGGCCTGGGCAGCTTTCGGTTTAGCTTCGGCTGCCGATTGCTGTTTTTGCTCTGGTTTCATTTCTTTAGATGCATCTTTGGGCTTTTCCTTAACCGCCTCTTTCGCACCGCTTGAAGCGGAGGCTGGTGGAATTTCGCTGCCATTGGCATCCCGGTTCAAGCGGCGCAACAGCCCGGAATAGGCACTGGCTGGCTCTTCGGGCGCAACCGGCGCGGCAGTCGCACCCCCGATTTTGGAGGTATCCCGCGCCCCGGCCTGGTCGGTTTTCCGGCCCGGTACTACCCAGTTGGGCGGCGGGGCTGCCGGATGCTTGTCTTTACCTTTACCGGGGGCGTAGGTGTTCCAGGTCTCGTTAGCGGCTCGCTCGGCGGCACTTGGCTGATAATAGACTTGATTGACCGGGGTTTGGCCTACCGCACCGGGCGACTGCGAACTATTTTGGGTCGGGTTCGTAGTCGTAGAAGTATTCCGACTGCCCGCCCGTTGTTTGGCTTCAAATAGGCGATTAACCGGCGAGTCTGGGCCTGCTCCGCCTGCCCCGGCCAGGGCCATCTGCCCGGCTTGATTCGAGCGGAAGCCTCGGAAAAGGGCCGCCGGGGAAAGCCGAATCCGGCGGGCCGCAATATCCAGCGGGAATAGCAAAATCGCTAAAAGCAACAGCCAGGGCCACAGCTCTTGCTGGCGGGTTGTCCGGCTCAAATCATCGCTGAAAGCTTGTTCCGGGCTGGTCAAGACCCGCCCATTGGTCAATCCGGCAATATCCTTGAGCAGGGCCTCATTGCTGCCAAGCTGCTTGTATTCTGGGGAATAGGTCGCTATCGCCCCGACGGTTTGGGCCAGATTTACATTTTTGGGAGTATTGCCAGTGTTGGCCTGATTGCTCTGACCATTATTGCCCTGGACATTTACGATATATGAGCCATTACCTTTAGGGGTAAAATAGCCTTCGTAGTGACCGGGGGCAGTCTGGGTCAGGCCCACATCCTCCTGTGAACTGAGGCCACTGCTGACTACTTTGGCTTTGACATCCAGCCCATTGAGATACTGGCTATCCGCACTCAGCGCGTCCGCCGTGACATAAATACGGTTGCCGACCATTTTGGTCTGGACTTGCAAGCCTCCGGCCTCATTTTCGGCAACCGTCCAGCGCACTACCTGACTCCAGAATTTGGGGAAATCGGCCCAGGTCAGCCAGTTGGTAGACCAGCGAGCTTTGGCATCGCTAGTCCAGGCTGCCACCCGACCCAGTCCATATTGCCAGTGAACCAATAACGGATCGTTGCGCTTGGTGACGAGAGCCTGGGTCGCCGTCCCTTTGGCACGAGTGGCAATATAACCCTTAAGTTCGGGCGTGCCGGAGATACCCTTGACGATAGGGCTGGGGTCAGAGATAGCCGGGGTAAAAGGTTCTTCTACTACGTAGGAACGGGCGGCTAAGTGGGCCTCTTTAGCGAAGATTTTGGGCAAGTTACTGGGGTCGTTGGCAAAGGTATAACGTCCGTTGGCGCTTTTGGCTAGCTCTTCCAAAAAGGCCGAATTGACATCCTCGCCCAACCCGACCGTACTGATAGTGATGCCATATTTAACCGCATCAGCTTTGAGCTTGGAATAGTCCAGCCCTTCCGAGTCCTGCCCATCGGTCATCAGGATAATATGCTTGTTTTTGGCCTGGACGTTTTTCAGGGCTTCGACGGCGGGAACGAGGCCGCTATAGATATTCGTCCCTCCGCCGGGGGCAATTCGCCCGATTGGGCTGACCAGATTGGAGGGATTACCCATCGGGCCGAGCGGGACTTGCCACTGGGATTGGGTATCAAAGACCACTACCCCCACCTGGTCGGTATTGCTGAGTTGGGTCGCGGCAAGATAGGCCGCATCTTTCGCCAGTTCGATTTTAGCGATACCCGCCGCCCCCGCCCCCGGCCCATTGTAGGAATCAGCCATCGAGCCGCTGCGGTCAACTACCAGCACCATTGCCACGCTGGGGGTTTGCAGTTTGGAAGGGAGTTGTAACTCCACCGGCAGCATGTCTTCCACCGGAGTACGAAACCAGCCACCCAACCCGTAGCTTTCCTCACCGCCGACCATCACCATGCCTTTGCCCAGGTCTTTGACATAGGCTTGCAGGGTATTCATATTGTTTTGGCTCAGGCTGCTGCCGGTGACATTTACTAGAATCACCGCATCGTACTGGGTCAGGTCGCTTAGATTAGGAAATTTGTCGGGCGGAATAGTATTGGCCTCAATCCCGCCTTGCTTGAGAGCTTCCTGCAAGTTGGCGGCCTCTTTTTGTTCAGGATGGCCTTCGACCAGCAAGGCGCGTGGCCCACCCTTGACCAGACTGTAGGCATTCGACTCGTTGTTTTGTTCCAGGGTATCTTTAGGGGCGATTACGCGGGCGGTATAATTTACAAAACCTTTCGATTTGGCGACCAATCTTTCACTAAAGAGGTTCGAGCCAGTCTTTAAGTCTACCGGCTTATCCACGATAACCTGACCCTCCTGGAAGATGAGCAGGCGGGCCGGGCCGTCATAGTTGCTGTCTACCGCGACTTTTATCGCAAATTCTTCCCCCTGACGCAAATTGCTGGGGACTTGAATATTACCAAGCGAAACTTCCGGGCCGTCCTGCCGGGTGATAGGCAGTACATCTACCTGCACTCCGTTGGCGGCGGCAATTTTAGCGGCGTTGCGGATTTCGTCTACATTCTGATTGCCATCGCTGATTAGTACCAGCCGACGCTGGGCATCACTGGGAAGGAGGGCTGTACCTAGCCGCAGGGCTTCGGCTAAATTGCTATAGCTAGTGATGGGGTTGCTTTCGATATTACCGAGGGTTTTGTCCTTGCTAACCAGTTTTTCGACCAGGGCATCCTGTCCAAAGACGATGACCCCGGCTTGCTGGTTATCCTTCATGGTGGCGATTGCTTTGCGGGTGAAGTCCAGACCCTGAGTGCGTCCGCCGGCCCCCACGCTATCCGAAACGTCCACCAAAAAAACCGTCGCCAGCTTGTCGCTGGTGGTGACAAGTTGGAGGTTAGCCAGTGAAAATACCAGCAAAGTGACCATCAAGAGGCGCAAGAAAATTGAGAACCGGCGAGCGCCCCGACGCAGAACCGCCCCACTGCCACCCCGCCATGCCAAAACGATGACCAGGGGCAAAAGCAACAACAACCACAAAGCCTCGATATAGCCAAAACTCAGAGAAAACGGCATACGTAATACTCCCTTCCTTATAATGAAGATTATACAACAGTTGCGGGCCAATCGGCTAGATGGGTAGCGACTTGTTTTGGTTAGAGCCAGATGAATATAGCTACTAGCTTGTAACTATTTCGCCTTATCGTATCGGAGGCGGGGTAGATGGAGGTGGTCAACTGGTTGCCACCGCAATTTCTCTCTTTCTCCCTCTCCTTTGGGAGGGGCCTGGACAGGGCTTGGGGTACGATTCTATGGGCGATGCCATGAATTTCAAGCTTACCGGCGAGGATACCGGGCAAGCCTATACCCTGATTGAGGATACCCTGAACCCGGTTTTAACGTAGCCTTGCACTTGCATCGTCAGCATACCGAGACTTTTTATGTGCTGGAAGGCGAGGTGGAATTTACAGTCGCCGAAGAAACCATTACGGCGGCGACCGGGACGGTTATTCTGGTCTCGTCCAAACCCCCCCATGCCGCCCGTAGCACAAAGCCCGGCAAGATGCTGACTATTTTCGACCCTTGCGGGCTGGAAGGGGCGATGGCGGCTTTTCGTAATCTGTCGCCGGAGCAGGCTAACGACCCGGCGATTATCCAGGCCATTTCCGAGCAGTACGATATTATTGACCTGTCCCAGCCGCCGATACCGACTTTAATTCGGTTTTACAGCTTGCTTTTGGCCGGGGATGCCGATGCCCTGCTATCGCTCTATCAGGGCGAACCACTAATAAATACTCCTTTGGATGGTGAGATAAAGGGCGAAGCGGCCTGGCGAAATTTTGTAAAAGGCCAGCAAGAATGGTTGTCGAGGCGGGATGCCAAAGCTACTTTTTCGGATATTATTATCTCGGCCCAAAGCATCGTGCTGGAATTTGTCCTCAATTTGCACCACAATGGCGAACAGATTGAATTGCCGGTCGCCCTGGCTGCCGACCGGCAGGATGACAAGATTACCGCTATCCGGCTCTATCATAGCACCTGGCCGCTCACCGGCGAGCATGTGCTGCGCTCGCCCTTGCTGCAAGTTCCGGCGGTAAAATTATCCGAACCGGCCATCGTTGAGGCTTATATGGTCGCTCTGGAAGAACCAAACCTGGAACTGCTTCTGAGTCTGTTTAATGATGCAGGGTATGTGCGTGAACCGAGCGGGGCAAAGTTCCGCCACAGTGGGCCGGAAGGTCGCCGCGATTTTTATAATCTGGTGGTCGGGAGCGGCTTCGGCGGCGGGGTAGTATTGCACCATTGTAGTGCTACCACCGATTATCACGCTTTTGCGGTGGAATATATCTGTGACGAGTGGGGCAAAGTGGCTATAGCGCCGCAAGCTGGGCTGGCAGTCTACGAATATGAGCCATCCGGCAAGCTGGTGGCAGTGCGGATTTATGATGATATAACTCCACCGGAGGCGGTAAAATAAGTCAAGCGGATTTTTAAAAATGTTACTGGGGAACTTGACAAGAGTCGCAAGCGGGCTTACACTAAAGCTACTAGATTATTTCACTTACTTACTTCACTTTCACTTCACCAAAGTTGGCTTTTGGCTGGCTTAAATCGGCCTGGTTTTAATCGGGCGGCTTATTGATGAAACAGAAATGAGGTCGTAAGTATGTCTAAGATTTTCCGGCGCGGGCAAATCGGGGTCGCCCGTGGACAGAGCCGTAATGCAGTTTCGGCGCTGGGCCAGATAGATTCTTTTTCGACCTATGTTGGGACCTGGCTGGCTGGAATCACTATCGGGGTAGTCTTGATTCTATTTATCCCGGTTGCGGCGATTTTCGGGAGCGAGGCCATGCAACCCGCTGCCAATGCTACCTCTGACCGCAACGGTACGGCCCTTATTGGCAACCAACCTGTTTCCAAACGCGAAGCTATCGCTAAAGAAGGCTATCAGGTTTTTGTAAATAGTGGCTGTAATGCTTGCCACCAGCAAGGCGGCTATGGGATAGGTGGGCAAGGGCCGCGCTTGGTTTATAGTGGTAACGCCCGCGATTCGACCTATATCCATAGTATAGTGCGCTGGGGTTATGTCCCGATGCCAGCCTATCCCGCCAAATTGACCCAGGAGCAGACTGACCAGGGCCTCCAGGAATTGAGTGACCCCGACCTTTACAAAATCGTGGTTTATCTCCAGTACGCTCACGACAACCGGACTACCAAGCCGGATTGGGTTAAATAAACCGGGCGGGATAAAATATTATAAAGCGATAATCAGGGGAAGCATCCACATGCTTCCCCTGATTTAATTTTTGGCATGATATAATGGCCCGGAAAATAGCTTTGAAATTACTTTACAAGATAGGCACTTTATGTCGAAAAAATATAGTCGGAGTTGGTTGGGGCTGATTATTTCGGTGATGTTGGCTGGGATGTGGCTAAACCCGCTGGCTACCATCAGCGCCCGCTCGATTCCTTTTGCTCAGTCTTCGGCTCTGGCGCAACCTTCCGCGACCCTTCAGGATGTGTTGCTTAGAGTCTCAGGCGACCAGATTGTACGGCAGGTCGAAAATCTGTCCAAATTCTCGCGCTGCCTGACCGACCCCGGTCACGAGCAAGCGGCGGATTATATTCTTGGTCAGCTAAGAGCTTTGGGCTACGAGCCGTTTGTCCAGCAGTTCCGCCCGGCGGGAGTGCGCACTACTAACCCGCTTCAAAATATTAGCGTACGGCGACCCGGCACTAACCCCCAGGCGCTTCACATGCTGACGGCTCATTGGGATAGCAGCCCGGCCCGAATTTTTCCGCCAGTCTGCAACAGCCTTGCCCCCGGCGCAAACGACAATGCCAGTGGCTCGGCGGCCCTGCTCGAAATGGCCCGGCTTTTGGCCCGTGATTATCCAACCTTTCGGGATGATATTGCTCTCACCTGGTTCGATGCGGAAGAATTCGGCTATCTGGGCAGTCAATATTTGGTCACGAACTTTGATACCAATCTGAGTCTGAACCCCGGACGATTGCCGCTGGGTGCAGTTATCAATCTGGATATGATTGGGGTCAGCCAGGGCAAACCCAAAGGCGAGGTTTGGGCGGTCACAAAAGGTGAGGCATCGCTGGCGCTGGGCAAAGAGGGTATTGGGCTGGCGGCGGCAATGTTGCCCGCTGTGAATTACAAGGTCTACTCGATTGGCGACAAGTTTGCGGCGGGACGTGACCCCAATAGCCAAAGTGACCAACGCTCTTTTTGGGATGCCGGGTTAGGAACGGCGATTTTCTTGACCGAGGACGTAGCCGACATCATCGGGGGCGACCCACGCTGGCACACTCCCGGCGATGTCCTTTATTTGCCCGATGGCAGGTTGCGGCTGGATACGACCCTATTAGCCGACTCGACCCGGATGGCCCTGTTGATTGTGGCGAACCGAGCCGGAATCCAGCCGGGCCGTTATTTCAAGGCGATTGATGCCCTGTTTGAGCAAAACTGGAGTCGGGCTGACCGTCCGATTCAGCTTCAAACCGAAGGTGGGCCGTTGACCGGGCGCGGCTGGCTATGGGGGCCGCAACCCAATTTGTCGCGCTCGGAGTTGTATGCCGAAGGGCCGGGCGGCTTGCGGCAAGTGGTTTATTTCGACAAGGCCCGCATGGAGTTGACCGACCCGACTACCGGACGGGTCACTAACGGGCTGCTGGTGACAGAGATGGCGACTGGACGGCTGCAACTTGGCGACCAACGCTTTGAGTTTGTTGGGCCAAGCGATGTGCCGGTAGCGGGCGACCCCAACGAAAGCCGCCAAAACGACCTATCGCCGAGCTATCGTAGCTTCAAACCCTTGGTTGAAGCCGGGCCAGCGTCTGATTTGTCAGGGACGGCGGTCAATGCGACCCTCTCCAAAGCTTCGGTGGTCGGGCAAAATAGCGAGTTGGGCAAGTACGCCCGCAATCAGGTCTATATCCCCGATACCGGGCATAATATCCCGGATGTTTTTTGGAATTGGTTTGGGACAACTGGTCGGATTTATGACCCGCTTGACGATAGCTATCAGACCGGGCATGTTTTCGACTGGCTCTCGACGGTTGGGCTGCCTTTGACCGAGGCCTACTGGGTGCGGGCTAACGTCGGCGGAGTTGAAAAAGATGTGCTGGTGCAACTCTTCCAGCGTCGTATCTTGACTTATACCCCTACCAATTCTCCCGAATGGCAGGTTGAGATGGGGAATGTCGGGTCGCATTACCTGGCGTGGCGCTACCCAAAATAATAAAAAGATTTTTTAGGAGAATCATAACGTATATGAATAACGAGGAAATATTGGCCGCGATGAACGCGCAGACAGGCGGAACGCTGGTTTCGGCGCTCGATATAAAATTTACGTTGGTGCAGCCTGACCGGGTGATGGCGACTATGCCAGTCGGCCCTAAAACCATTCAGCAGCTAGGCTTTTTGCACGGCGGCGCAAATGTCGCGCTGGCGGAAACAATTGCCTCACTCGGTACTTTTCTGAATATTGACCCCTCCAGCCAAAATGCGTTGGGTCTGGAAATCAATGCTAATCACCTTCGGGCCAAACGAGAAGGTATCGTTACCGGCGAGGCGACTATTTTGCACAAAGGACGTACCAGTATGGTCTGGGATATAAAAATCCGGGATGAAGAAGGCAAGCTGGTCTGCATTTCGCGCTGCACAGTGGCTATCGTTGACCGTCCCGCGCCGGGCTATGTAGGTCAGGTAAAACAGGACTGAGGACTGAGGGTTGGAAGGCGGAAGACGGAAAACGGAAAACATACGGTTAGCGGAGGGCATTTTAACTCAAAACTTAAAACTCAGTCCTGTTCCCCTAACCCCCCTCCTCCACTTCCTCGACCGTAATTGCAAAGAGGTAATGGTCTTGCCACTTATCATCTATTTTCAGATAGTGGCGGGCCAGACCTTCCCGTCGAAATCCGGCTTTTTCCAGGACGCGCATTGAGCCGTAATTATGGAGCAGCGTTCCGGCGGCGAGCCTATGCAGCCCAATGTCCCGAAAGGCAAAGCCCACGATTAATCGCACGGCTTCCGCCATATAGCCCCGCCCATTGTGTTTTTCGTCCATAAAGTAGCCGACATTCGCCGATTGGAAGATACCTCGCACCAGGTTATTCAAATTAATCCGTCCGATTAACTCGCCTTGCGGATGCTGAGGCTGAGGTTTGAGAAAGATACCAAAGCTGTAGGTTTGGTCGTATTGGGCGGCTTCAAAGCAGGATTTGAGCATCTGGGCTACGCTGCCCAGAGTGAAGAAATCTTCGGGGCGAAAAGGCTCCCATTGCTTGAGGAACTGGCGATTTTGGCGGTAGAGCGCCAAAACCTGGGGCGCGTCGCGCTCTTCCAGCAGGCGCAAGAAAATTCTTTCGCTGTGCAATTGGGGACGAAACTCAAAGGCGGTCATCTAGCCTCTCAAAATACTAGGCGGCGGCTTGACTTCCAGCTTTTCTACCACACAGGGAATCGAGAAATGGAAAGTGCTGCCCTTGCCAAGTTCACTCTCTACCCAGATTTTGCCGCCATGAGCCTCGACTACCAGTTTGCACAAGGCCAGACCCAAGCCGGTGCCGCTGCGGTTTTTGGCGACAGTAGGTAGTTGGGTAAATTTGTCAAAAACTCGCTCCAGGCTACCGGGCGGAATGCCCGGCCCTTCATCGGTGATGGATACCAGCAAGGCTTTGGGTTGTTCTCCATCTTTGCGCTGTTCCTTTAGAAAAGTGGTAGTGCCACCGGGCCGTAGTAACATATTGGGGTCAAGGGCCGAGGTCGTACCTCTGCGTCGGACGGTTTCCTCTACTCGCGCCGAAATATTGATATTGCCGCCGTTAGGACTAAAATGAAGTCCATTTGAGAGAATATTGACCACCACCCGGCGCATTTTTTCGATGTCCACCTTGAGAATCGGATTGATTTCCGGGACATCGGCTTCGATTACCACTCGTTTCTCTGAGGCCAAAATATTGACCTGCGAAACGCTGCTGTCCAGCAATTCTTCCAGCCCGATGGTTTCCAAGTTAATCGGCATCCGTCCGGCTTCCAGCCGACTGACTTCCAGCAAGGCATTGACCATATTCAGCAGGTTATAGCAATTGCGCTCGACCTGGTTCAAAAATTCGGACTGGCGCTCGGTGGTTTCGTCCAACTCCTCTGGCATCATGCTGCTGACCAGCTCAATCCCGCCGATAATCGAGGTGAGCGGACTACGCAGGTCGTGAACCAGCATACTGATAAAGTCGTCGCGCAGCTGTTCCAGTTCGCGCTGCTGGGTAGTATCGTGAAAGACATTCAGCCAGCCGATAACCCCGGCGGTATGATCGCGCACCGGCATAATCGTCCATTCTACAAAGCGGCGTTTAGGGTCGGCAATCGTAATTTTGCGCTGGAAACTGGCATCGGGGCGACGGCGCAAATCGCTCAAAATCCGGGTCATCATATCTGACCCGAAAGACGGCTCGCTCTCGAAAGCTTCGCCCAGCATATCGGCGACTTCGTTGATAGTTCGGTTCAAAACCTGGTCGAGTTCCAGCGACATCAGGTCGGTAAAGCGGGGGTTGGCTAAGACGATATGATAATTGCGGTCAAGCATCAAGATGCCGTCTTTGACCGAGTTCAGCACTGCTCCCACCCGGTCACGCTCCCGCCAAACATCGTCATACAACAAGGCATTGCGAACTGCGACAGCGGCTTGCGGGGCTAACAGGTTTAGCAGACGTACATCGTCGTCATTAAAAACCCGCTTGTTCATGTCGTCCATCACGTCCAGCACCCCGACGACCTGCCCCCCGGCAATCAAGGGAATACCCAGCACGGCGGTAATATTATCTTTGGCAAAGGCGCTGGCTTTGCTACTCCACTCGGTATAATTATTTATCCGCATGGGCTTGCCAGTAATCGCTACCAGCCCGGCGACCCCCTCGCCATAGGTAATAGTCCGGTCAAGAAAGGGGGCTGGGGTGTTATATTCGGCTTTGACCGTCAGACTGCCCAGGTCTTCCTGACAGAGATAAATTACGGCGCTCCCGGCCCGCACCAATTCACAACTTTTGCGGGCAATCTGGTTCAAAAGCTCAGTCAGGGTTAATTGCGCTCCGACTGCCAAAGCTGCTTCATTGAGCGTCACCAACTCGGCGGCCCGCGTTTCGGCCTCGACGTATAGCCGGGCATTTTCTTCGGCGGACTGCATCAAGAGGTCGGTGCTTTGCTTGAGGCGAATAAGCGAGCGAACGCGGGCCACCAATTCCAGTCGTTGAATCGGCTTGACCAAAAAATCGTCCGCCCCGGCTTCGAGGGCGCGAACTTTGTCGTTGGTATCATTGCGGGCGGTAATCAGAATAATCGGGATAAACCCTAGGCTGGTATCCGAGCGAATCCGCTGGGTCAGCTGGAAACCGTTCAGGCCGGGCATCATTACATCCGAGAGAATTAAATCGGGCCAGCCGCTCCGAATGCGGTCCAGGCCAGTCAAACCGTCGGGGGCTTCGTCTACTTCGTAGCCCTCTCGCTCTAAAAGTTCGCGCAGCAAAGTCAGGTTATCTTCATTGTCGTCAATTAACAAAATCCTGGCTGGCTGTGACTGCTCTATGGTCATAGTCTTTTATTGGTCATTTACACTTCATTAAAAAGTTAAAAAAAAGGAATAGAGGTATTTTACCACCAATTGGATTTATTGCAAAAATGCTGGGAGAACTTTCCTTATTGCAATCCAAAAATTGAGTCAAAAAAGCAACTCAAAATGGTTAGCTGAGGAGTGGTCATACTCAACTTTTGCCTTTATGACCATGCCTCGGTCAGCTTGAAAAAGGTAGTCAGGTTAAATTGAAAGGCCCAGCTATCCTTCTGGCGCTAATTATACGGTGGTCTGAACGTAGTGGGATATTCACCAATAATATAAGCTTCCGCGACCTGAATTAGTTACATTATAAAATTAGCTCACCAAAATAGCAAGAGCTTATTTTTATTCCTGCCCCAAGTCGCGGCGGAGGGTGCGTTGCATACTTCGCAGTTCCAGATTGTTGGGGTAGCGGTCAATTGCCATGTCCAGCAATAGAATCGCAACTTTGCCCCGCCCAGCATCGCGGTAGGCGGTTGCCAGGGCCTTGAAACCCAGCATGGGCAACTGGTCGAATTCTTCGATGGTGCCAAAATCGAACATCGGGTCTTGTTCGATTACCCGGCGAAATTCTTCGGTACTAGCACCATACCGATTGGCATAGGCATAGTCTATCGCTTGCCGGGCGCGAGCTACAATATTTTCACCGGTTCCCTCGCTGGATGCACGGCTGGACAGCCCGGAGCGGGCCGAATTATTTTCGCCCGGAGGCGGATAGTAGCCGCCCGGTTCGGAATTGGGACGGGGTGGGGTCGGTTGCCCGCGCCCGCTATCCAGGGGCGGCAAGGGATTGGGCATCGCCGGGCGGGAGGTGCGGTAGCCAGTATGGGGGTCGTCAGGCTTTTGTTGAGGCTCGGCGGCAGTGCGTTTGGGATAGCCTGGCAAAGGCGTTTGGGAACTCAGCGGCATGGGCGGTTGGGGAGCGGGCGGCTCGATTTTCGGGGCCGGGGGTAGATTGCCGAGTGATTTCTCAAACTCGTGACTTTCGGTTTCATCCATACCAAAAGGGTCAACCCCATCAAAGAAATTTTCCAGAGGATTTGGGCCGCGCAATCCACTCGCAACCGGGCTATATGTCCCGTCTGTCGGAGTTGAATTGGCCTCAGCGAAACTGCTGTAACTTGCCCCATTGTTATCAACCTCAAGTTTGGGACGGACCGCAGGGGTATATCCAGCCACTGGGCGGGACGGGTTCTGGCGATTGGGAGTTATCACCGGCGGAGTCTCAAACGGGGTAATAGTCTCTTCCGGCTCGGTTTCGATTCGGGTAGCCCGGCCTTGAGGCCAGCTCACCCGATTCGGGTTGTTGGTAAGCGGGGAGGGCGGCGCGTCCTGACGCGAAAACGGTCTAGTCTGGGTCTGGGCGGTGGTCGGTTTAGATCGGCTGGGGCGAACCTCCGAGCGAACCGAACCAGGGCGGGCGGCAGGTTCTTCGTGCGCGGCAGGGCGGACAAAGCCCCAGAGTCGTTGTGCGCCGCTTTTGGCTACTCGCCAGCTACTCCCGGCGATAGTTTCCATTTGATAGGCTATATTCCTGCCACTATCGCCTCCCACCGGGGTAAAACGCAAAATTAAATAGAAAACCGCCGTCGCCACTATCAGCAAGATTAATATCGAGAAAAAATTGATACCGCCTTTAGGTTGGCTTTCGCTTCCGGTACTATCCTGGCTGGTGGAAGAACTGCTACTCCCGTTGATTTGGGAAGGCGTAACCTGCCCCTGGCTGGCCCCTGATTGGTTGATACCTGCCAGTACCAGCGCCCCGTTAGCCGGAAGATTGACGATATTTGCGCCGGTAGCTTCACCCGGTACGCCGGTTTGAGCAAAAGTAATCAGCCGGTCTCCGCTAGGCCGTCCCAGATAATCGGTGGCGTTAGCCGAGCTTGAGCCTTGCTGAATCACCTTTTGGAGGTCGGGTTGGGCCAGTTGGTCAAAACCATAGGTAAGTAGTCGGTCCGCATCGGTTTGATAGCCCTGGGCGTTATCCCCCAGGATTATCGAAATAAGGCTCTGCCCGTTGCGAGTGGCGCTGGCTACCAGACAATACCCGGCATTATCGGTCAGGCCGGGTTTAATCCCAGTCGCACCAGGGTAGCGTTGCAGCAGTTTGTTCAAATTGCTCAAAGGATGTCCGGCTCTGGTCGCCGATTTAGTCTGGATAATCTGGCTCAGGGTTGGATTTTTCAGCGCGTACCACCCGGCAATCGCCAGGTCAAAGGCACTGCTGTAGTGGTCGGCCTGGTCAAGGCCGTGCGGATTGGCGTAGCTGCTATCGCGCATCCCAAAGCTTTGGGCGGTCTGGTTCATACGGGTCACAAAGCGCGTCACCGGGTCGGCGCTGCCGGGTAATTTTGCCCCGGCGTAGCGGGCAATCGCGGTGGCGGCATCATTGCCACTGTTGAGTAGCATCCCGTACAGCAGGTCTTCAAAAGTGACGACCTCGCCCACCCGCAGCCCCATCGTGGCTTCGCCCACCTGGTCTTCCCGCACTACCGTATATTTTTCGGCTAAATTAGTCCCTTCAATGCTCAGGGCAGTCAGGGCGGTGGTTATTTTGGTGGTACTCGCCATCGGCTGACGGCGGTGCATATTTTTGCTGTATAAAATCCGCCCACTGGCGGTATCTATAAGGATGGCTGAGGTCGCACTAATCTCAGGAGGTGGGGTCGCGGCCTGGACTGTCGCCGGAGCAAAAAAAGTCAGAATAAGCGCCAGGAAAATACTAGAGATTATCCAAATCGCCAGCCAACTGAAAATCCCGGCAGTGCCGGGCCGGTCTATCATTCGGCCTGGAATATTGTGGCCTGAAATCAGATTGGTCAGGCTCTTATAAAGTGGTCGGGTGGGCTTTTCCAAGCTGGTGGATACTTTCCTCTAAGCCAGACGACAGCACAGCTTTGAACATTAAAAGCAATTGCAACCAGGTAATAACAACCTCTAAAGCAATTATTAAAGCAGCTAGAACAGTATACAACAGGCTATAAGATTATCCAAAAATGTGCCATCTAGTTACCATTGTACCATTCATTGTAAGCTCATTATATGTAAGCTCTTTATACCGATTATTATAACATATCTCTTTCTTATGTCTAGTAGTCTTAACCTGATTTTGACATATCCCTTTTCGGGGTCAGAGGACAGGAGGCAGGGGTCGGGGAAAGGCAGGACGGAAGACGGAAGACGGAGTTTTTCAATCGTAATTCGCGGCCTCGCCCCCTTTGTGGGTAAATCGTAAATTCCCTGACCCTATAATTCAAAACTCAAAACTCAAAACTCAAAATTCCCCTGACCTCTGACTCCCGACCCCGACCCCTGCTATTGACCACTTGCATACTAATGATATAATACTTATGTAAATATAGGCTCTTTTTGGCAACTTTATTTTCAGAGAAATCGTGGGTCCACCGGAAATATCTGGGCTAATAAGGATTGACCGAGATTACATAAAACATTTCAAAATTATTCTGTCGGTCTGAGGCCGCCCGGTTAAATCGCCAACTTAGAGAAGTAAGGTGGCGTGGATTTTAGATTTCCGACCTTAGATTTTGGATTTTCGATTTAGAGGAGCGGGATAGCGTGGCGACAAGTAGGGTTAGTGATTTGATGAAAGAGGGCATGAAGCTGGTGCAGGAAAAGCGCTCGGCAGAAGCCTATCAGGTTTTTCGGGATGTAACGGCCCAGGACCCCGGTAATGAATTCGGCTGGATTTGGCTCTCGATTACCACCGAAAACCGGGCTGAAAAACGGGCCGCCCTGGAAAAAGCCCTTCAATTAAATCCGTCCAGCCAGCACGCCCGCGAAGCCATGAAAGCTCTGGAAGCTGAAGACCGTAATCAGGCGGTTACGGCTGGGACGGCCTACGGCGCGACCTCGCCCGGACTGCGAATGTCGCCTGAACCCCGGCTTGACCCCAGTTTAGACCGAGGCGACCCCTTGCGGGCCGCGTTAGGCAGTTCTTCCACTCAAGAAAAAGGGAGTAAAACCAAAAAAGTGAAACAGCCAAAACCGGTCAAAGCCTCTAAAAGAGACCAAACTATGGTCAGTCAGCAGCCGCGTAATCGGGCGGTGGCTTCGCGTATCCGGCTAGGGGTGCTGTTTGCCCTGGCGATTATCGTTACTTTGCTGGTGGTTTATTTCGTGCTTCAACAGTTACAGAAGAACCAGGAAAACGCTCCTGTCGCTACCTCGGAAACTACCGCCGCCGCTACGACTGCCGCCGGGACGAATACCACTCCCGGTGCCGCTACAACTATCGCAGGCGGGACCCCGAATGCGGCGACGACGGGTGCTGCCGTTGCTACTACGGCTGGAACTGCCGGGGCAACGACGGCGGCAACTGGCGCTGCCACAACCGGGGCGGTCAGTTCAACGGCGGCGGCTACAACCGGCGCAACAACTTCGGCGGCTACTACGGCTACAACTGCCGTAAGTGGCACGACCAATCAGCCCCCACCGGCGGGAGCGGCGGATACGGCGGCAATTGCTAAAGCCTTGCAGACCGCCCGCGATAGTCAGGCGGCGGGTGATTATAAGGCCGCGATTGGAGCTTATCAAGAAGCTCTGAAAGTGGATTCGCGCAATGTGGCGGCTAACCTGGGGCTGGGCAGCAGCTATCTAACCGCGCCGACCAGCGCCCTCCCGCCAGGGGCAGACCGTTACGCCGAGGCGGTGCGCTCCTTCAACATTGTGACGGCCCAAGCTCCTAACTGGCCTGGCGGCTATGCCCGATTGGGCGAGGCACTGGCGGGTCAAGGTAATGTCAAGGCCGCGATTGCCGCTTTTGCCAAAAGCCTTGAGCTGGACCCCAACGGCCCGGAACGCTGGCTCTATCTTGCCGCCCTCTATGACCGCGATAATCAGCCGGAGCAAGCCCGCTTCGCCCGTGAAAAGGCCAACAGTCAAGGGGCCGCTCCGACCCCAACTCCTGTCCCACCCGCGACCCCTGCCCCCGCTCCACCCGCGCCGACTCCTACCAAGAAGTAATAATAGGGGTCGGGGGACGGGGACATTTACGATTTACGATTGAAAGTGGTCAATGGTCAGAAAATACAAATCTGAGGACTGAGTTCCCTAATCGCGGCCTCGCCCCCTTTGGGGGTAAATCGTAAATACCTCAGCCCTCAGTCCTCAGTCCGGCCTTTCCCCCGACCTTTATATTCAAAACTCAACATTCAAAACTCAAAACTATCCTATTGACCCCCGACCTCCAGCTTTGACAATCGAAACTGGCTATGCTACCATTCGCCCATCCTATCTCGGTAGCTAACGACGGGGCTGGCTGCTGCTCGACCACTATCTGAATCTATCAACCAAATTAGTTTAGTAAGAGAAAAGCGAAGAACTGCCATGAAAAAGAAACTTGCCTTGCGCCCCAGCGCCCTGGTCGGCCTTACTCTTTTAGCATCGCTATGGCTGGCGGCCTGTGGGGATAGCACCCCGACCACTGCCCCCGCGACTACGGCGGCGGCAACCGCCGCCAAAACAAGTGCTGCCCCGGTTGCCGGAACAACCGCCGCTGCCGGAGCAACCACCGTTGCCGGGACACCTGCGGCGACCACCACTGCCGCCGCTACTGGTGCGAAGGGCGGTACAGCGGTGGTTGCGATTGACTCTGACCCGGACACCTTGAACCTGGGTGCGACTACCGGCTATTCCTCTGGCGATGTCGGCGCGAAAATCTTCAATGGGTTAGTCTGGTTGGATGGGACATTTACCCCGCAGCCGTCGTTGGCGACTTCGTGGACGATTTCTGACGATGGCAAAACCTATAGCTTCAAGCTCCGCAGCGGCGTGACCTGGCACGATGGCAAGCCTTTCACCAGTGACGACGTGAAATTTACAATGGAAGAGATTTTGGCGAAATATCACCCTCGCACAATGGCCCTGATGAAGCGGGTTAAGTCGGTAGAAACCCCCGACCCCTTGTCGGTAGTTGTCACCCTGAGCGAACCGTATGCGCCTTATTTGTTACAACAGACCGTCTTTGACTCGCCGATTTTGCCCAAGCATATTTTTACCGGGACTGATATTTTGAAGAACCCGGCTAGTAGCAAGCCAATTGGGACCGGGCCATTTAAATTCGTCGAGTGGAATCGAGGTAGCTCGATTCGGCTCGCCCGCAACGAAAATTACTGGGAGGCGGGCAAGCCTTTGCTGGACGGAATTGTGTTCCAGATTGTGCCGCAAGGGGCTAATCGTTCTAGCGGGCTAGAAACTGGCGAGATTGATTTTGTGGTGGATTTTTATCTGCAAAAATCGGATGTCAAGCGACTGGAAAGCAATCCCAAGCTCCAGCCTCGGCGCGGGCAGGGAACTCCGGCGATTGATTTTATCACCCTGAACACCAAGACCGCCGCGCTTGCCACCAAAGAAGCGCGACAGGCCGTGACCCTGGCAGTCAATCGCAAACGCATGGTAGACCAGGCCATGGGTGGTCTCGCCCGGACTGGCAAAGGCCCATTCGGGGATGGCTTCAAGCTGGTATATAATCCCGATACCGATTACGACAAGCTATATCCTTACGATGTGGAGAAGGCCAAGACTTTGCTGGATACGGCGGGAGTTAAGGCCGGAGCAGATGGCAGCCGAGGAACATTGCGGCTGGTTTATGACTCGGCCCGACCCCAGTTTGTGAGCGGGGCGCAACTGGTCAAGGAGAATTTGAAGCTAGTCGGCTTTAATGTCGAATTGCAGCCTTTGGAACGCTCGGTGATGATTCAGAAAGTCTTCGCCGACCGCGATTTTGACCTGACCTTCCAGTCTTTCAGTTCCAGCGGCGACCCGGCGATTGGCTATCACCGGCTCTACTTGACCAACGCCACTAAAACCCAGTTTCTCAATGCTTCCGGTTATTCCAATCTAAAAGTAGATGAATTGCTGAACAAGGCGGCGGTCACGCCCAAATCGGAAGACCGGGTTAAACTTTATACCGAGGTCCAGACTATTCTGGCGGCGGATTTGCCCAGCATCGTGCTATTCGACGAAGAAGGGGTAGATTTCGCCAGCAAGCGTCTCTCCGGCCTATGGACTAGCAGCGACTCGCGGGACCGTTGGGATACCGTTTCCCTGGCAAAGTCCTGATAGCTAATGGTTTGAAGCGGTGGTAACGATTAAAGACCGGGCTATTGCTCCGGTAGCAGCCTACCTTGAATATATCTTGCGGCGGGTGCTACAGGCTATCCCTTTGCTGTTGGGGGTAGTCGTAGTCAATTTTCTATTGATTCAGCTTGCCCCCGGCGACCCGGTGACGGTTTTGGTGGGCGATTATCCCGCCCCGGAAGAATATGTAAAACAGGTACGGGCCGAATATGGGCTGGATAAGCCGCTCTGGGAGCGATTAATTTTGTATCTGGGGTCACTCTTGCGGGGTAATCTGGGATACTCGTTTGCCAATCGGCAACCAGTTGCCGACCTGATTGGGCAACGGCTCGGCCCGACTTTGCTCTTAACTCTGACGGCGCTGGGGCTGGCTACTATCATCGGGGTTTTGCTAGGGTTGCTGGCGGCCCGGACACGCTTTCGAGTGGTGGACAGCACTACTCAGGTTACGGCCCTGGCGGGTTATTCCATCCCCGAATTCTGGCTGGGGCAGCTTCTCATTCTGGTTTTTGCGGTTGGGCTGGGCTGGCTGCCCTCTCAAGGGATGCGGACGGTGCGCTCGGAGGCCGAAGGTTGGGCTGCGGTCGGGGATATACTGACCCATCTGCTTTTGCCGACTCTGGCTCTGTCGGTGCGCTATATCGCGGTAATATCGCGGATTACTCGCGCTTCGCTGCTGGAAGTGTTAAGCTCAGATTTCATTCTAGGCACGCGGGCCAAAGGAGTGAACGAAAGCCGGGTAATGTGGGTTCACGCCATGCGAAATGCCGCCGCCCCGATTATTACCGTGATTGGCTTCAATTTTGGCTTTTTGCTGGCGGGGTCGGCCCTGATTGAAACCGTCTTTGGCTGGCCCGGTATCGGGCGACTCCTGTTCGACTCGATTACCAAACGCGATTATCCGGTGCTGACCGCAATTCTGCTGCTTATTTCGATTACGGTAGTGCTTGCCAATCTTTTAACCGACCTGGCCTATGCCCTGCTTGACCCGCGAGTCCGCCTGGGAAAGAGCAATTGAGGTGAATGTATGCCCAAACTGGAACAACTTATCGCGGCCCTCAAAGACAAGAACGTAGATATTCGCACCAAAGCCGCCCTGGATTTGAATAATTTCGAGGCCGCCGGGCTGCAAAGTACCCAAGACCTCGCCCCGCTTATCAAAGCCTTGTCCGACCCGGTGGAATTGGTGCGCTTTTATGCCGCCGAAGGATTGGGCAATCTGCGAAGTGCCGCAAAACCGGCCCTTGAACCTCTCCGCCAACTTTTGTCAGATGAGGAGGTTTATCTGGCAGCCCATGTCGCCCTCCTGAAAATTGACCCACCCGCCCCGGCTTCAATGGCGGCCTTAATTCAGGCGCTAGGCGCTAGTAGCCCCGATACCCGGTGGTACGCGGCCTATTCGCTGGGCGAGATTGGGGCGGAAAGTGGCCCGGCAGTCGAAGCCCTCTTCAAAACTCTCTCGGATACCGAAGCTGAAGTGCGTCTGGCTGCCGCCGAAGCGCTCGATAAAATCAACCCGGCAAACCGCGTGACTGCCAGCAGTTTGATGCAGACCCTCGCCGATGAGCATGAAAACGTTGAAGCCCGCTTCTATGCTGTCAAAACCCTCGGCGATATGGGTCTGGCGGCGCAACCGGCGGTAGGGGCTTTGACGCAGGCGCTTTCCGACCAGGACTCGGATGTTCGCTTTTTTGCGGCGGATGCGTTGGGCAAAATCGGCGAAGGTTTAGCCCCGGCGGTTGAGCCGCTCATCGAAAAGCTCTCCGACCCCGATTACAAGCTGCGGCAGGTAGCCGCCAAAACTCTCGGCAGAATTGGCGATAGACGGGCCTTGCCGGATTTGGAAAAACTGGCTCAGGTCGAGGCGGTGGATTTTTATACTATGATGACAAAAAGAGCCGCCCTCGAAGCTATCGAAAAAATAAAGAGCAAGGGATAACCGACAGCAGTGGCGATCCAAACCAGAGTAGTTTCGGCGAATACCGCTGCGGGAGGTTGGGGCGAACTATGGTACAGGTTCAGCCGCAATTGGGGGGCGGTAATCGCGCTTGGTTTTATCATCCTGGCGGGATTACTGGCAATTTTTGCCCCCTTAGTCGCGGGCAGTGACCCCCAGGTTGGCGGGGCGGAGTCGCTCCAACCGCCCGGTACTGTCGGTCATATTATCGGCTCGGACAATCTGGGCCGGGATGTCTGGGCGCAACTGGTCTACGGAGCGCGGGTGTCGCTGGCGGTTGGGCTGCTGGCGGCGGTTAGCGCCGGAACGTTGGGAGTCATTATCGGCAGTCTGGCGGGTTATTTCGGGGGTTGGGCCGATGCGCTTTTGATGCGCTTTAGCGAATTCTTCCAGACCTTGCCTCGCTTTGTGCTGGCTTTGGTTATCGTCGCCCTGTTCGGGAGCGGCCTGCTCAAGCTGATTTTTGTGATAGCTATCCTCTCCTGGCCGCAGATGGCCCGGCTGGTTCGCGCCCAATTTCTGAGTCTGCGCGAAGCGCCTTTTGTCGAGGCGGCGCGGGTCGGCGGAATGAGCGCCCCGGCGATTATCTTTCGGGAAATTCTGCCCAATGCGCTTGCCCCGGTGATTGTCATAATTTCGCTGGATATAGCCTCGGCGATTTTGCTGGAAGCAGCCCTGGGGTTCTTTGGGCTGGGCGACCCGAATCTGGTCAGTTGGGGCAGTATGCTAAATGCCGCCCAACCCTATCTGCGACAAGCCTGGTGGCTCTCGCTCTTTCCAGGTCTGGCAATTTCGCTGATTGTGCTGGCCTTTAATATCGTCGGCGACGGCCTGAACGAGGCTCTCAATCCCCGTCTGCGGGAAGCGCAATGATGCGGGGCGGGGGTCAGGGGTCAGGCAGGACTGAGGACTGAGGACTGAGG
>JBBRSG010000104.1:0-21035 GCA_038245615.1 Chloroflexia bacterium | reverse complement strand
TGATTTACCCCGCCGGTGGCGTTGGTCACAAAAATCAAGTTTTGGGTGGAGGTATGGAGATATTGGGCCAACCGGGTACGGGCTTCGTGCAATAAATCTGCCGCCCGGCGGCTGATAAACTCGACGGGTTGGGCTTCCAGTTCGCGCTGCCATTCTTGGTACACCTCGAACACCGGGCGTGGACACGCCCCATACGAGCCATGATTGAGGAAAGTTATTCCCGGTTTCAGTAAAAACAGGTCTCTGAGCATTACTTTATTATTTTCTTTTTATTTTTATCCGGCGATGGTCGGAATGGCATAAGCAAAAAAGTTGGCCTGGGTCAGCCTATCGGCAATTTCCTGGGCCTCGTGCTGGTAAGCCATCAGGCTGAACAGGGCCGGGCCACTACCCGAAACCCGCACATAGTCCGCTCCGGCCTCGACCATCGTCTGTCGGAAATAATCCAGGTGGGGAAAACGCTCGTATACCACCCGCTCAAAGCTGTTGTGTAGCAACGAAGGCGGCGGGCGCTCACCCTGTTTGAGGGCGCTGACTAGAGCGCGGGTCACGCCTCCCTGACTGAAATCGCTGCGGTCCAGCAATTTGTATAGCTCTTTGGTCTTGTTTTCGGGCATCGGCAAGGGAGGATAGACCAGCACCAACCACGAGTCGGGAATAGAGGGGAGTTCGGTCAAAATCTCGCCGCGCCCTTCCGCCAGGGCCGTCCCGCCTTTCAGGAAGAATGGCACATCCGACCCCAGTTCTGCTGCTAGTTCCAGCAATTGTTCCTGACCTAGATGCAGCTCCCACAGGTGGTCGAGAGCCAAAAGAGTGGTCGCGGCATCACTGCTACCGCCGCCCAACCCGGCGGCCTGGGGAATAGCCTTTTCCAAGAAAATATCCGCCCCGCGCTGTGAGCCAGGGCCGCAATACTCCAAAAGCTTGAGGGCAGCTTGCCACACCAGATTATCTTCCGTTACCAGTTCCGCAATATTGCAGTCAAACAGCAAATCTTCCGAAAGCCCAATCCGCAGAGTATCGTAAAGCCCGACGGTCTGCATCACGCTGGCAATTTCGTGGAATCCATCAGGGCGCTTTTGAAGAATTTCGAGGCTTAGATTTATCTTGGCATACGCCCGAAAAGTGGTAGTTTCCTGGGCCAGGTCTGACATCCAAAACTCTCCTGTGAAAAAAGTGGTCAGTGGTCAGTGGTCAGTGGGAAAGTGCTGAGGGCTGAGTTAAAAAGTCCACCACTAACCGTATTTTCTTCCGTCTTCCGCCCTAAAACTCAGTCCTCAGTCCCCAGTCCTCAGTCCTGAATTTCGCCCGACCCCTGATAATTTTCCTGGAAAGCAGTATATCATATTATGCTATAATCCAAACCGCGAGTTTAAGTCGCAAAGGTGCGGTTAGGCTCTGGCAATCCTGTCGTTAAACTCTACGCTAAAGTAAGTCTGGAAAGGTCAGATATTGCCATGCGACAAAGTTATAAATTCTGGGTCAGCCTTCTTACCGGGCTAATGCTGGTAAGCCTGCTACCGGTGGTGGAAGCGGCCTATAATTTTACCGACCCTGCTTTTGGCTCAACCTGGAATCGGGCCGATAAAGCGGTACAAGAACTGACCGGGGTAGGGCGCGGCTATACCTGGGGGCCACCCGCTCCCGGCGCGGAAGGTATCCAGACCGAGCAGTACAACGGCGCACCCCGCAAAGTCCAGTATTTCGACAAAGCTCGTATGGAAATAAATAACCCCAGCGCGAACCCTAACGACCTCTATTTTGTGACTACCGGCCTGCTGGTCAAGGAATTGGTGACAGGTCAGCGTCAGGATAGCGATACCACTTTTACCGCCCTGCCACCCAGCCCGGTGCAAATCGCGGGCGACTCTAATGAGGGTGGTAATAATGCCATCGCCCCGACCTATGCCAGTTTTCAGAATGTCGTTACCTTTCTCAATAATCAAAACACTCGCCCTGCCGCCCCTAATAGTCTGATTACAGCCCGGATTGACAAATCAGGACAAGTCACGACCTTTAGCCCCCCGGAACGCCGCTTTAATACCGGCTACGACCCCGTTACCCAGCACAATATCAGCGATGTTTTTGTTACTTTCGGGCAGCAGCGCGGGTCGGTCTGGAACGGCAGCGGCTATGTCCAGGATTCGGTCTTGTTCAACAACCCGACCTATGTACTTGGTCGCCCCGTCACCGAAGCCTATTGGATACGGGCGGTAGTTGCCGGGGTCGAAAGGGATATATTAGTTCAGCTTTTTGAGCGGCGAGTGCTAACTTATACTCCGGCGAACCCTGACCCTTATAAAGTGGAGATGGGCAATGTCGGGCAGCATTATTTTCGGTGGCGCTATGCCCTGAACGGCTGCAATGTCCCTCCCGCTCAGGCTGCTACCGCCACCGGCCCGGCCCGCCCGGTTTCTTTTGGGGGCAAAGGCAAGGTGCAAGACCAGACTATTTTTAGCCAGTCTATCAACAAAAGCCTACCGTATCGGGTTTATCTGCCCCGCGACTATGAAACCAGTGGCAAACGCTACCCGGTGCTATATATGCTGCACGGCTATGGCGGGAATTATGTGGAGTGGGATGCTTACGGCCTGTTGGGGATAGCCGACGACCTAATGGGGGGCGCACAGATTCAGCCCTTTATCATTGTGCTGCCTTCCGGCGAGCAATCCTACTGGGTCAATCAGGCCAATTGCGGGCCGCGTTGGGCCGACTATGTTTCGCAAGATTTGGTGAAATTTATGGATGCGACTTATCGCACTCTGCCCCGCTTTGATAAACGGGCGATTGGCGGGCTTTCGATGGGCGGACATGGGTCGCTGCAAATTGCTTTTAATCACCCCGAAGTATTCAAAATAATCGGCGCTCATAGCCCGACCCTGCGGACCGAGGGTAGCGGCCCTAGCTTTTTTGGGAATATCGCCTATTATGCTACCCTTGACCCGATTTCGCTGGCCCGCACCAAAGATTTGAGCAGCTATTTTATCTGGCTGGATATTGGGATGGATGATAGCGCCTGGCGACCACGAGCCGAGGAACTGCATCAGGTTTTGCTAGACCGGGGCAAGGCCCATACCTGGAAGCTATTTGAAGGCGGACATCTTTCGCAATACTGGGCCTCTCACATCATAGACTATTTGCAGTACTATAATGCGGCCTTTGGCTCTTGACAGGTTTAGGACATTCGCTCAGTCAATTTTTCTGGGATGGCGAAACTTTTGATAGACCACCAAAGCATGTTCTATATGTTTGGAAAAATTTACTGCATAAATCTTTCCAAACATATAAATATACTTGGCTTCCACCCGACTTCAAGCGAAAGACCGGTCTATATCAAAGGTATAGCTGCCATCGGGATAAATGGACAAAATCCGTCCGGCCCGCGCTTCGGCCCAATCGAAAAAGGCCGGAGGCGCGACGGCTATTGGCGGGGTGGTGCTATAAAGCTCTTGGGCCAACAGACAGGCCAGCGCCAAAATATGGTCGGCCTCGGCAGTGATAATCGCGGCGGGGGCGGTGTGGTTGCGAATGGCTTCCAGCAGCACCCCGCTGCCACTGGAACTGCCCCGGCTACCCGGCAGCACCAGAATTTTGCCCGCCAGAATTTGCCCGGATAACGGATGACGGCGGTCAATTACCTCCCCGGTCAACACATCTACCCCACCCCAGAAGCTGAGGGGTTCGCGGCTAAAGATAAGCGGGCCGCTGGCCTGACCTTCTATCAACATGTGTAGCTTTATTTCGGGTGAGTTCATCGGCTCTCCTATAGCGTGTCGTCCCGCTCAATCCGCCCACTGACCGCCGAATCTACACATTCCGCTAGAGTACCAAAGACCACTGACATCTTTAGCTGACCGGGCGCGTAATAGGCGTATTTGGCAGAGTTGGTCATCAGCAAGCGGGCTTCAGGGGCAATAAACGGGCTAACCACGACGCAGGTATCCTGGGTTACAGTTGCCCCAAAAGCTTCCAGCTTTGCCAGTAGGCCATTTTGTTGCAAAGCATAATAGACTGCCCGATTGGTGGCTACAAAGAATTCCAGACCCGGCGCAAGGTGGCGACCTTCGACCAGGGCGGCAAGCTGGCGACATTCCGGTAGCGAAAAATGGGGACTGCCCAGGGCGATGACATCCGGTTGGGCCAGCCCCACCGGGTTGACCGAGAGTTCCCGGCGGGCCTGCCGCAATATTTCCATATCAAGGTCAATCGTTTCGAGCGGAGAATTACCGCCAAAAGCGGTGGCGAGGTCGGGCGCTTCGGGAGTGACTCCGATGACATGAAAGAGGGCCACCGTCCCGGAGGAAGCCGCCGCCGCTGAGAGCGCCTTTAGTTGGTCTTGAGTCACGGTTGACGGTACGCCCCTTATAACCGGAATAGCCGAGCCGGTCATCCGCCCGACCTGATAGCCCAAAATCTGGTAAAAGCTATCACTCTCTAAAAGGGCTGGTGGAATATCCTTGAGCCGAAAGAGTAGCTGACCCAGACGGTTTTCGGTCAGGTGCAGTCCATAAGCCGGGGCGCGTCCGGTTAAAGCCAGGCAAATATCGAAAAAATCGCCGTATTTGTTGGTACGCGCCCCAATTACTGAATTTACGAAAGCGACGGCATTCGACTCGGCCCAGGCGACCTGCTCTCCAAACGCGGGCGTGACCTCCTTAAGTTGATAAGGGGCACAGGTAAAGGTCGGTTTTGCGCCCATCTTGAGGTAGGCTTCCGCCAGATGGCGGGCCGAGGTCGCGTATTCGGTAGTCAGGCGATGGTTGGTCTGGGGGCGCTCCAAATCGAGCGATACCACATTAAGGCTGGTTGGCACCGCGACTTTTGCGCCCTTCGCCAGCAGCATATCTACGAAGTCGAGGCCGGATTGTCCCTGGTAAATGCCACTATCTATATGTACCTGGCTGACCAGCAGCAAGGCCGTGGCCCCAGACCATTCCGCCATCCTGACTACCACCCGCATAGCGACCTGGACGGCTTCGCCCTTCGCGCCCGCCAGCATCGCTTTTTCTTCTTCGGTTAGCTCTACCATTGTGTGAACCTCGGTTTAAATCTCAAATCTCAAATCTCAAATCTCAAATCTCAAATCGCCCGTCCCTATATTTCTCTGACCACTGACCACTGACTACCGACCACTTTCAATCGTAAATCGTTAGTGGTTAAGTTCCGCTAAACCGAATGCGAACCTGATACTCGACCTCCGCGCTCGGCGTGGGCCTCGATGATGATGGTTGTGCCAGGGGCGGCTTTGACCACCCACTCGGCTTTGGTGCGGTAGTCGCTGGGATAACCGACCTGAACAGGACTTAGGTTCTGCTTGTTGGAGCGACCTTCGAGGTGGCCCAATTCCAGCTTTTCCTGCCCTGAGACCAACTCGACTCCTTCGGCAGCTACCAGCTTTACGGTTAGCGGTTGCAGAAATTTGCGTTCCACCGCTTTCTGGCTGACATAAGTCGGCAGGAAACCGCTATTTTCGATGACGGCAGTCACTTTGTAAAGATTTTCGCCGATGCTTTCCACCTTCAGAACCGGCATAGTCAGACGGGGCGACATAGCACAGCAGGCCAGCGAAAAGAGCATATTGGCTTGCATTATGTCTTTGAGGAACTGCGAGCCGGGCGGCGGGTTCTGCCAGCTATAGACAAAATCCCAGCCCCCGACTTCGATTGCGCCCAACTGAGGATGGTCAAAAGCCGTCCAGTTTTTGAAGCTGTTTGGGATATTCTCATCGGCCCATCGGTATATTTTAAGCTCATCTTCCTCTTTGCGATTGCGGCTCATGAAATCAATAAAATCGCGCTGCTCGATGCCTGATAGCTTGATAATATCCCATAATTCGGTACTGATCGCAAAAACACCCTGATGTTCGTAGGCCCAATCCAGAAACGCCCCGTGCAAGACCGTCTTGGGATTGTAGCGAAATCCATGATAAATGCTGGCATCGGGATAACCGGTATAATCGGTGCCTCGTTTGCCCATCAGCTTGTAAAATTCCAGGTCGGGCAAGGGGAAAGCCTCGTCCGGCTTGCCGCTATAAGGCCGCAAAATCACTCCGCTAAAAGTGTGATAGCTCTGTGCGCCGGTAATATTACGGTGCTGGCTAAAGAACTCGGAGACCGCCCGCGTTTCCGGTTCGGAGAGCGGCAAAGCCCCCGCCCCAAGCTGTTCGTTGTCGGGAGCCCAATCAAAAGGATAGTTGCGATTGAGGTCCAGGCCTTCTTTAGGGGGCGGCACTTTCAGGGTATAGCCGTCGTAATTCTGGACTATCCCCTCGTTATATAGCCGATAATAAGTCCCGCCCGCTTCTTCCGGTAGCCGTTTGACCATCAGGCGAGGGTCACTGGCGCTGGCCTTGTAATCGCCGTTGGGGTCACGCACCCGCATCTGCCGTATCACTCCATCGCCATCCAAATCCTGGGTTATAAGGCCGTCTTTATCTTCGTCGGTGGGATAGGGCCGGGTGCTGCTTCGCAGGCGGCGCGGAGTGGTTAGTACTCGCTCGGCCCCGTCGGGGGTGTGGCGCGGTAAGATATAGAAAGCACGAGTATCCAGCAGTTCCTTGACCGAGGGGATAGCCGGGCCAGGTTGGGCGGCGTTACCGTAATTTTCCAGAAGATATTGAATCGTGTAAAGGGCAGTGGCCGAGCCGGTGACTTCGGCAGCGTGAATATTGCCATCAATCCAGTAGGCTGGTTTATCTTTGTCCGGGCCGGTTTCAAAATTGGTGACGGTCATCAGCCAGAGGTCGCGGCCCTCGTAGCTGCGCCCGATTGACTCCAGGCGGGCTAGTTGGGGATAGGCTTCGGCTAGACTTTGCAAAGCCTGGGTCATCTGCTCAAAAGTCATATAATGCGAAAAATCAAAATTTGCCTTAGTAGAGGCCATTAATCAGGCACTCCTTTCTATTTCCGTAAATACATTTTTTCGTAAATACATTTTCATAGTAACTATTCAGTCCTGTCATTCCTGGCTGTGCGAAGGATAAAGATTTTTCGCACAGCCAGGAATGACAAATTCAAGGCTGCCTGCACTTTACAATACATTTGGAATTGAGAGGTTAGCAAGATTAAAACACAGGCTGATTTGTCGCGTCAAATAAATCCGGCCCAAACCCCCCAACCTCAGCCGGTATGTTATAATGACCGCGAGTAATCGAAAATGGAGCAGTAAAAAGTAAGCGGTAAAAGTAAAACTAAGGAATGCGAAGTTATGGCCTTACCCATCGAACAACTTGACTTGCAGCGCACCTACACTCCAGAGGAATTCGAGAACCTGCCGGAATTTGAGGAGCTTTACGAGTTGGTAGCTGGAAAGTTGGTGAAAAAACCGAGGCCTGGGGACGAACATAATACGATTGCACGGGCCATAATGAAGCGTTATGACCGGCTTGTCCCCGACGAGAAGTTGGGCAAGTTATGGAGTGCAACTACTTTCGATGTCGGCACCGGCTGGCTGCCTATCCCGGATTTAGGTTTTATGAGAGCCGAGCGGGTACCGCCTACCAGCCCTAAAAGTGTCAAAGGGGTGCCGGATTTGGTAGTCGAGATTCATTCGCCTACCGACCTGCGAAGCAAGCCGGAGCGCGAAGCTACCGCCCGGAAAATAGCGGACTGGCAAGCAGTTGGAGTGCGCTTGATATGGGCGATTAATCCCCGCAAGCGCGAGATAGAAATATATCATCCCGCTCAGGCAAAGGCGGTCCAGATTTTAACGATCAACGATGAGTTGAGCGGGGACGAGGTAATACCAGGCTTTAGACTAAAGCTCAGTGAACTTTTTGTTTAAGGGTAATCCAAAATCGAAAATCAAAAAAGGGGTCGGGGTTGGGGGCAAGGATGAAGGATGAAGGATGAAAATAAAGCCCCAAGCCGCAAAGCGCATGGCTCATGGCGCATCCCTCATGGCTTTTCAATCGAAAATCGAAAATAATGTATAATCCATTACTTGAAAAACTTGATAAGGGCGGAGTATTGCTGGCGGACGGCGCGATGGGAACGACCTTGTTTGACCGGGGGATTCCCTTTACGGTCTGCTACGAGGAGCTAAATGTGACCCGCCCGGAGCTGATTGCCGAAATTCATCGGCTCTATATTCAGGCCGGGGCGCAAATTATTGAAACCAATACCTTTGGGGCAAACCGCACCCGGCTGGAAAAATATGGCTTGGAAAATAAGGTGCGCGACTTCAATCTCAAGGCCGCCAAGCTTGCCCGCGAAGTGCGCGACAGTTCGGGTGAGCCGGTGCTGGTAGCGGGGTCGGTTGGGCCACTGGGCCAATCGCGGGGACAAGGGGTGTTACAGCCCGATGTAATGCGGGCTGCTTTCCGGGAGCAAATCGAAGCTCTCATGGAAGGTGGGGTGGATTTTCTTATCCTCGAAACCTTTTATGACTATCAGCAGATGGTACACGCCCTGAGCGTAGCGAAAGCGATTACCGATTTGCCGGTAGTGGCCCAGATGACTTTTAGCGAGGATGGACATACTTTTTCGGGTCATACGCCCGCCGAGGCCATCAGCATGTTGCAGGCCCGCGGCGCGGATGTTATCGGCTTGAATTGCCACGTCGGGCCGCAGGGGTCGCTGGCAGTGCTGGAACAACTAGCCTCGGCTCAACCCGCTTTCCCCTATTTGTCGGTCATGCCCAATGCCGGAGCGCCGGAGCGGGTTGAGGGCCGCATGTTTTATCACGCCTCGCCTGAATATTTCGCCTCGTATGTTCCGCAATTCGTCAAGGCCGGAGCGAAAATTTTGGGCGGTTGCTGCGGCACAACCCCGGAGCATATCGCAGCGATGAGCGCCGCTCTTAAAGGTTTGCGATTGGATAGCCCCACCCCCAAATCACCGACTTCCGCAACCGGGTTGCTTCAGTTCAGCCCGCCTCATAGCGGAATAAATAGCGGCGATAGTTCGTTGGGCCGCACTCTCGAAAAGGTAACGACAGTCGAACCGACCAAACTGGCCCAAAAGCTGGCAGACGGTAAATTTGTGGTCAGCGTCGAACTATTGCCGCCCCTGGGTATCAACCCGACCAAGATGCTGCAAGGCGCAAACCGCATGGCCGAGCTAGGGGCGGATGTGGTGAATATCACCGACAACGCGATGGCGCGGGTACGCATGGGCAGTATGGCCTGCGCCCAGCTTATTCAAAATTCGGTGGGCATCGAGGCAATTATTCATTTTACCAGTCGGGACCGTAATCTCATGGCCCTTCAAAGCGACCTGCTTGGGGCGCACGCCAACGGTATCCGCAATGTGCTGGCCCTGACCGGCGACCCGCCCCGCTCTGGCACTTATCCCGGCGCAACCGGAATTTGGGATGTAGATAGCATTGGACTGGTCGAAATGCTGGCCCGGTTTAACCAAGGTCAAGATTGGAACGGGACGAGTATCGGGCTGGCGGGCAATTTCCATATCGGGGCGGCTTTTAATCCCACTGCTACCGACCTGCCGACTGAAATCGAGCGGCTACGCAAAAAGCTGGCAGCCGGGGCGCATTATATTATGACCCAGCCAGTCTTTGATGCCGAAACTCTGCGCGAAACCCTGGCGCAGGTCGGCGAGATAAAAGTGCCAGTCATCGCCGGGATTATCCTTTTGCACAATTACAAGCACGCCGAATATTTGTACCACGAAGTGCCGGGCATAGTTCTACCTGAGCGGGTGTTGGAACGAATGCGAAGTGCGGGCGAAAAGGGGATGCAAGAGGGTTTGCAAATCGGGATTGAGGTGGTTGGTACAATTCACAATCTGATTCAGGGAGTTTATATAATGCCGTCGCACGGCAAGTACGAGGCCAGCGGGGAATTGGTCAAGTTGCTCAAGAGTTAAAGCTCACTTCGCCGCTTTGCAGCCGGGCCAGGGCTGAAATCAGCCAACTTTCTTCCGATAGCAGTAACGCCAGGCTATGTTCCAGCGCCAGATTTACCCCGACTCCATAGATGTGTTTGGGTGCGGCCTGGTATTGTTTTATCTGGGCTTTCACCTGGGCCAGTTTTTCTTCCAACAGGTCTATCGCCTCACTTTGAGGCAAGTGGTCGAGATACATCAGGCCGATATTGCCACCAAAGGTCATGCGGTCAGCCCGCCCCAGATTTTGCCGCAGCAGCTCAATAAAATGGGCCGCGCCTATCGCGGTAATGGTGTAAACCTTGCGCTGGGGGCGGTTGCCTTCCTGCTCCATCCGCACATTGATATAACCTTCTTTGCTCAATCGCTCTAAGATAGCATAGGCATTGGCCTTCTTCATCTCTGTGACCCGCGACAGGTTTTTTTCAATAAATTCGTTTATCTGATAACCGTGTTGACTTTGGGTCATCAGCAAGCCCAGCAGCAGCAGTTCGCCATCGTTCATTTTTATAATTCACCCTTTTTGTTACCTGCCAGTTCTCCTTATTATAGTCAATCTTGACTAATTTGGCAAGGTAACGGCTGGCTCGGCTGGTTCAGCTTTGGGTTTGCGGCGCTGGGCCAACAGGCGGTTAAAGTGGGCTTCCATGAGGTTGAGCCATTGCAGGTCAGCTTCGAGGTGTAAAATTGCACCTTCGATAAGCAAAATACGGATTTCGCTGAGTTGCTGTTCTTCGGGGGGGCGCGGGTCGGCCTCGCCAGGGCCTAAGACCAGCGAAAGATGAAGCCGAATCCGGCGCAAGTCAGCTAAATCATCCTGAAATTTCTGGCGTTGTTGCTCAATCATCGCTCGGCTACGGCCCTCATCGGTCGGGCCGCCAATCAAGAGGGCGTGAACCATCAGCTTGACAAAAAACTCACTTCTGACCGGCTCGACGGTATTATCCACCGTTTGTTCCAGCCAGTTTAGTAATTCGCGCTGTCCGGCCTCGGTCAGGCTGTAGACTTTCTTGGCGGGGGCATTTTCCTGCTCCACCGTGTAGCTGTTCACCAACCCGTCATTGGTGAGGCGAGCCAGGGTAGTGTAAATCTGCCCAGCATTAAGCAAGCGCATCTGGCTAAAGCTCAACTCGAAGCTTTGCTTCAAATCATAACCATGGCGGGGAGTTTGGGCCAGTAGTCCCATTAAGGCATATTTCAGGCTCATTTTTACTTTCTTGGTCTGCAAGCACCTACTATTAGCCTATTATAACTCAGATGGGCGGTAAAATCACTTCCGGTTTAGCCGAAAAATCCAACAGGCAGGGCAATTTCGTACATTAGCTAAATGATGCACTCTAAAGACCGGGCCGCGAAGATGCGTGGTTTGACCATTGTTAGGGATAGCCGCTATAGTGTTATACGATTTCAGATTTCAGATTTCAGATTTCAGATTTTAGATTTAGAAGAAAGCCAAGTTTTGAAACTTTATCAGAAATTGCCAAATGTGACGGTGGGCATCCTGGGAGGTGGGCAGTTGGCCCGCATGACCGTCGAGGCCGCCAATCGGCTCGGCATAAAAATTGCTATAGTGGAGCAACAGGAGGATAGTCCCGCCGGACGCATTGCCGCTTTCGAGATTGTCGGCGAGTGGAACGAAGTGCGGGTGCTGGATAGCCTAACCCGAAATTGTGATGTAATCACCCTGGAAAATGAATTTGTGGACAGCGCGATTCTGCAACGGTTGGAAGTTAGCGGGATACCAGTCTACCCCTCGGCCTTGACTTTGCGAATGGTACAGGACAAGGCTCGTCAGAAACAGGTTTTGCAAATGGCGGGACTTCCAGTTCCGGCCTTTGCGACGGTTGAAACCCCGGATGATGTATTGAAATTCGCGGCCCAACACGGCTGGCCGCTAGTCCTCAAGGCCCGACGCAACGGTTACGATGGCAAGGGCAATCGCCGCCTGAACAGTCCCGCCGACATTGAAAGTGGATTTGCCGACCTGGGCCAAAATCTGCTGGTGGAAGCATTTGTGCAGTTTGAGCGCGAACTGGCAGTGATGATAGCCCGGCGACCCGGTGGCGAAATCGCCCTATACCCCCTGGTAGAAACCACCCAACAAGACCATATCTGCCACACCGTGATTGCTCCGGCGGATGTACCAATTACTGTCGCCGCCAGGGCGCTGGAAATAGCTCAGGGCGCAATTGAGGCCATCGGCGGGGTTGGGGTGTTTGGGGTCGAGCTATTCTTAAAGGGGGAAGAGGTGCTGATAAACGAATTAGCTCCGCGCCCGCACAATAGCGGTCATTATACGATTGAAGCCTGTCCCAGTAGCCAGTTTGATAATCTGCTGCGGGCGGTGTTGGATTTGCCGTTGGGTTCAACCGAGCTTATTGCTCCGGCGGCGATGGTCAATCTGCTGGGCCGCAATCGGCGGAACGATGGGCCGGACGGTTTGCCAGAAGCGCTGGCGGTGGCGGGGGCAAGTGTCCATCTTTATGCCAAAGCTGCGTCACGTCCGGGGCGCAAAATGGGCCATGTCACTGCTCTCGCGCCCGGCGGAACCGCCCAACAAGCTCTAGCGATTGCCCGACAAGCGGCAGACCATCTCATTTTTTAGGAGTTTCTCGGTAATTTAGCTAGAATTATAAACAAAAAGAGAAGGTTCGATTTTTAGGCTAAAAGACCATTGACGGCAGAATGATGTGCTGTATGATATAGGCATTGCGAAAGTTTACCTAGTCCTGCCCGGTTTGCGGGTAAGGTTCTAGGCTTGAGGAAGCTGAGTGATTTAAGGGAACTGGCAAGGCCCGCTCTGTACAGCCTGGCGGTATTACCGCTGTATACGACGGAGGTTCAGAAGTAATGTCACTGTTTAATAAACTTGGTAAGTTTAATAAGTTTAACAAAAGGCGTAAAACCAGTCGCACCAGCCTGAATAGCCGAAAATTTAAGTTTTGGTTAAACCAGCTGCGGGCCTATTTTTCCTCCGGCCTGGATAATATTTCCAGAAATCGGCCTGACTGGAGCGGTCAACAGCGTCTGGCCCAATCGCCCGGCGGACTACGGCCCAGCCCAAATCAGGCCCGCCCCGGCGGTTACAATTCCGCCGCTTCCGGTCAAAAGCGCCATAAATATACCCCGCTCGAAGTGAAACGAATGTTGCGCGGCCTGGAAAAAGGCCCCCTTAGCCAGCCGGTAATGTTGCAAGCCGCGACTATCAATAGCTTACTGGACTGGCGAATGGTGCGCCATTTTCGAGGTCGGGAGCGATTGTTCGAGCGGTTGCCGTTTGTCCTCTTTCAATATATCCAGGGTCGTCCTTGCGACGAAATCGCTCATAGTGTCAGCTATTTTTCGGATGGCGAAGATGTCGAGGACACGATTGATTTCGCCGCCGGTCTTATCGCCGCTTACCTCAATCGTCACCATTAGGGTGAAGTCAGCTGACTGGATTAAATTTTAGGCCGCGATTTCTTCGATGGTTTGGATCGGAAGCAGAGGCAGAGTGACGGCTTCTACCAGGAGGTCGAGGGGGTTGGCGGGAGCGCGGAAAGGCCCGGCGCACATTACCTGTAAAGCACCCAGCGACGTACCCCCCTTGCGCGACATCAGCCACCAAAGCTCTTCGCGGCTGCGGTCGGGGATGTGGCGCATTTGAGTGGTAAACTCCCGGACGAAAAGCTCTTTGGCTGCGCCACTGAGGTCGCTTTGCTGGACGAGGCCGATTGCCAGGGCGCAAAGCTGGAAAAGCCCGGCGCTTTGCTCATAAACGCTGCTGACCTCGTTGCGATGCCAGTGCCACAGGGCTTCATCGTATTTGGTAAAAGCAGGTTGTCCGTTGAACACCGCTACCGCTCGTTCAATTTCACCCAAAGCCAACTCGAATTCATTCTGACGCAGATAAGCTATTGTCAGGGCGGCCCGCGCCGACTGATTTGCCGGGTCACGCTTGAGAGCCGCTTTATAATAAAGGCTGGCCTTGTCCCATAGTTCGAGCGACAGGCGGCTATGTCCCCGGAAAATTTCGGCCCAGCCCAGATAAAAAGTCAGGTCACGGCGTTGGTCTAGGTCGCGGCTGGTCAGCAACCGGGCTTCAAGCTGGCTGACAACTTGTTCCAGGTCGTGCATCTGGCGCACTTGCTGGAACAGGACGCTATTTTCAGTTGGGGCGGTGCCGCGCATTTCGTTGAATAGCAGCTTGAGACGCAGAATTATGTAAGCCCCAAAGCTAACCAAAAGGGACAGCAGCGCCACCGGCAAGGCCGCCCACAGCGGCAACCAGTTCAAGGCCGCTCCCCCTATTAGCCCGAAAGCTGCCCCGGTTGCCAAACGCACTGCCATAACCCGCCGGGCGCGAGCCTGAGTAAAGCCTTCGCGCTCCTGCCTTCGGTCTTCCTGCCAGGCCAGGCTAAGTTCGGACATGGCCCAAAGGACTATCATCAGCCAGAGCCAGCCGAAGGCGATAGCCGCGCATCCGAGGGCAATAAAAGCCAGCTTGAGGGCCAGAAATTGGCGGGCGCTATAATTACCGCTCAAAACCGCCTTGACGATAACCCGACCTTGCCGGGTGAACAAGCTCAACATAGATGTTATATCCCACTCAAGCGAACTTCAAAAATTAAACAGAGGCTGGACAATACCTTGACATTGTAGCGGTTTTTTAGGGTTTTGGGATATTTTTAAAAGAGTAGATAGCGATAGATTGCGTAAAATCTCCATTAAATTAGCGGATTTACGAAATAGCCTTAACCTCCAAAATTACGCGAGCCTGCCAGCTTTCCCCGGCGGGCAAGATTATCAACCCACTATCGGCGATACCTTCGGCTTGCAAATTTATGGCGTTGGGCGGGCAGGTGTATGGCTCGATGCACACCGACGGGCGATTGGGCTGGGTGAACAGCACCCATTCCCGAAAATTGGGGTCAGCCTGAAGCTGCACTTCCAACCCCGCGCCGGGGTCGCGATAGCCCGCTACGCTCCAGCCATCCGCGCCATATTGCACCCCGCCATACATGTGGTCAAAGTGGCGTGCGCCTAGCGGTTGCCAGTTTCGGAAATCTTCTTCGGGCGCGACCTCTTGGGGCGCGGCGTTGGGCAGCCCCTCGGTGGCGTGCCAGCGTTGGGCGGCGGGTATCAGCACCGGGCAGGCCGTCCGGTCAGGGGTGGCGGTACTCGGCACTAGCGGCGCTCGGAAGTAGGGGTGCAATCCGTAGCCAAATGGCAAGCTTTTTTCAGCCTCGTGATTCTCGACTTCGGTATCAATCGTCAGGCTTTGTCCGCTTAAAGTAAAGCGTAGCGTCAGACTGAAGGCAAAGGGATACCCGGCTCGCATAGTTTCGCCCACCTCTGCCGGGCCAATTGTCAGGGTAGCCTGTGCGCCTTCGGGGGTCGGGCCATATTCGGCAACCCGCCAGGGGGCTTGGACTACCAGGCCGTGAATATGGTGGACACCACCTTTGTCGGTGCGCGGCAACTGGTATTCTACCCCATCAAAGCTATAACGGGCCTCGCGCACCCGACCCGGAAAAGGCCACAACACCGGAATACCGGCCCGAAAGCGCCGCATCCTCAAATCCTCGGCGGTGGGTGGGGTTTCCAGAATCTCAAGGCGCTGGCCCTGCGGCGATACCGACCAGGCCACGCAATTCGCGCCCAAACCCGGCACAATCGTGGCTTCCGCTCCGCTCTGGTGGTCGCGCAAAATCAGGGCAGCCTCATCGTGCCACTGTCCGCTCTCAACCGTATAACGCTGGTTAGCTACTTGTTCCATCGCTTTGTTTATCCTCTGGTTAAAAACTGGCGGGCCACTTGTTCGCAGGTATAAAACGCCACTTCGGGATGGCCCTGGATAAAATCAATCAACCGTTCCAGTAATCTGACCCGCCCCGGCCTGCCACTGAGAAACGGATGCATGGTCAGGACATAGCATTTGCCCTGCTCGCGCTCGGCGTACAGCCCCTCGAACTCCTCAGCCCAGGTTTCATAGGCGGCACTCAGGGCGCTAATAGGTCGGTAATAGGGGGTGCGAAACAGGAAGAACGGGGCATCGTCCAACAGCCATTGCACCGGCAGTTCCACTAAATCGCGGGTGTCCCCGGCTAAATCTACCCGGTGCAGGTAGGGCGCGTCGTGGTCCATCAGGTTGCTGCTGTACAAAAAGCGGTCTGCTGCCAATAGCTCCAAAGTGTGCTTGCTAAAATCCCAGGAAGGTGAGCGGTAGCCAACCGGCCTCTTTCCCGCGATAGCCTCGATTGCGGCGCTGCCTCTTTCCAGCGACTCGGCCTCTTCCTCGCGGGTTTGGGTAGTCGGCGGGGTGTGGGTATAGCCGTGATGACCGATTTCCCAGCCGACCTGGACGGCAGCCTGGACCGCCTGGGGATATTTTTCGGCGACCCAGCCCGGCACGAACATTGTCGCCGGAACTCCCTTGCGTTGCAGCAGTTCTATCAGGCGATATATCCCTACTTGCGGCCCGTACTTCCCGGCGGACAGCACCCCCGGACGGTCAGCATTAGCCGGGTCGCTGGCGAGAAAGCCCGACTCGGCATCCAGGTCAAAAGTTAGCATGACCGGGAAAGGGTTCAAAGCATTGTCACTTGACATAAATTTATTTTCCTATGAATGGGTAGCGCAAAAAAAGCCATCAGAATTGTAACACGATTAGCGGTTGGTTGACAAAAACCCGGCTACAGGGCTATGATGCCCAAATGTCAGGCTATATTTTAATTCCCAAATATCTGCCAGGAGCAACCGATTGAGCAAGACCCTGAAAGCCGAGCCTATTTCTTTGGAGCGAGCCGATGCTCAATTGCGCGGTACGATTATGATGGTGTTGGCAACTGTCGGGTTCGCCAGTGGCAGCATTCTGGTTAAATTTATCTACCGCGAGGGGATTTCGCCTGCGACCATGCAGGCGGTTCGGATGGTGATAGCTGCGACGGTGCTATGGGTGTTATTTGGAGCGGTGCGAGGCTGGCGGCAATATCTCCGGCTGGAATCGCGCCGTCAATTCTGGGGCTGTCTGGCAGTTGCAGCCACCAATTCGGTCAGCCAGTTGCTCTATTTTCTGGCGCTGGTCGAGTTGGATGCAGGTTTAGCTCAGATGATTTTCGCCTGTAACCCGGTCATCGTTATTGTCATCATGTTCTTTTTTGGCGAACGACCGACCGGCCCGAAAATGGCCCGGCTGGGGTTGGCAATGCTGGGCCTGTATTTTCTGATTCTGGTCGGGAATGGCGGTGCGAAACCAGCGAACTTCACCAGCATTATGATGATTATTGGTTGCGCTTTTGTCTATGCCGCCCATATTATTTTGTACCAAAAGCTGTTGAGCCAAACCAACTCTTTTACCAACACGCTTTATATTCTTTCGATAATGGCGGTAATCTACACTATTCTGGAACTGGCCCAAAACGGCCTGAATGGAGTAACTCACGTCAGCGGCCTGGGTTGGGGTTTGCTGATAGCGATGGCGCTAGTGACGGCGGTCATCGCTCGGTTGCTCATGTTTACCGGGGTAATGCTGGCGGGCAGTACAACTATCGCGCTGGCGGGGGTATCTGAGCCACTGCTGGTATTAGTTGGCGCGACCCTGATTCTGGGTGAAAAACTCAACCTGTGGCAATGGGTCGGGGCAGGCCTCATAGTCGCCAGCATCGGGCTAGGCAGCTTAAAGCCTTCCTCCCTGGCAAGAAGCCGGATTGCCGAGCCGTCCATCAACGAGAAATCGGCCTGAAGCCTCTACGCCGACCTCATCAGCGTAGGAGTTATAAATATGGCATAATTAGCTCTCAGTCTCTATCGGTGAGGGCGCTAGGGTAAGCTTTTTGGTTATTTTCCATAAATTAGCCTACCCTTTATCCCGTTTTATTCATTTTTAGCGTTATATTTCTCTTGATGGATTTCTCAAATACTTTCTCAAATAAAGCATCAAGAAAAATAAGCAAGGATAGATCGGATGCTACTAGAACAGGTTTTAAAATTACCGCGCACTTATGAAACCGTTATACCTGCCGAATATTTAGACCTCAATGGTCACATGAATGTTATGTATTATACCGCGATTGGAAATATGGGCTTGATACCGTTCTTTGGTGATGCCGGGTTAGTTAGCAGTATTTCCGGCGAAAGCGGTGATGGTCGCACTCGCGGAATGTTCGCTTTGCGGCAGGTTTTGAGCTACTTAAACGAGTTGCGGGCCGGAGAGAGGATTGCAGTCCATTCCGGGTTAATTGGTTACGATACCAAGCGGGTTCACTTTATGCACTATATCGTTAGTCTCGACCATAACCTGGTGGCATCTACCGATGAGCGGGTCGCCATTTACATAGATATGACCGTCCGGCGTGCGACTAACTTTGAGCCGGAAATTATGGCACGTCTAGCAAAAAAGCTGGCCGAGATCGCCAATCTTGACTGGCAGCCAGAGCTATCTGGCGCAATCCAGCTCAAACCGTTGTAGGGGCGGGTAATAATTTTGAGTTTTAAGGTTTGAATTAAACTGCCCTGAGCAAATTTCTCAGATTTCAACCCTTAGCATTTTAGACTTTAGATTTTAGATTTTAGACCTTTGATTTCAGTCCTGACTCTCAACAATAATGAATTCTTAACCCAAATCAGCCGTTTTAGGGGCGCGGTTTATGCCAAAATACTAAAGTAGCGACCCATAAGATAATCAAAAGTAGCCCGGACTTGGGCGCAATTTTCAGGAGGAATAGCTAAATGAGTGATTTACGACCAAACGTTTTTACCCTAATTGGGCTTTTCTTGGCCTTCGCAACTCTAGCCCTGTTTGTCTGTGCGATTGTCGGCAGCACTGCCAATATTTCAGTAATCAAGGATTTTGGGCCAATCGGCATCTTTACGCTGCTGGGTGGCGGTCTTTTTCTGTGGATTGGCGGAGTTGACCAGGTGAGCGCCCGCTAAAACAGCATCCTGACAAATATCAAGGTTAATACCAGATTTAATGAGGTGGAGATACTGCTCGAATGTCTCTTCACCACTTTGCTTTAACTACACATAGATACGGTCTAAAATCTATATCATCGAGGTGTAAGCGGGGGTTATATTGATGTGCCAATGGCGCTCGGAATGGTCGAAACCGCCACCTACGGTAAAACTCTTGAACATCTGGCAAAGGCAGTTCTTGACCGCCTGACGAAACTCTAAAGGCCACTCATAGAACGGGGTGGCGCGGGCATATTCCGAAAGCTTACCCCATTCGGTAGCAAAGTCTAATTCCTGTTTGTGGTTGGCTGCATCCTCATTGTAAGCATCGGCCTGTAGCTCTAGCTCTTGTAACTGGCTCACAAGCTGTTCTTTTCGGGTAGTATTGCGCTCTAAGCCGCGTTTGTAGTCTACCGACGATAGCACCCGGTCAGCCAGGTCATCCACCATTTTTTCTAGCCGAGCCTCAATTCTTACCAGTTCCGCCCGATTGCGCTTGATGTCATCCTGTAGGGCTGCTATTCGGCTGGTACTGGCTTTACCAGTTTTATCATTACCACTATTACTACCATTGGCAAGCGCCTTAAAGATCGGGCTATCCCCGATGCTGGCGGCTACTTGGTCAAGCTTATCCATAACCCCTAGCCAGACATACCGGGCATTAACCGATTTTTGATTACATGCCAACAGGTGACAGTAATGTGTATTTTACCCCTAGTTGGCAGGGAGTATATCTATCTTTGTTTATTTGGCCCCCGCAAAAGATTGACGTTTAGACTAATTTATAGAGTTATCTGAGTTCAAACATTAGCGAAATAGCTTATTATTGGCTTGTTCGGAGGCTATTTGCCCCTCTAACCTGCTAAAATGCCAAATTACAGCTTTTTAGAGTGGATTTGAACTCAAGCTCGTTGCTGAAATAGTCTAAACGTCAAGCAAAAGAATGCTCTCCTATAATTCTTATTCTGGTAATATTCATCTAGCTCAAGACCTCATTTAGTCCAACCGCACCCAATCGCCCCTGAGACCATACTGGTAAAAAAGGTTCGCTGCCGTGTCATAGGCCAACAAGTTAATCCATTTATTGCGGGTCAAATGCTGTAGCTTTTCATGCTTGTCAATAATCTGGCTGATGCGCGCAGTGGGGGCTTCGATAATAACTGACAGGCGCATCGGCTCGTGAAACATTTCGTCGCCCAGCATTACCGATTGCTTGGCAAGGCCGACCAAAAGGTCGCTTTGCCGCCCCTGCATCACCCCAATCTGGCTTACCACTGTGTGCAACAACTTGGTATCGCTGCCAAATTTGTGATTGTCCACTGTCGAAAGATAGTACTGCATGTTAATCCACTCGGCCACCACTACCGGGGCAGTCATAATTACTTCCAAAATCGAGCCGTCGCTATCCTGATTGGGGTCATAAGAGTGCAAAAACACCCGGCTATCCAGATTCAGATTGGCAGTCAGCCCCCGGCGCCCACAAATAAAGGCCGCGTTCCTGACCAAACCCCATTCGGGCCGTACTTGCGCCCAGTCCGCCGCTCTTTGCGCTACATCGGCCCTGGGTTTGGCGCCCGGCAGCTTTTTAGCCCGGTCTAAAGCGTTGCTCGTTCCAGCCCCAGCCAAATCTTGCTTGAAGCGGGCAAACTCGGCCTGATGGCTGGACGGCACTTGTGCTTCGTTCAGGAAAGAAATGCCGTCGGTAGTAGTGTTATGTTCGCCTGCCACAAAGAAAGTTTCTTCGGGTATTGCCAGACCTTGCCGGGCCAAAATTGCCCGCACCGCTTTTTGGTTAAGGATAGTCGCCGCGACATAAGCACTGTTCCCACCGTGATTACCGCCGCAGGCCCCGCAATCCAGGCCCGACGCATAGGGGTTATTTTCGGTTTCGCTGCCGTGACCGCACAGGAAAACCAGCCGGGCAAATTTTTGGGTCAGGCCAATTGCCTTGAGCATCCCGGCTCCCCCCCCGGCCTGGGCCTCAATGCTCATTTCTTCGAGGTTAGCGATAATAGATGGCTCGGTTGGCAGTACCGGAGTCAACTTCTGCTCGATAGCTTTGTTGAGTTGCCGCCATTTGCCGGGCAGCAGAGTTTTGCCAATTAGCGGGAAGAACGAAAGCCAGCCCGCCATTTCCACAAAGGCAAACGGCGTAAGCAAATTCTCCCGCAAATTGTGAAAAAGTTCGCTCCGGCGATATTTCCAGTTGTTGTAATTTAGCCGCCGTTCGATAGCTTTCGAGCTGGCATCTTTCGGTAC
>JBBRSG010000103.1:0-21332 GCA_038245615.1 Chloroflexia bacterium | reverse complement strand
TTTAGCACTAGCAAAGATCTATATTTTTCCATGACATAGCGCAGACGCTGTTGGTATTCGGTTTCGGATAGAGCAAATTGGGATTGCATAACAGCCTACCTTCAAGCGGCGGACTAATCTATCTCACTATATTTCTAATTATAGCATACGACGGCCCAAAATAAATAGTTCTAAATTAGCTTTTATAAATCTTATTTTGTTGGCTCTAAAGTCATTCCAGGCCCACGTTTCCGCCGAAAGTTTCGACTGCCAGACCGGTGCGGGTGCGAATGGTGGCGGCGATAGCCTCTAATTCGCTATCGGGCAAGCTCGTAACCCATTCATTGGGCGGACGACGGGCGACGGTGTAGAGCTGGACGGCCTTTAGCTGCCCGCCCGCCTCGATAATCTCGCGTAACCGGGCGCAATAGGCTTCTACTTCGGCGGGGGATGGGCCAGCCCCGTGCGTCCGCAGCATACAGGTTTGGATGAAAATCGGGTGGGCCAGCGCCGCCGCCCGGATATTGGCTAGTATCCGGGAAAACGGCAGATTGGTTTTATCTATCAGGTCGTAATATTCGGCAGTCCCGGCATCCAGCTTGGCCCAGATTTCGCCGTTGTTCTCGTCCAGTAACCGCAAGCCTTCGCTCACATGCGGACGATGCAATTGGGTGGCATTGGTTATTAGTACTAATTTGATTTCGTCGGGCCGATAGCCCGCCGCCCGCGCTGCTATCGCTACCTGCACCGCCTCGGCAAATTGGGGATAGGTGGTCGGTTCGCCATCGCCGCTAAACGCAATATCATTAATTCGTCGCAAATCGGGTGCAACCACCGCGAACTCCGGCTCTAGCCAGATTGCCCCACTACGGGCCATCGCCAGAAGTTCGCCCAACTCGTAGCCGATTTCTTCCAGACTCACCTGGGGACGCGGCTCGTTTTTGGGCGGTAGGGGGAGCTTGCCTTTGCCGGGCCGGAAGTCGCGGCGGTCTACCTCACAATAAATACAGTCGAAGTTGCACACTCGGTCAGGGTTAAGGTTGACCCCCAGCGAAAGCCCTTTTGAGCGCCGCGAAATCACCGGATAGCACAACCGGAAATTATGCCAGTTGCGGGGATGAGCCTCAAAGCCTCGCGCTCCACTATTGAAAATAATTGTTTTACTCATCTTATTTTAACAATCCGTAACAACTCAGTCCAGTTTGCGTATATATTCATGGTAATACTATACACCAACTTGATTTACTTTGTGGCCCTGAAAGGAGGGGCTTCAGGTATGAACAACATGCGTTACAATGCTAATCCGTACAACCGCCCACCTCAGAATAGCGGCGGCCCGACTCCCGGCACGAATGGAGTTGGCGGGGCGTTATTTTTGATTATGTTTGTAATTGGAGCGGTAATTTCGGCTTTGCTGATAAAGCCGCCAGTCAAAGAAGGAACTGACCTGGCTTTCTGGCTAACTGGGCTTGCCCCAGTCGTGGTGGGTTTTCTGCTCGGTTGGCTGACCTATCTTTCCTTGCGAGTGGCGCGACAATGGGAAAAGGCTGTGATTTTGCGACTGGGCAAATACCATCGCACCGCCGGGCCGGGGATTTTCCTCCTGTGGCCGATTATAGACTCGATTTCCAGTATGATAGACACCCGCGTTCAGATTAGCGCGTTTAAGGCCGAGCAGACCCTCAGTCGGGATACCGTACCAGTGGACGTGGATGCAGTGCTGTTCTGGTTCGTGTGGGATGTCCAGAAAGCCGCGATGGGGGTTTCAGACTACCGCGAGGCGGTGAGTTGGGCTTCCCAGACCGCTTTGCGCGACACCATCGGTAAAACCGAACTGGCGGCGCTATTGGCAGGTCGTAGCATGATCGAATCCGAGCTAAAGAAGATTATTGACGAGCGAACCGAACCCTGGGGCATCACGGTACAATCGGTTGAAATGCGCGATGTGCTGATACCGGTGGCTTTGCAGGATGCGATGTCCAAAGAAGCTCAGGCCCAGCGCGAGCGCCACGCCCGTGTAATTCTGAGTCAGGCCGAGGTGGAAGTGGCCCAGAAATTCGACCAGGCTGCCCAGATTTACGGTAATAACCCGGTCGCCCTGAGCTTGCGCTCGATGAATATGCTGGCGGATGCTATCAAGGAGCGAGGGGCTTTGGTGATTGTGCCAAATAATGCGGTGGAAACTTTGGGGTTAGGGACGATTAGCGGCTTTAGCGCGATGGCCCAAAACCAATTGCCGAATGCCCCTCGCGTTGTGCCGCCCGAAGCGCAAAATTTCAACCCGCAACCGCCCGCGCCCAATTTTGCGCCCGGCCCACGCCCGCCCCAAAACCCGAATAATCCGCAACCCTATACCCCCTGGCCTAATACCAACGGCGGTGCGCCTTCGGTCTAAAAGTGGTCAGTGGTCAGTAAGAGAGTTTTGAGTTTTGAATTGAACTATCGGCTACTAGCTGTATTTCCTCAGCACTCAGCCCTTAGCACTCAGGACTTTTTCTCTGACCACTGCTCACTGACTACTTTTAGGCCGGAAAGCGGCCCAGGGTTGGAGGGCTTCAAAAGCGGCGGCAGCCCGTAAGACAGTTGCATCGGCGTGGCGGCGACCAATTATTTGCAGACCGACTGGCAAGCCCGCGGCGGTGAATCCACATGGCACACTCGCGGCGGGCTGCCCGGTTAGATTAAAGGGATAAGTGAAGGGAGTCCAGTCCAGTCCCTCAACTGGTTGCCCCGCCACCGTCGTTGGGCTGTCAATCCCCAACTCAAAGGCGGCTTGCGGCATAGTCGGGGTAAGCAGCAAATCGTATTGCTCGAAGAAGCGGCGAACCTTGTCCCATAGCGCCCCGCGTTGCAGGGCCGCCCGCCCCCAATCCAGCCCGCTATACTGCTGACCGCGCTCAACGGCCTGGCGCAAACCGGGGTCCAGCAAATCGGCTTTGGTCGCCATATAATCGTTCAAGCTGGTGGTAATACCGCCATAAAAATAGATGTTAAATGGCGCACGCGGCGACTCAAAGCCGGGGTTGGCATCTTCCAGAGTTGCGCCCAGTTCGGCAAATCGGCGGGCGGCTTTTTCGGTAATTTCCCGAATTTCTGGCTCAAGCGGAGCATAACCCAAATCGGGACTCCAGGCTACCCGCAACCCCGCCAAACCCGCATTAACTCCCTGTTCTACTGCTTCCATGTAATCAGCTGGGTCTTTCGGCAGCGAATAGCGGTCGCGCTCGTCCGGCCCGGCAAGGACGCTCAATAGCAAGGCGGCATCCGCGACAGTTCGGGTCATCGGGCCGATGTGTGACAGGTCGCCCGTCGCCGAAGCGGGATAGACCGGCACGCGCCCGATTGAAGGTTTCAGGCCGAAAATCCCGGCATAGCTGGCGGGAATCCGCACCGACCCGCCCCCGTCAGTCCCCAACGCCAATGGGCCTAATCCGGCGGCAACCTGGGCGCTTGCCCCACCACTCGACCCGCCCGGCGTGCGCTCCAAATTCCAGGGATTGCGACTCGGCCCGAACACCCGATTATCGGTTGTGCCGCGCCAGCCCATTTCGGGGGTATTGGTCTTGCCTAAAATGACCGCACCTGCCGCTTTCAGTCGCTCGACGGTTGGGGCATCTTCTTCCGGCACGACCTCGGCGAACAGCAATGAACCGCGAGTAGTACGCACCCCTTTGGTGTAAATTAGGTCTTTGACCGAAACTGGCACGCCCAGCAACTTGCCAGTTTCGCCCCGCATAATCGCCGCTTCGGCGGCGCGAGCCTGTTCCAGCGCCAGTTCAGGGGTGACGGTGCAATAGGCGTTTATTTGGGGGTTCAACTGCTCAATCCGCTCCAAAAAGGCTTCGGTAAGCTCGACTGGCGAAAGCACCTTAGCCTGTAACCGCCGCGCCAGCTCAGTCGCCGGGGTGTAACACAATTCGGTATTATCCAATTGTTCGCTCCTTTTAGCAGTGGTCAGTGGTCAGTGGTCAGTCGGAAAGTTTTGAGTTGTGAGTTTTAAATTAAACTATCAGACGCTAAATAGATTTACTCAGCACTTGGCTATCTATTTTCTGACCACCGACCACTGACCACTGACCACTATTTATGACTAATCTGCCACAAGAAACGGCCTGTTTTTGTTGAAGTATCATATTCGATAGCCAGGGCGTGAGCTTTTTTGAGTTCGATTGGTAAACCGCACAGCCGGTGGCTCAGTTCGGCTAAATCCGGGCCATGCCCGACTACCGCTACGTCGTCCGGGGCTGCCGTCAACACTCGCTCAAGGCTACCGTCTACCGAACCTTCCGGCTCAGGTCGCAAAGGCTCGAAAGACTGAATCTGGCTAGGTGACAGGCCGAGAGGCAGTGCAACCAGTTCCGCCGTTTGGAGAGCGCGGGCATAAGGACTGGTCAATATCAGGCTGATTTTGCGGCCCTCGGCTTGCAGACGTAGTGCCAGTTTCTGGCCCAGCTTTTGAGCGGTTAGCTGACCTTTCGCGGTCAAGACTTGTTGCGAGTCCTGTCGGTCATCGCGGTATTCTCGCTCGGCGTGGCGAATTAGTAATATTAAGGTCATAAGATGTATTACTCAAAACATAGAATTATCCTAAAGCCGCCGCAGTGTAGATATTGAAACCCATTCTGGTTATACGCAAAAAATCTTTATCCAACGAGGCAATATCCATTATACCCAACCGAGCCGCAATTGTTAAGATGTGAGCATCGGTAGAAAGTAAATTAAGCTTGTCCATGTAGTTTAACAACTGGACTTCAAAGTTGGTTGTGAGGTCATGTGGGATGTCGGCGGCAGGTAACGGTGAGCTGGAACGGGTAAAATCAACTCTTTTCCCGTTTGACATGGATTAAACCTGACTCATCGGTCACAAAATGTTGAGCCAGCACTTCTTCTGGTACGTCTGCAAGAAGCTTTTGCAGAGCCTCGAAAGGGTCGCCATGTTGTTCGCGCCACGCTTTGCGCCAGGCGGCTTTAGCATTAACCCGGGCTTTGAGTTGGGCCAGTGGTGAGGTAAGATTTTCGGTTGCTGGAATAATTTGAGCTGGCGGGCCTTTGGGGGTAGCTGACCCAACTGACGAACTAGATAGCACAGGCTGTATCTCAGTTTCCGACCATTCCAGAGGGTAAGCAGGTCGAATGTTGCCAGTCGTGGTTGGGCCGACTTGCGATGGGGCGAATTTAGAGGTATTAACGTCTTTTAGAGGGTCAAAATTCTTCATCTCATCGCTCTTTCCCAGCTACGGGTACTTGACTGGCTTATTATATCAAACCGGGCCTGTTTTGCCAACGATTATAACCCCTAGTGGACAAATCCCATTAGTTATGTTAAATTAAATAGTAGTAGGTTCTATTATTTTGCCGAGAGCGAACTGCTAATTGCGCCGCTTCAGGCCGAGTATTACCGGTACAACGCTTTGCGTCAACTTCATTCCAAATTTCCAAAAAGCGCCCAACGGTGGTTGCTAATTCTCCTTTGTCTGGGGCTATTGTTGCTTCCGACGACGGCCTTTTCCGCCGACCCTATTCCTACTTCGCTTCCGGCTATTCCGACGGTGACTCCTTTTCCCTCGCCTACTCCTGGGCTGACTGTCGCACCTAGTTCTGCGCCATTGGTTGCCACTAGCCGGGCGGTCAAGACTACTGCCACGGCGATTATCGCGCCGACTCCTACCCCGCCCGGTATCAAGCCGACCCTGCCGCCTACGCCAACTCCCGGCCCGAAAATAGTAACAAGACCACCCTCGTTGCGGGCCACCAGCGCGATTGCGGTAGATGCCGATACCGGGTTGATACTTTATGCCAAAGAGCCACACCTGCGCCGGGCAATAGCAAGCACCACCAAGTTGATGACCGCCCTGACTTTGATGAAATATTTCCCGAAGGCCAGCGATTTGCAAGCTGAAACCACGATTGTCGAGGAAGACCTGGTGGGTGAGGCAAATATGGCTTTGCGAAAAGGCGAGCGCATTAAAATCTCGACCCTGCTGCTAGGCTTGATGACCAATAGTGCCAACGAAGCGGGAATGGCGATTGCCCGCTTTGCCGGACAACGCCTGAGCGGGCCACCCGACCCGGTGGAGCGTTTTGTAGCGGCGATGAACGCCAACGCTCTGGCGTTAGGAATGTATGACTCGCACTTTATGAACCCGCACGGGTTGGACGAAGCCGGTCACTATTCCAGCGCCTACGACCTGGCCTTGAGCGGCTGGTTTGCGCTCCGCAACCCAACTATTCTACAGGCGGCTCAGTATCTTTACGGAACAATCGAGGGCCACTCCTTTTATAATGCCAACAGTTTTCTGACGCGCTATCCGGGCGCAACTGGCCTCAAACCCGGTCTGACCGACGAGGCGGGGCGCTGTTGGGTGGCCTCAGCGCGGGCTAACGGGCGCAATGTGATTGTGGTAGTGCTGAATAGCCCTTTTCCGCCCCAGGACGTAGACCCGCTCATGGATTACGCTTTTACCCTGCTGGATGGTAAAGCCGAGCAATCGCTGTCCTCGCTGGGTTTAGGCTGGCTGACCCTGCCAAAAGAGGCTCAAACCCCGGCCATGCGGTTCTATAATCCCCAGGCTTTGCAAACCGCCCTCTGGCAACAAATCGAGCTGGGATTACGATTGTCCGCCAATCAGCTTGCCCGCAAACTCCAAAATTAGCCTCGACCTGAATTTCAGCCAAGAAATTTCAAACAAAGAAAAGAGGCAGCCCTCGTGCAAGGCTGCCTCTTCTACCTACCCCTGTGGATGATGTGGTGGTTAAAGTTCCATAAATGCGCTAACTATGCGCGTTTGCCGGTATCTGCGTCCGGCTCGTTGTTATACTGGCTGGCATTGTAATTGTACTGACTGCCGTCCTGACCGTACAGAGCCTTCATAGCCTCGAAATCATCTCCGAAGACCATTTCCGCCCACAGCGGCCCCATTTCAGCATAATCTTGCATTGCCCGCTCATAATCGTTCACATAATCCAGAATGTCGTTTGTACCTTTTCGTGCCATCGTTTGCGCCTCTTTTGCTTAAACTATAAAGTAGGTTTAACACCACTTCTGTTATGTCAGAATGTGACAACATTATTGTTACATTCTTGGTTTGTATAATACCACAATATTAGGAAATTGCAATACCCTAATTATCCAAATTATCTACAATTTACCAAAATCTACTAAGACAGTACTTTTGGCCTGGATTATAGCCTCGAAAAGACCACCATATCCAAACCTTTTCAGGCCAAAATCAACCAAACTGACTTAAAGATAGTACAGTAGATGTGGAAAAACTAATTAAGCTATATTGTCAGCCTTAAGGATAATTTTTGAGCTAAAATTGTTGACTTATTACATATTACTTTAATACGTGCATAGAAAAGCAACAAGCGTTATATTCGACAATTTCAGACCAAGCAGCGTACCGATTTTCCAGGAATATCGAGAGAACCAAACTCTGTTTTCTCCGCTATTCAGTAATATAAATTACCTTAGATGGGTTTAGTTACGCACTTTATGGGGAAATATATAAATCAAAAAACATGAACAACACGAGGGTAATAATTAGGTGTTTTTGGATACTCGATTGCGAGATTACACAAGGCGGAAGCCGGAAGGTGGAAGAAATTCACGATTTAGCCCCAAAGGGGGCGAGGCCGCGATTTATCCCCAACCCTGGCAAGGCCGTGATTTACGATTAGGGAATTCAAAATTCAAAACTCAAAACTTAGCCCCTGACCCCCGACCCCGACCCTGAGTTTCAGCTAACCCTGGCTTTCGAGCGAGCCAGCGAGTCGCGCCAGACGAAAAAGGCCAAAGTAATAAAATAGATGTCCTGAAACAAAATCCAGATGCTCAATTTTTGTCCGAAAAAGACCCCAAAACAGCCGCAATTGGCAATCGTCAATCCGCGCCCAAAAGCTTGAAGTGCCAGCAGACCCCAGACCACCGCCACCGCCAGCCCTAGCCCCGCCGCTCGACGACGCATATTGGGGGCAAGGTCGGGCCAGACCAACCCCAGTCCGGCTAACCCTTCGCCCGCAATAAAAAATACCAATAGAATAAGTGCGATTGCCAAATTAGAAGAATTATCCCAGCCTAAACTATAAGTTTGCAAAATATCGGCGAACCCCGCTAGATTGAGAGCCTGCCCCAGCGCCATCGTCAGCAGCAGACTACCCAGGCCTATCCGCGCAATTTTCTTCATAAGAGCTTCCTTTCAGTGGTCAGGAAAATAGTTTTGAGTTTTGAGTTTTGAGTTTTGAATTCTCTAATCGTAAATTGCGGCCTCGCCCCCTTTGGGGGTAAACCGTAAAGTCCTCAGTCCTCAGTCCTCAGTCCTCAGTCCTGCCTTTCCACTACCCCTGACCTCAAGCTGCCCGTTGGCGGGGAGATTAGTGTCCAAATAAAGGCTGCTCTCGATTTGGGAGAGCGAAAAAGTTTGCGGCTCACCGTTCACCAAGAGTTGTTTGGGAACAAAGTTAGGGGGCAGGAGCAGATGCAAATTGACTTTCTGAGTCTGAGCGCCGCCCCAGGTCAGGGTCAGCGCCTTATCGGTCTGCCGCTGCCAGCGATAGCTGAAGTATGCTCCGCTTGCGCCATATCCCAACGTTACTTGGGCCTGAGTGCGGTCAGTAATTGCCCAGCGCGGCGAAAGGGTTACATCTCGATATAACTTGCCGTTATCGGTTACGCCTGCCAACCCCTCGGTCAGAGCATTGAGCATTGCCGCCGCGCCCCAACCGTCGGTTGGTAGGGTAGCTTCGGTCCCGATACCGGGACGACCATCGGGAAAGTACCACAGATATGAGCCGCCGCTCCGGTCAAGTAACTGCCAGTAACGCTGTAAAATATCTACCCCGTAGGCCTCGAAGCCATACTCAAAAGCGCCCCGCGCCAGTTCCCCGCCGACCAGAGGCATAACCCCACCATTGACATATTGGCCCGGTGGCCCGAACCCAACCGCAAAAGGCGGGTCAATGCTATACCACTCAGCAAAAATCCGCCCGTTGTTCTGTACTCGTCGGGCCTGATAGGTGCGGATAAGCGCCGCCGCTTGTGCGGGCGAAAGGGTTCCCCGGTTCAGGGCGTAGGCATTCGACAGGCTCAACTGGGTTTTTTCGTCTATCCCGGTTGGGTCTACCGGGGTCAGATGCAATTGGTGGGTGTAAAACTGCCCATTCCAGGCTAGCCGGTTCAAGTTCTGCAAAAGATTGGCGGCCCGGCTTTCCCACAAGGCGGCCTGGGTTGGACGACCCAGATAGCGTTCAATTTGGGCCAACCGCCGAGCCGCCATATACGCCCCGGTATTATCGCCGTGCATCACGCTCCACCGGGTTTGGGCATCAAAGCTCCGCCGAATATTGAAGCCCGCGCTACCTTGCTCAAAATCCCAGGTATCAATGGTAAAGCCGCGCTTGACCAACCCCAACTCGGACGACCAGCGTCGGGGGTCGGTAAAGGTATGTTCCAGCCCGCGCTCCATCGCTGCCAGATTAGCCTTGAGCCAATCGTCATCGCCGGTGGCCTGGAACGTCGTCCAGACTCCCTCTACAAACAGATATTCCCGGTCAGCCTCAATTTCGATTTGAGCTTTATAGACCTCGTAACCGGGATAATGCTGGATATAGTCGTCAAAGCTGCCGTCGGGCCGTTGGGTAGTTCGGAAATAATCGAGAGTGCTTTTCAGGTCGGTTTCAAAAAACTTAAAGGCTTTAGCTTGATGAACGTGGTCGCGTAGCCACAAAAAAGGGGTATCAGGCGAGCGATAGCCCCGAATCGGTTTGCCATCCTGGGGTGAATAATAGACGACTACATCCTTTTCCAAAAACCCTTTGACCCGTTGATACATCCCGTCCCACACCGGGTCGCCCGAAAGAATCCCGTTTTGGGGCGGCGCGACATTCAGGCTATTCCAGCGGGCGGTCACGATTTCGCCTTGCCGATAGAATAGAACCGATTGTAAACCGGGCGCACCGGCAGCGTAAGCGGTGCGTGGTACGCCTGCCACCAGATTATAGGCCGCATATTGGCGATTATCGCTGCCTAACAAGCGTAGTTCGCCATCTAAGTTGGCGGTGATTATAATCGGGGCAAGCGGCGCAAGCGGGGCGGGACTACTTTCCAGCTTGAGGCTAACTTCGGGCGGGTTCTCGGCCCAGCGGTCGCGCAGGGCTGGCTCTAGTCGGTCTGCCAGGTCGCGGCCCAATAGCCCCAGCAAGACCTCATAATCAGTTCCCCTATATTCGGGAAACCACTCAAAGCGGGCGCGTTCAAAATATTGGACGTTGCGCCCGTTCTCCGCGATTTCAGGCGTAATCGGGAAGCCGAATTGGGCCAGCCCGCCTTTACGTTGCCAGTACCCGGCAAAGACTCCACCCAGGCTAAAACCGGTTTCGGGGAAAAATTGCGCCCCGGTAATCGGGCTAGGATTAGCCGGGCGCACCGGCAAGCGCCCTTCCAGTTCCAGGCGTTGGCTGCCCAACCGCCCTAAAAGGACTTCGTAGGCCGTCCCCGCCAACTCCGGGTGGTATTCAAAGCGGTTGCGCTCGAAGTATTGGACGATAAAGCCCTGTTCGTAGAATTCAGGGGTGAGGGGATAGCCATAAAGAGCCAACCCGCCATGAGTTTCCCAGTAGCGCCGAAATTTTCCACCCAGACTATGCCCGGTGGCCTTAAAATAAATTGGGGCTTCGAGGGAAGGCGCGGCTGAAATCGGTAGGACGGAAGGTGGAAGACCGAAGACCGAAGGTGGGTTTTGCAGCAAACCAGAACCCAAAATAAACAGAATAATAGCGACCCGACGGACGAATTTCATTAAAATCTTACAAGCTCCTCTGGAAAAAAGTGGTCAGTGGTCAGTAGTCAGTGGTCAGTGGTCAGTGGTCAGTGGTCAGTGGTCAGTAAAATTCAGGACTGAGGACTGAGGACTGAGTTCTTTAATCGTAAATCCTTTACATCTAATTATACGCCCTCGGCGGTTTGGGGATTGTCGAGCCGCGCCAGGTCTGCCGGAGTGTCCACATCTTCATGAATGGCGGGGTCGGTGACGGCAATTTCCTGGGCGGCCTGGGGATGAGCGCGAACTACCGTCCGTCCGCCGCTATCGCCTTCCAGCCGCGCCAGTTCTTCAAAAAAGCGGTTGCCGAAAATAACCGGGTTGCCGCGCCGCCCGTCATAGGTTGGGAAGATAATAGCTTGTTGGGCGGGCGGGCCTAAATCGCTAAAATAATCCAGCAAGGTGGTCAGGGTCGTGGGTTGCAGTCGTGGTTGATCGGACAGCATAAAAAGAATGGCCTGCGCGTCGGAGTGCAGTTCTATAGCCGCTTGCACCCCCACCGCCACCGAAAACCCCTGGCCTTCTTCCCAGCGTGGATTATACACCGAGCGCACTTTTTGATACTCCGGGGCTTGCAGCAGTTTGGTGACGGCTTCGGCCTGGTTGCCCACTACTACTAGGATATGACCCACGCCTGAATTTAGGGCCAAGCGGGTCGCCCGTTCTACCAGAGTTGGGCCGTCGGGAGCGGGCCAGCGTTCCAGTTGTTTGGGCCGCCCGAACCGGCGGGCTGCTCCCGCCGCCAGCATTACCACCACTACTTGCGGATAAAATTTTTCAGAAGGGTTTTTAACTTCACTTTCACTCATAGCCTAATATTACTATATCCTTGAAAATACTTCAAAAATGTCTCGAAACCTCAAATTTCTCAGGCTGTGAACTGCTTCATAAGTCTAGGCGTTTGAGGATGAATTATAAAATCCTGAGCATCCTGTCTATCCCTGTTAAAATTCTCCGACTCCTGACCCCCGACTCCTAATCTGACGGTTGACATAAGGCGGTTTTTGCCCTATATTGGTGGTAAGTGATATTTTATGACAAGCTGGCTAACGCACATTATTACCCGCCAGTTATCGTCTGAGCATAGTCCAAAAAGGGAGTTAGCTTTGGCACGCAGAAAGGTCGCCCTCGCCGTTACAGTCGGTTCTTCCTCTAGTAAACCACCCCTTCGCCTGAACTTTAATCGCTGGACTTTTGGGCTGGTCATCATCGTCGGGCTGGCAGTTATTGGGCTTGCCAGTATTACGGTTTACAACTGGCTGGATGGGCAGGCCGGGCGCAGACGCGGCGACAATATCTCCTTCCAAAATAGCTCCGGCACCCGCGAGCAAGAGCAGGAAAAGCTCATCAAGCTAGGGGAAGACCGCCTGCTGGAACTTCAACGCGAGAATACCGCCCGCAAAAAAGATGTAGACGACCTGGAAAAGCGGTTGGCGGAACTCGCCGGAAATATCAAATCACTCCAACAATTAGCCAAAGAAATCGAGCAGCGCATGGGCGGTGGTGGTTCGGGTAATCCGCCCACGACCCCTAGCGGCAGCACCCAGGGCGGTATCGGCGGGGCGAACCCGGCCCGCTTTGGCCCGACCCTTGATCCCAATGCCGGGCGCAGCTACACCACCCAATTTTCTCAAGTAGTTTCCGACCTCGACAGCTTGAACAAGACTATTTTGCAAGGTCGCCAGAATATCTCGGCCCTGGACGTTCAGGTGCAGAGCTACATGTCCACCTTTAGTCAGCAAAAGAAGCAACTTGATACCGAAATGAGCCGCCTGGGGCCGGGCGCAACTGCCGACGGCAACAATCCGCCCACTACCCTGCCGGTCAACGGCCCGATAACCAGCCCCTTTGGAATCCGCTGGAGTCCATTTGTGGCGGGGGTGCGCCAGATGCATTACGGGGTGGATATTGGGGTGTGGGAAGGTACGCCGGTAGCTGCGACCAAAGCCGGAATTGTCACGTATACCGGCTACGACCCCGGTTATGGCAATCGGGTCGAGATTAGTCACCCCGGCGGGTGGCTGACTTTGTACGCCCACAACAACCGCATCCTGGTCAAGGTTGGGCAAACTGTAAATAAAGGTGATATAATATCGCTGTCCGGGAACACCGGGGCCAGCACCGGGCCGCACGTCCACTACGAGTTGCACGATAAGGGTGTGCCGATAGACCCGCTCAAGTTGTTGTCCGTGCCGGTTATTTACCAGACCTAGCGTAATCACTGTAACAATTCAAGAAGGGAAATCTAGCCGAGATGTTTGGTAATTCCAACAAAAAGCCGCAAGGTACTGACCTGGCTATTCCGCCGGGGAGTAATGTGCGGGCCGACGAAATTATCGAGACCAGCATTGGCAGTTCGGTCAGTATGCAGGGGGTTCTCAAAGCCGAAGGTAATATACGGATTGATGGCCTGTTTGAAGGCCAAATCGAGACGGCGGGCAATGTTATAATCGGGCGCACCGGCAAGGTCGCCGCCACGATTGTGGCCCGTAATGTGTTGGTCGCCGGGTTGGTCAAAGGCGATATTCAGGCCCACGAGCGACTGGAGATAATTACCAGTGGGCGGGTGCGCGGCGATATTCAGGCCACCACCCTCTATATCGAGGAGGGCGGCTTGCATCACGGTCAGACCAAGATGCTGGGCGACGATGAGTCGGAAGACCGCTTCTTGCTGGAAGGCCCGCGCTAAGGCCGGGTTAAATCCAGGTTTTACAGGGATAGACAGGATTTGCAGGATAGTTTTGAGGTTTGAGTTTTGAGTTTTGAATTGACTAATTGCAGCCTCGCCCCTTTGGGGGATGGCTATGCTTCTGCCTTTGGGTAGGGGCAATCCCTCGTGGTTGCCCTGCCGTCGCCAGACGGCTAATCATGAACACCCGGCAATGGTTGGCCCTTTAGCATATATTAAACGGGTAAGCTAAAAAGCTAACGGGTACTTAGTGTTCGTTGGGTAGCCGCCAAAGGCAGCAAGGCAACCTGCCCCTACATAATACCCCACTTTCCCCCTTGCCCCCGTCCGTTTTCAATTGTAAATCGCGGCCTCGCCCCCCCATGGGGGAAATCGTAAATCTCTTCCGCCTTCTCCCTCAGTCCTCAGTCCTCAGTCCTCAGTCCTCAGTCCTCAGTCCTCAGTCCTCAGTCCTCCCCCAAAAGCTTCGCCAGCCGTTCTTCCGCCTCTTGCGCCCATTTCTCGCTCCGCGAAGCTTCGCCAGCCGTTCTTCCGCCTCTTGCGCCCATTGCTCATTCCGCGCTTTGCGGAACAATTCAGCGGCTTCGGTCAAATCCTGCAAGCCCTGTTCCCGCTCGCCCGCTTCAAACCGCAACCGCCCTAAATCCACCAGCACATTAGCGATAGTCAGGAAAGCCTGGGCTTTGCGGGCCAATGGCAGCGCCCGCTCGTAATTCTGACGCGCTTGAATTTTATCCTCTAATCCAAGATACATATCCCCTAAACTTATAAGGGTACTGGCTTGACCGAGGGGGTCTTGGGCCTTGTCGTAGAGGGGGAGAGCGCGATTGAGATAGTCACGGGCCAGGTCATATTCGCTCAAGCGGAATTCGAGGTCTCCCAGGCTACGCAGGGTATTGGCTTGACCGAGGGGGTCTTGGGCCGCAGTTGCCGCCGCTTCAAAATAGTGGCGGAACAAATCGAACTCACATCGGATAATGAAATAATCGTCGAGGGGTATGACGGTATTTACAAACCGGGCCGGGTCGTGGACTTTCGACCAATCCAGCCCTGCCAGCAGATTGGGCTGGTGCAGGTCAAGCAACGGGTAATCACGGGGGGTGCCGTTCCCGGCAGCCCAGGCCAATTTTTGGTAATAGGCGACGTGGCGGGCGGCGACAGCTTCCAGTTCCCCGACCTGGCGGGCCAGCGATTTGGCATAGGTCATCAGGAGGGGGTGGCTGCGATACCAGCCCGGCCCGATGGTCGGGTCGGGTTCGACCATTCCCAGGCTCGCCAGGCGGGAAGCCCGCACGTTTTCACAGAGGGTGTCGGCCTGCTCCTCGCTGACCTCCCAGACCGCCGCCAGTAGCGAAATATCAAACGGTTGGGCATAGGCCAGCGCCCCTAGCCCTCGAAAATAACCCTTTTCGGCCTCACTCAAATCCTCATAGCTATAGGAGAAAGCCAGGGTCAGATTATCCAGCTTGTTCAGGCTGGTGGAGTCGTCCCAATCCAGGTCAGCAAACGAAATTCCGGCGGGCAACCCGGTCTCATATTCCGCCAGATGATTTTTGAGGGCGGCGGGCTGGTTGCTGCGACGGCTCTTGACCCGGCGGGCGGCGAGGGAGAGGGCCAGGGGATGCCCGCCCAGCAATTGCGCTAGTTTCAGCAAATCGGCATCGCTGGCCCAATCCAGATAGGTCTTGAGCAGGGCCACGCTGTCCCCGTCCTTCACCCCGCTCAAGGGAACGGTCTGGGTTTGCAGTCGCACCGCCAGTCCATCCGAGCGACTGGTCAATAGAATCGTGGCATTGCTGGGGCAAGCCCGTTGCAATAGCCGCACCTCCTCGACACTGTTATCCCACACATCGTCTAGCACCACCAACACGCGGGACGGCTCACAGGTCGCGCATTTTTCGGCGATGACCTCAGTCAGCATAATCCGCACCATTTCGGCGAGGTCGGCGGCTTGCGTCCCACCGGGGTCGAATTTCGGCTCGGCGAACCTGGCCCAGTTACTCAAGATATTGGTCAAATTCGGCGCTTGAGTAACATCGGCCCACAGCACCGCCCGGAAGATTTTCTCTTTGGGGTTGTGATAGAGGTCGTGGGCCAACTGGCGGGCCAGGGTAGTCTTGCCCATCCCGCCCATCCCCTGCACCGCCGTAATCATGGTGGTCTGACCGCTCCGCAGTCGGGCTTTGAGGTCAGCCATCGGGCCATCCCTTCCCCCAAAATACTCCGGCGGAGCATACGGGGCCGGACAAGAGCGCACCTGGGGCGGGCCATAATTATAGGTTTTAGAATAATCATTGAACGTCCCCGACCCGGTATTGACCTTATTGCCCGACCCGCCGAAATTATAATTTGTGTTGTAATTATTGATAATCTGCTGCAATTGAGCTTTGCTAAACAGCAAGGCCGAGCGCAAATCTGCCAGCGCGTCGCCGGTCAGGGTCGCCGAGTCGGGCCGGGCGCTGAAAAAGGTTTGCATGCGGCCTTTTAGCTCCTGGGCCTGGACTTCCAGCTTTTTGCGCTCCACCGGGTCATCGGCCCAAATCAGTTTTTTGGCCTCAATGTCCGCCAATAATTGGTCGGCTTCCTGGACGATAGCGGTAATTTTAGCTTCATTTTCATTTTCGTGCGACATAAGCGGTGGGCCTTTCCGAAACCAAACCAGCGAAACCCGAAAATCCAACAATAGTGCTATTTTAACCGAGAATGCGCGAAAAATAAAGACCTCCAAAATCTAAAATCTGATATCTAAAATCTGAAATGGTCGGAGATTAGAGAAATTCGAGGGTGTGGGGATTTACCCCCAAAGGGGGCGAGGCCGCGATTTACGATTGGTAAATTCAAAACTCAAAACTCAAAACTCAAAACTCAAAACTCAAAACTCAAAACTATTCCCCCCTTTCCACTAATCGGTCACGGGCGGTTTTGGGGACATGGCCGCGTTTGTAAACCAGGATGGCGCGGAAGAATTCGATGACGGTGGTGCCGTCTTGATTGAAGCCAATAGTTTTGATGCGAATAAGGCCGACATTGGGGCGCGACTGCGAGGCGCGGGTTTCCAGCACTTCTGAACGAGCGTAAATCGTATCACCCTCAAAAACCGGGTGGGGCAAGCGCACTTCGTCCCAGCCCAGATTGGCGAAGGCGTTCTGGCTTACATCGGTCACGCTCATTCCCGTGACCAGGGCCAGGGTAAAACAGCTATTGACCAGTGGACGACCAAATTCAGTTCCGGCAGCGTAATGCTGGTCGAAATGAACCGGATTCGTATTGAGGGTCAAGAGGGTAAACCAGCTATTATCGGTGGCGGTAATGGTGCGCCCGCCCGGATGAATATAGCTATCCCCGACCTCGAAATCCTCGAAACAACGGCCTTCCCAGCCCGGTTTTATCGCCATCTCAATTTCCTCCTGTGGAAATGGGGGTCAGGGAGAAGACGGAAGACGGAAGAAATTCAGGACTGAGGACTGAGGACTGAGGACTGAGTTCCCCAATCGCGGCCTCGCCCCCTTTGGGGTAAATCGAGAAACGTATCCCAGATAGTAGGGCGGTTTTCTCCGCCCTCCGCCTTCCGCCTTCCGCCTTCTCCCCGACCCCGGCCTCCGCTAGATGCGGGGGCGACGGTGGGGGCGCAGTTTGTGGTTCAGGCGCGGACGCTCGGTGGGCTGGGCCATATTTTGGTCCTCTTTAGCCTTGACCGTGCGGGGGGTGGTGCGCCGCCGAGGAGCGCGACGGGCCACCGGTTTGGTCTCGGTTTCACCTTCCGAGTCTTCGGCTTTACCTTCCGGCTCGCTGTCGTCCTCGTTTTCACTCCCTTCGCTCGGTTGGGCCAATTGAGGGGCGAGGTGTCTATTGGTCTGTCCATTTTCGGTGGGCGGCTCGACCGCTAATTCCGCCGTCTGCTGCAAATCATCTCCGGCTACAGGTAACTCAGGGCTGACCTCGGACATTACCGCCTCGGTTTGCGCGGTAATCAAAGCCTCAGCCTGGGAGGTAAGTTCCTCGGCTTCGGCGCTGACTTCCTCAAAAGTCGGAGTCGGCATAGTATACATTTCCGGCGAAATCTGCACCTCGGTAGGCCGCTCTTCTACCGCTTTATGGCGAGCTTGCCGCCCAAAATGAGTTCCCCAATAGCCATTGGGCTGGACGGCTTCCGCTTCCCCGGTTTGGGGCATTTCGGCTGGCACGGCCTCTTGTGACATTGGAGCAGTTTCCTGGGCCAACGGTGCTTCCACCGCCGCTTCCACTTCTACCGGAGCAGCATTCTGGAGTTTTTGGCGTTCCAGGATGTAGCGCACCGCCGGATTAGTATCCTGCAAATGGGCAACCTTGACCGTCATTTTGCGTGCGCCCCGTGAATGAACTTCTACCGCCATCTTGATGATACCGTCATTCAAGAGCTTGCTCAAAATAGTCCCGGCCTGAACTTTAGCTTCAGTTTCGGGCATCTGTTTGGTCAGATAATCCCGGACGTTAGAGAGCAACAATTCATAACCCAGCCAGCGATTGCGACTCCGCAGACCGTCAATCAAAATAATGACATCCTCGTAATACGGCTGGTCGAGCAAGGGCGGGCGCACCCCGCTATCGGGAGTAGCCGCAGTGCCACGAGAAGTAGTCTTCTCACGGTGCGCCCCAATCGGAGCTTCCGGCAAAGCCGAGGCGCGTTCCTCGCTGGCGACAACATCGTCTTGCGGGGCAAAGGTTTCGTCCGCAGCTTCGGCAGCTTCCAGTTCCGGCTCACTATCCGCCGGGGCATTCATCGCCAGGGTGTCCATCGGAGCGATTGCCGCTTCCTCATCTGCCGCGATAGCTCCGGTCTCCTCGACCTCACTTATTTCATCTTCCAGTCCGGTGTCAGCCTCGTCCAAGGCCGCTGCCGAATTGCTACCGAATTGCATTTTGGGCGTACCAGGGGCGGAAACCCACAGTATGTGGCCTACTTGCTCGATTTGCAGAACCCCGGCGGTTTCGGCGGTATTCAAGAGCGCCTTGAATTTGGAGAAACCATAGCGCCGCTCACTAAAGTTCGGAATTCGGCGCAATAACTCCTCTTTAAGGTCACGCGCTCGCATCTGGCTACGCCCACTAGCGCTGCGCTGGGCCAGAATTGTCTTGATAACAGCCTGAACCTCGCTGAAATCGTTCTTTGCGCCGCCGGGGGTCGGGACGGCGGTGGCTGCCGCCGAAGCGGGAACATCCGCCGAGGTCGGGGCTGGCATCACCAGGGCTGGATTAGTGGCAGGCGGTACGAAAGCCGGTTGCGGCACTACCGGGAAAGCCCCGGCCTCTGGGGTGGGATAAGCGGGCGGCACCTGGGGCGGCTGTCCGTAATAGCCATAAGGTACGGCGGCGGGCGGAGTCGCCGTAGCCGGAGTATTAGGCGGCAAAGGCGGAGTCATAACTCGCGCATAGGGTTGGGGCGCAGGAGGCGGAAAATTAGCCGCGCCGCGCCGATTACCGGTAAGCCGTCGTCCGCGCTGGTTAGTGGCCGGAGCAGCCGCCGGATTTACCGGGACTGCTGGTTGTCCGGCGACTTGAGGCGGATAGACCACCTGACCAGAAGGGTAGTAACCGGCTTGCTGGTAGAAGGCGGCGTAAGCTTCGGGCGAAGTGGCCTGAGTCAACAACATGCGATAGGGTATAAATACGTCCGAAACCTGTTGTAACACGTTGGCGACATAATCCGGGCCGATGACCACCACCCGGCGGCCTCGTAGCCGGGCCAGACGCACTGCCGGAACCATATCCTTGTCGCCCGTCACCAGCACGTAAGTGCCAAGATTGGGCAGCAGGTGCATAAAATCAATGATGTCTGTAACCATCACCGGGTCTGCCAGACTTTTGCCACGACTGGTCTGGCCTGACAGGTCACGGTCAGCGTGAAAGACCGGGGCATAAATTGGCTCAATCCCGGACTTGTAGACTTCCAGGCGGTCAGCGGTGATATTCCATTCAGCATAGGCGCGGGCAATCACGACCGTCCCGTATTGTTGGGCGCACCGTACCAGAACTTCCAAATCAGGGCGGTTGCTGCCCCGGTCAGCATAATTGCTGATAACCAGATTGTCCCAATCTACAAAAAGGGCTACCTGGTCGTTCTCGTGGTTCGGGGAGTTGTTACCCCGGTTATAGAAAGCGTATGGGTTAAATGAAGAGCTTGACATAATTATAAAGTCCTTTCAAAGGTGTAAAATACAGCGTTCAGCATCCGAGCCTGCTTGTTTCGGGCTTAGAATGCCGAATGACCGGGCGAGCAAAGCCAGCCTTTAGCTGAGTGCGTGGCCCTGGCCGATGGCTGATAGATGATAGCTCAAAGGCTTGACCGTTCCCCTCAAGGTGGCCTATACTATAGGGATAGACAACCGGGTTCTGTGCCCCAAAAAGGGGTTCGCCAACTAGCCGGGCCAGACGGCCTCGGCTTTCAGAGAGGAAAGGGTCTTTCAATTGGCTAATGTGGCTAATAATGTTTCGGGAAGTAAGCGCCCGCATGGGCGGCTGGAAGGGCGGTTGCCCAACCAAACCCGCGAGGTGCGCCTGACTCCTAATTTCACGGAGTGGGCCGAAGGGTCGGTGCTGGTGGAGTTTGGTAAGACGCGGGTTTTGTGTACCGCCAGCGTGGACGAGAAATTGCCTCCCTTTCGGATGGGCAAAGGGCTGGGCTGGTTGACCGCCGAGTACGGCATGTTGCCGCGCTCGACCCATACCCGTACCCAACGCGAAGTTACGGCAGGCAAAGTTGGTGGGCGCACCCAGGAGATTCAACGGCTGATAGGCCGCAGTTTGCGCGGCGTGGTAGATTTTACTCGGCTGGGTGAACGTCAAATCTTGATTGATTGCGATGTTTTGCAGGCCGATGGTGGCACGCGGACTGCCGCAATTACCGGCGGTTACGTGGCCCTGGCCCTGGCTTGCAAAAGGTTGCAGGAAAAGAAACTGGTCACGCGCTCGCCCCTGTTGGGACAGGTAGCGGCGATTAGTGTCGGCATTGTCAACGGTCAGTTTTTGCTGGATTTGGATTACAGCGAAGATAGCAAAGCCGGGGTGGATTTCAATGTGGTGATGCTCGACGATGGCAACCTGGTCGAGGTGCAAGGCACTGCCGAGGGCAGCCCCTTTTCGCGGGATGACATGGACGAGTTGCTCGATTTGGCGGAGGGCGGTTTGCAGCACCTTTTCGCGCTCCAAAAAGCCGCCATCGAACACACCACCTGACATATGAGCTGAAGTTGAGGGGATTTTCTTATTATAATTCTCGGTTGAAGCTGTACCCAACTATCCTATATCCTCCGCCATGGCGCACAAACTACGCATCAGCCGGTCGGTGTCTTCGGGCCGTCCGACTGAAATTCGCAGATGGTTGGGCAACTCGGCGCTATTCAGGTATTTGACTAAAATACCGTCTTGCTCCAATCGCTTTTTGACAGCGAAAGCGTTGCCCCGCACGACTTGGCAGAGGAAAAAGTTGGCTTGAGAAGGATACGGTTGCAGAAAATTGAGTTTGCGTAACTGGCGATAGAGCCGCCCGCGCTCATTCTTGAGCCAGCTCATAGTACCAGTGTAATAATGTTGGTCATCCAGGGCGGCTTCCGCCGCCAGGGTTTGGGCGCTGGTCATCTGGCAAATTGCCTGAACTTTCCACAGGTGTTTCAGGATTTCCTGGGGAAAAAGACCATAGCCAATGCGTAGCCCGGCTAAACCAGCCCAATAGTTAAAGCTCCGCATTACCACCAAATTATCGAATTCCGCCACCAATCCGGCGGCGCTACTTCCCGCAAACTCAAAAAAACTCTCGTCTACTACGACAACGGCCCGACTTGTCAGCAATTTGACCAGTTCAGTCGGCGCAG
>JBBRSG010000102.1:0-21370 GCA_038245615.1 Chloroflexia bacterium | reverse complement strand
ATTTCGATTTCGACAATATCATCGGGCTGGAGGGTGAAATCGTTGGGTGGCACAATACATGTGCCAGTCGAGAGGATTACGCCCTCCGGGAAGCTGTTATAGCGGCCCAGATAGGAAACTAGTTCGGGCAGAGTGCGCTTGAGTTGGGCGGTATTCGCCCCGCCATGAAAGACTTCCAGTCCGGCCCGTTTGATAGTACATTCTATTCGTAACTGGAGCTTGTCGGGCAAATCTTCCAGTAATAAAACCGCCGGGCCGATGGCGCAGCAACGGTCATAGAGTTTGGCCTGGGGCAGATAGAGCGGGTTTGCCCCTTCGATGTCGCGGGAACTGACATCGTTGCAAATAGTCAGGCCCAAAGGACTCAGGTCGCTATCCAGCACTATCGCCAGTTCCGGCTCAGGCACATTCCATTGACTGTCACCGCGAATCCCGATAGCTTCGCCGCTACCCATCACCCGATGGGGGGTAGCCTTGAAGAAGATTTCCGGGCGCTCGGCCTCGTAGACTAACTCATATATACTGGCAGCTACGTCCGATTCTTCCATGCGGGCGACCTGACTGCGCTGGTAAGTCACCCCCGCTGCCCAGACCTCTTGTCGGTCCAGGGGCGTAAGCAAGCGACCTTGCGCCTCTATTTCGCTCAAAGCCCCAATCGTTTCGCCATTTTCCGCCATTTTCGGGAAAACCTCAAAAAGCTTGCGCCCATTTAAAACGGTTTTAAGAGCGGCCCAACTGGTAATATAGCCCTGCTCCGTCCGCAAGAACCGAACTTGCTCATCGTCACCGATAGCGGCAAGGCTTACCCCGCCCTGCTCCAACTTCACCCGGCAAATCTTCATAAAATGCTCCTTAATAATCATGGGTTCAGGGGAAATACAGTGGTAGGGGCAGATTTCCCTAATCGCGGCCTCGCCCCCTTTGGGGGTAAATCGTAAATTTTCGACCCCTGACCCCGAACCCCTACTCGCTTTCCGCCAAAAACTTGCGTACTCGACCTTCTTCTTCGGTAGTTAGTGGAACAAGGGGCGGGCGGGGTTTTCCGGCTTCGATTCCCTTGAGGCTCAACCCATATTTCAGGCAGGCTACAATCGAGCTAAATAGCGACTCACTGGCGATATTGTAGAGCCGGGTCAACTTCACTGCTTCGGCATTATAGCGGGCCGCTTCCGCCCAATCTCCGGCTTTGGCGGCGTGAAAAGCTTTGACCAGCGGTTCGGGAAAGAGATTGCCCGTTCCCGGTACAGTGCCGTGCGCCCCAATCAGTATAGCCGCATCCAGCAAGGTATCCGAGCCGAGCAACATCCGAAACTCAGGTCGAACCTCTTGCATTTTGTCTACCAGCCGCCGGAAATCTTCGATATTACCGGACGAGTCTTTGATACCCACGATATTTGGTTCTTCGGCTGCCAGCTTTAATACCGTCGGATTAGATAGCGGCACTTTAACAGTCTGGGGGATGCTATAGAGTAACACCGGGATTTTTGAGAAGCTGGCGAGGGTCTTGAAGTAAGCGATAAGCTCATTTTGGGTAGGTGGAAAATAATAGGGAATATGCGCTACCAACACATCCGCCCCGTGATTGATAGCGGCTTTGGCACGTTCCAAAGTAGCCTGGGTGGATGGCCCGGCGATTCCTACCAGCACCGGCACTCGACCCCGCGCCGCCTCAACTGTCGTTTCGGTCAAGGCGGCTATTTCGTCGTTGGTCAATAATGCGGCTTCGCCGGTAGTTCCCGCCATAAAGATAGCCTGTACCCCACCTTCAATTACATAGTTCACCAATTGGCTAATCCCTTTGGGGTGCAACTGGCCTTCATCGTCAAAGGGCGTTACCAGGGGCGGGATAACGCCTTCCAATCTCTCAATGTCAAAAGTCATGGATTATTTTTTCCTCCTTACTCTATTTTACCGCAGAATTGAGGAGATTGCAGCGGAAAGAATTAATAGGACTTTTTTGGGTTAAGGTGATTTGTAAGGCTGAGGCCGATAGAATTGCATGTTAAGTTAATTTTAGTGTAAAATTACAAAACTCTCTAATCTTTAGCTTTGGCAATCTGTTCGCATCTGATAGCTATATCACCTGCGCCGGTAAGGGCAAGTTTGAGGGGAAAGCTGATAGAATTTATTACTAATCAATTATGAGTACGTCAGGATGTAGGAGGCAATCGGTGCGAATTAGAATTGAAAATAAAGCAAGCGGCGACCTGGATGCTTTGATAGTGATGCGTTTCAGCGATAATGAGACGTTGCCCACCGGGTTGGACGATAAAACTACCGCCCTTATTGGCAAAGCCAGAGAGCTTGGGGCGGCTGAAAAATTTCTGGAAACTGAAACTGCGCTCTATAGCGATGGTGGCCCGGCCAAACGGCTGGTATTGGTCGGGGCGGGCAAGCAGGCCGAGTTTGATGTAATGAAAGCCCGCCAACTGGCGGGGGCTACCGCCCGGACCTTGCGTAAAAAGGGTGCGAAGAAACTGGCCTACGCTTTCCCGGCAGAAGCGCAGACCCCCGATTATGTTCAGGCCTATGCTGAAGGGATTGTTTTAAGCACCTTCGAGCCGGGCTTTTATCACACCGGCGACAATAAGGATGAAAAGGCCCTGGACGATGTTCTGTTTGTGGCAGACGGCGATGCGACCCTGAAAGACCGGGCGGCTCGCGGAGTCGTGATGGCGGAAGGAATTAACTTTGCCCGCACCCTGGCGAATGAGCCGCCTAATGTGATGTTCCCGGCCCGGCTCGCCGAGGAAGCCGAAAAGATGTCTAAAGAGGTCGGTCTGGAGTTTCACGCCCTGGATAAGCAACAACTGGAAGAGGGCGGCTTTAAGGCGATTCTGGCGGTTGGGCAGGGTAGTGTCCGCGAACCCCGCATGATTGCCATGAAGTACAACGGGGCGGGCGATGCTCCCTATATCGGAGTAGTCGGCAAGGGCATTACCTTTGATACCGGCGGCATCAGCATCAAACCGGCTGAGGGTATGGACCACATGAAGTTTGATATGAGCGGTGGAGCTTGGACAATTGGGATTATGCGGATTATTGCCCAGCTCAAACCAAACATCAATGTAATTGGGATAGTGTCGGCGGCGGAAAATATGCCGAGCGGTTCGGCCTATCGGCCCGGTGATGTCATCGGCAGCCTGGAAGGTAAATCTATCGAGGTGTTGAACACCGATGCCGAAGGTCGAGTAGTGCTGGCGGATGGGCTGGCCTATGCTCGCAAGTTGGGAGCTACCCGGCTGATAGACATGGCGACCCTAACTGGCGCGATTGTGGTAGCCCTGGGTAGTGCCGCGACTGGCCTTTTCACCTCGGATGAGGGCTGGGGACAGGAGTTCATCAAGGTGGCGGGAGCAGCCGGAGAACGGGCCTGGCACATGCCGATTTTGCCAGAACACCGCGAGGCGATTAACGGCACCACTGGCGACCTCCTGAATACCGGGGGTCGGGCAGGCGGTTCGTGTACGGCGGCGGCGTTCTTGCGCGAATTCACCGGCGGCGTTCCCTGGATTCACCTCGATATTGCAGGAACGGCTTATTCCGACAACGAAAAACCCCACCTGGCGAAAGGCTCTAGCGGCTACATGATTCGCTCAATGGTGGATTTCCTGATTGCTAGTGGCGAAAACAAATAAGTTTTCTGAAATACATTTTAACAGGGATGTATAGGATGAAAGGGTCAGTGGTCAGTTAAAAAGTTTTGAGGTTTGAGTTAAAATGCCAATCACTAGCCGAATTTTCTGAGTCCTGCATTTCTCTAACTTTAGAATTTTGACCCCTTTTATCCTGTACATCCCTATTAAATTCTTTAGAAAAGCCTCTATCACGAAACCGATAGGGGCTTTTTGGTGGATAGGTCAAAGGACGTATTGACCCCTAAAAGAAGGCTTGATATAATACACTCAGCTAACCCAGCTAACTATCAAAACCATTTAGCTCTATGCCTGAAGTTAGCTATAAAGAATAATATTGATTGCAAACAAAGGAGTGATATTTTATGCAAATCCGGCCTTTAGGCGAGGATGAGCGCCAGCGTTTTGGGGAAATGCAGCGCGATGCTTTTGTTGTTTCGCCGAGCAATATAGAAAGCTGGCTGCCATTTGTCAAACTGGAAGATACTCGTGGGCTATATAACGACCAGGGCGAGCTAATTACAGTCTTGCGCCTTATTTGGAACGAGTTGTGGTTGGGCGCACACCGGGTAAAGATGGCGGGCATTACCAGTGTGGCTACTCCGCCCGAAAATCGGCGGGGCGGACATCTGAAAACCCTACTACGGCAGGTAATGGCGGACGAGCGCGAGCGCGGCACGAATATCTCGGCGCTCTACCCATTTGAATTTCCCTTTTACAAAAAATTTGGCTATGAGCTTGCCAGTGCTACCCAGACCATCAAGGTCAGTCTATCAGCGATAGCGGGTTTCAAGAGCCGGACGGAAGGACGCTGGGTGCAGCGCAGTGCGACGGACTGGGAATTGTTTCGCTCGCTCTACGACCAATATTGTGTCGGGCGTTTTGGGCGAATCGAGCGCCGGGAAGAGCGTTGGTGGAAACGCCAGCTTTTTCTCAACTGGTTTGGCGGAAATGACACTCCTTTGACCGCTTATACATGGCAGGATAATAATGGTCAAGTCCGGGCCTATATTCTCTATTGGTTTAAGGCGCTGGATAAAGGCTGGGACCGTGAGTTGCGAGTCCGGGAAATGGTCTGGCTGGATGAAGCCGCCCGCCACGAAATTTACAGCTTTATCGCCAACCACGACTCGCAGGCCAGCCGTGCGGTCTGGAACACCGAGCCGGGTGACGAGTTTTTTGCGCTGCTCTCCGACCCGCGTGAGGCCGAAATCAGCTTTGAGCCGGGCTATATGTTGCGGTTACTGGATGTAGAGCGGGCTTTACTGGAACGGCCCTGGCCGCTCGAAACTAATGCCAGTTTTAGTATCGCCGTCCGCGACGATATACTAAGCTGGAATAATGACCGCACTTATCACCTGGAACTCCGCCAGGGTCGCCCGGAAGTGACCGCAACGGCTGGAAGCGAACAGGCCGGGCTGCGGTGCGATGTGCGGACTTTGGCCCAGTTGTATGCCGGGTATCTCAGCCCGATGCAGGCCGCTCGCTTGGGCTTACTGACAGTAGCCCGGCCCGCCGACCTGGATGCGGCTCAACTCAGCTTTTCGCCGCCAGGTCAGCCCAGCTCGATGATGGCTGATTTCTGGTAAAACAAGCTGGTTGTCAGCTATTAACTGGATAATGTAGTAAAATTGGCGAAGACTGTCAGGGTTTTCGCCAATTTTTTTGCAACAGGTTCAGGACAAAAGGACAGGAAAGGAGCAGCAAGATGCGAAGTGAAGCTGAATTGCGCCAACGCTTGAAAGAAGCGATTGAGGCCCGCCGGGTATTATTGGAAGAAGAGGTAAAGGCCGAAGACCAAAATGATGATGAGGATGTTCAGGAACTGACCCAGGACATTATCAACCTGAGCGGAGTCATCACAACCCTTGAATGGGTACTTCAGAGTGGGGCAGCCCCGGAATATGAGTAGTTGTGAGTTTTGAGTTGTAAATTATAAAAAGTTGGGGGATTTTAACAGGGATGTACACGATAGGCAGGATATAAGAGTAAGGGCTTTAGAGGGCATTTTCATTTACTTTTGGGGCTGGTCGGCGAGGACTTCCGCAATGACCCGGCGGGCTTCTCCTGCTTTCAAGGAATCGGTGTTGATATATTCGGCAAGGGTAATCAAGGCCTTCCACAGCGCCCAGCCCCGCCCTCGCGCCCAGGTTGCGCTATCCATCGGCAGGGCGGCCCGGAATGCTTCCCGGCTTGGCCCTGAGAACAGCGTCCATGCAATCGTCACGTCACAGGCAGGATCGCCCACCCCCGAACACCCGAAGTCAATGACGGCACTTAGTTTTCCCTGGCTAACCAAGAGGTTACCGGCGGCGACATCGCCATGGAACCAGACGGGTGGGCCATGCCACTTTGCAACAAGGGCGGTTTCCCATACGGTAGTTACGGCCTCGGCCTTGATTTCATCGTTCAGCGCAATGATAGCCCGGCGGGTTTCGGCATCATAAGTTTCCAATGGCCCACCCCGAAAGGCGCTGTGCAATCCGGGCGGTGGGCCACCAGTGGAGTCAATCCGTTGCAGAGCAGCCAGGAAGTGCGCCAACGTTGTCGCAAACTCGGTTAGATTGGTGATATTTTCGAGGCTGGCGGTTTCGCCTTCGAGCCAACGGTAGATAGACCAATTCCAGGGAAAGCCTTCGGCGGGTGTTCCCATTGCCAGTGGGATGGGGATGGGTAGTGGCAGGTGTGAGGCCAGAATTGGCAACCAGCGGTGTTCTTTCTCAACCTGGGGGGTGTAGCCCTCGGCACTGGGCAAGCGCACACTCATGTCTGCGCCTAGACGAAAGGTTCGGTTGTCCCAACCTTGCGGCACGGCGGGCCGGATTGCAAGGTCGGCCCACTGCGAGAATTGGGCCGCAACCAATCGGCGCACGAGTGCGACATTAATATCAGCGAAGTCAGTATTCCTGTTACCCATAAACCCAAGTATTTCCTTCAGCTAGACCCCACCCACCCCATAAGATGTTGCAAGTATGTCAAGTATGTATTGTAGCACGACTAAGCAGCTCCGGTAGTTTAACTCCCATTTTCAGTGAGAAGCCCAGCTTATCACCGTTCATAGCAAAAGCTATCAAAAGTATAGCCATTTGGCCTATTCGCAAACCCGATGTTCCCATTATAATAAATTGGGGATAGCCTTATAGGGCTTCTTTTTATTCAAATTTCTTTAGCTCCCCTCCGAGCTATTCAAAAAAGTTATCAAAGTAAATTTAGACGTTCAAGATTTGTCTTAATATTTTGTCTTAATCAAGAAGGATAAGAACTTTGCAAACCCTGGATAAGACCGGGCTGGACTCGGTAGACGACGATGACGCGAGCCGCAGTTTGCAGCAATTGACCGCTTTGACCCCGGCAACCGGGGTGGATAGTACTACTGCTCAAGGTGTTCCGGCTTCCCTGGCTTCCCGAATAGGCTTTCGCAAGGCCGATATAATGGTGTTGGCCTGCGTTTCGATGTGGGCGATTAATGTCCCGTTTGTCAAAACTATCTTGCAATATTTCGAGCCACTCGAAACCTCAATTATTCGCTTTTTGTCGGGTGGGATAATCTTTGCGCTGTATGTTTGGTGGCGGGAAGGTTCGCTAAAAATTGAGCGTAGCCATATCTTGCCCCTGGCAGGCGCGGGATTGGTGGGAATTACCCTTAATCAGGTATTTTTCGTGTACGCTCTCAAAAACACCTCTTCCTCGGAAGTATCGCTGATTATGGCGATTACTCCAACCGTAGCGACGCTATTAGCCTGGTTCTTGGGACAGGAAAAAATTCGGCTAAATTTTTGGATCAGTCTGCCTTTGGCTATCGCGGGCGTAGCTCTTATCATTCTGACCGCGCCGGGTGCAAAGTTAGGCGGCGGTCTCCTGGGCGAAGTTCTGGCGGTCTGTACTGCTAGTAGCTGGGCGGCTTACACTGTAATGCTGCGGCCCTTGCTCAAGCACTATTCGGCGGCGCGGGCCAGTGCCTATATTCTGCTTTTCGGGTCGGCCTTTTTGCTGCCTTTCGGGGCCGGGCAGTTTGATTTTGGAAGAATGGCAACCGTCCCGCCTCATATCTGGCTGGCCTTGATTTACTGCTCTTTGGCGGCAGTGGTAGTCACTAATATTTTATGGTTCACCGGGGTGAAAGAGCTAGGCGCACCGCGCACCGCCTTCTATGCCTATTTGCAGCCCTTTTTGGGAGTGTTGGCGGCGGCTCTAATTCTGGGGGAAGCGATTGTGCCATTACAAATCGGCGGGGGGATACTGGTAGTCCTCAGTATGCTTCTTTACCGCATGAAGCTGGTTTCGCGCCGTCGTAGTCAATTGGCAACCGAAGCGGCCCACGAGTAATTATCAGGCAGATAAATTTTGGATTACTCGCGGCGCACCAGCAAGCGGATATATAAGAACAGCCAGCCGACTATCATAAATACCAGCCCCATTACACTGCTATAGACTATATGAGAAATCGGCTCATTCACGTTGGCCTCGGTCAGAAGCGGCATGAGGACCATAATCAGTAAAATAGTGGCGGCTAATATCGCCATTATTAGCACCAACTGGCCTGAAATCCGGTTTTCCAGCTCGCGTTTAGAAATCCCTTTGGTAATATCCTCAGCAATCTCTTTGAGCCGCCCGCTCACCTGGGCAAAAGGCATATAGAAGGCCGGAAGCAACGGGGCGGTAGCCTCGCCTCCGGTCAGTTGCCCACTCCGATTGACATCTAGCTCTACTACTTTGAAAGCATCCCAGGCCGTCGTTATAATTCGGGCTAATTCCAGTTGACGAGGTTCGCGCCCGACGGTCAGAGTTTGGGTCTGGGACGAAGCCTGGGCCGAGGCCTGGGCCTGCCACAGCTTTTGTAAAAGGACATCCAGCCGCCGCAAGTTCATTCGGCCCTTGTAAGCCGGGTTGAGTTGGGTCAGATATTTTACGTATAGCAGGCAGAGCAGGGTTTTGGGTTCGTGGTAGAGCCGGGCAGCTTCTTCCAGAAAGGCGGCATCTCCCGCCAGAAAGCGCGATACTCCCCCAGCCTCCTGGCGCAACTGGTCGCGCAGTTGCAGCCCTACAAAGCCGATTGCCAGTACTCCCAATAAGCCCTGCAATAACGAAGATAGTACCTGGGTTACGGCGACCAGATTAAGCGGCACGAAATAGAAAAGCACCCCGATTAAAATCGCGCCATAGCTCAAGGTAGCTAACATGCCCACCCAGGGTCGGTCATCCGAAGCGGTCAGGCCAGAGCGTCCCCGCCCTACTAATTCCTCCAAAATTGCGTGGTCGGTGAAGTCTTGCAACAACATTTCTTCCCGCCCGACCTTGGGATACCATATCTGGAGCAATTTGCCCAGCCGGGGATGGCGAAGTACCTGGGCAAACAGGGCGTAACGCTCCTGACTGGCGGGGCTGCCAGCCGCGAGATAAGCCTGGGCCGCTTTTTCATAAAGGGCGGCTCGACTGAGCAAGTCTTCGGCTTGTTCGGCTTCACCTTCCAGATTGCGGGCCAGGATTAGTTCGGGGCTGGCGGCTATTTCCGGCTCGGCGGTGGCGCACAGCCGCAAAATGTTCTCCAAAAGCCGCCGATTACCGCGAGCGTGGGTCGGGTTATGCTGGTCTTTTAGCGCCCCCTCGCTAAATAGCGAGCAATCGCCAAAAGCATATAACCAGCCCTGTCCCAGCCGGACACGGGCCGCTACCGGACGCAAGTGTTCCTCGCGGTCCGGCAGAAAGGCCAGGGCCTCGGCCTCGCTTGCCTGGGGTAAAATTTCCACATCGCAAGTTCCCTTGAGCGAAAGCGAAATAACCCCATCGTTGACCCCTGGCACTATTCCCAGCAAATGTTTAGGTATCACCTGCACTTCGTTGCGCCCGCTCCAGAAATAGTTCCCAAAGCGTAGTCCGGCTTGCCCCGCCAGCTCTGAAAGATTATTGCCCCAATTTCGGTCACTACCTTCCTCTTGTAATAGCAGCAAATTGCCGCCCCGCCGTCCGTAGTCAGTCAGGGCTGCCAAAGTGGTCTGGTCGTATGGTTCGGTGGGAACGGGCAGAATAACCAGAGCTACTCCGTCCAGGGCGGTGGGTTCGAGCCGGGGTGGTTCGGTTTCAGTTTCCCAGATAAGCACGGTGTAACCCAGATTAATCGCAAGCTGCTGAAGCCCAGCCATCGAGCGAGGTGCGCCGGGCTGGATACCGAAAAAGTTTTTATGGGCCTGGTCAAGCAAAAGAGTGGGCATGCGAGGTAGTCTTGAGTTTTGAGTTTTGATATTGTAACTATTCACCCCGTGTCATTCTGAGCGAAGCGAAGAATCTTTATCCTTCGCTTCGCTCACACCCCATAAAGGGGCGTGACGAATTCAAGGCTGGCTGAACTGTTACTAAATATTTAGCCAATATCGCCGGTTAGCGCGGTTGCCAGACCGGAGGAATCCGGGTTTCGGCAATCAGGCGTGGATTAGCCGGGCGACCATTTAGCGATGAGGGCATAGTGTACACCAATCCTCCCGCCCCGGACGAGGGATTATAATCCACCAGACTGTTGCCCTCGAAATTAAAGCTGGGGTCATAGACATTGGCAAGACACCGCGCCACGCCGGTAGTCGCCTGGATTAAACAGGTGCTATAACCGGGGTTATTGCTGGTATAGTAATAAATATTGCGCCCGTCGTGCGTCCAGTAAAGTCGCTGTGAGCCGCATAACTTGCCGACGGCCCCTTGTACTGGCGCGGCGACCCGCAGGAGCGGATTTTTAGGGTCAAGCGTACCTTTGCTCAAGTCGTAAATCACTGTTTCAAATTTCCCGCCCGCTTCTTGTTCCAGCATCGCCAGCCGATTGCCATTGGGGGAAAGGCTGTTACCCACACAATCATTGGTGAATGGCAATTTGAAGCTGCTTAGTTGCCCGTTATCAATCTGGTAAATTCGGTCTTGTCCCACCAGAATTCGATTGCTATCATCGAACCATTGCGATGCAAACGCTTCGGGCTGTTGATAGATTATGCTCGAAGTACGTTTTTTGAGGTCGAAAAGGGCGGGACGACCTTGTTTGACCCCGGCCCGAATATTAATCGGGGCTGCCAAATATGCCAGAAAACGACTATCCGGTGACCAAACCGGGGCCGCCCCGGCGGTCAGTAACTCAAGCTTGCGCGGGTTCTGACTATCCAGCAAATAAATCTCGCGCTCACCTTTATTGGCGCTAAAACCGACTATTGCCAGCCATCGGGCATCATTCGACCAGACCAATTGCTCCCAGGCGACATCTTTGGTGGCTTGAGGGTTGCCAACAATCTGGTCTTTTGAGCCATCACCCAAAACGAAGTGGATTTCGGTGTCCGAGCGGTCTACGTAGGCAATCCAGCCAGGGGCGGCACTAAAAACCTGATTATCAGTTACTTTTGGGGTCGGGGCAGTAGTCGCCGCCGCCGTCACAACCGGGGCAGTGGTAGCCGCAACTGATGGCGCGGCGGTAGTAGCTTCGGTGGTAAGGGTAGCGTTAGGTGGGGTCGTCGGCTCTGGAGTTGCCGGTTCGGGCGTAACGCTAGGCTGGGCCGTCGGTTCGGGTGAATTAGCGGCAGTGGTTTTAGATGTCGCCACCGTCGGCGAAGCACTAGCCGGAGGCGGGGTGTTGGTCGCCTGAGCCTGGGGTACAACCGTTGTAACTGGTTTTTGAACCGGGGCAGTGGTGGCGGCTCTGGCAGCTACCGGGGTCGGAGTAGCCGGAGTATTAATGATAACTCGCGGGGTTGCGCCCGCCGCCGTAGTTCCCGCCGCCTGGGTCGTCGAAACTTCGGGGGTAGCAGTTTCCACCGGACTGAAGGTCGAGGTCGAGGCTTCAGTGGGGGTAAAGGTAGCGTCTTGGGTCGAAACTATTGCCCCGGCACTGCCTACCGCTCCAATCCCACCGGGTTGCCCGGCGACGGGAGTCCCGCCGGTCCGTTCGCCCGCCAGATAGACCAGGGCCACCAATCCAATCAGTAATACCGCGACCATTCCCCCCGCCAGACTAAAGAGCGGCTGCCAACGCCGCGCCGGACGGCGCGTGAGTGGAATATATCCTCGGTCACGGCCTGATGGGGCGGTCAATATCGGGGTATTGCGGGTCGCTTGGTCGACAACCGGCGGTTTTGCCTCTTTTAAGAAAGCATAGTCCTCCGGTTTGAGCGAGGCAGTCGGAATTTGGGCCACATAGTTCCGCAGCCCGGCGGTTACTTGCTGGTAACTCTGGTAGATGGCCCGGCATTCGGCGCAACTATTTAAATATTGCTCAACTATTCGTTGTTCGGCTTCGGTAGCCTCGCCATCCTGGTAGAGCGAAATCAAAGGCTCGACCATTCGGCGGTGGCGCAGGTGGTTCTGTTCCGAGGAGCTATCTTTATTCGAGTCGGCGGCAAAGTTGTAGTTTGACATAGCTATTCCTGAACCTCCCCGGAAGCCTGGGTCAGCGGGCTTAATTTGGTTCCAAGCGCCCGCCGCAAACTTTCTTTGGCTCGAAATATTTGGGATTTCACGCTTGAAAGCGAGTCGCCGGTAATCTCGCAAATTTCCTTATAGGAAAAGCCGTCCATGTGGAGCAGCAGGGCGGTTAGCTTGTCGCGTCCGACCCGGTTCATGGCCTGTTCCAATTCGTCGTGCAGGACGGTACGGGCTTCTAAATTACCCCCGGCTTCGATTTGGGCGGTATCGGCTAGTCCATCCAGCTCTTCTTCCACACCATTATTATTGGTCTTATGAAAGAAGGGCAAAAAGCGGACTACTTTGCGCCGCCGCATTTCGCTGAGGGCGGCGTTGCGGGCGATAGTATAGAGCCAGGCCGACATATTGTTCTGGGTTTGGGTCTGTTGCCAGTGAGCCAGCATTTCGGCTTCGCTGGGGTTATCGAGTTGGGCGGCTTCCGAGCGGCGGAGAAGATGGCGATAGGCCGAGAGAAAAGTATCCTGGGTCAAGTCGTGGGCCAGTTCAGCCTCACCGACAATCGAATAGATAAAGCGATAGAGGCGCGATTGGTACTGCGTCACGACCTGCTCAAAGGTAGCCGGATTCCATTCCGACCACGACTCGAAGTCGGGATTGCTGGTAAGATTTGACATAGGTACAACCGTAGACGAGACCGGATTAGGCGCTCTTTCCGCAGGTTGTTGGCTGGCCCGCTCCAGCCGGGGTTGCGTCCACTCCCGCCGATCAACGGTGGGCGAATGACGCGGGCCGGCTGGCAGGGTTTTATAATTCAACATTTCTTTTCGCTCGGTTCGAGTTCAAGCCGGGCCGATTACTTCCGATGGCTGGCATATCGGGCTACTAAATGAACCCCTTGCCAGATAGAATGGGTGAACCGGGCGAAAAGTTGCGGATGAGACGACAGGTCTCATATGAATTTTAATACTAGATTTCTTAAATTCAAATTAAGAAAACTCAAGAAAAAAGGAGCTTTGCACCCTTGCAAACACTCCCTTTATCATAACATATCCCCTTTGATTTAGCGTAAGACTAAAGGCTTAATTTCCTCGCCTGGCTGCAAAACCTTACCTATAACTACCCATTAACCACTGCTCTTGGTCACTTCCGCTTTGAAGTATCTATTCCAGTTGCTCTTTTGGATTAGTTTCTGCCAGGAAACTAAACTGCGGCTTCGGTGGGGACGGCAGCGGCAGCTTTTTGCTTGTTGAAACAATCACTGCAATATACCGGACGTGCCAGCCGAGGGCGGAAAGGAACAGTAGTATCCTTGCCACATTCGGCGCAGACCACCGCGCAAACTTCGCGCATTACCGGCGGTTGCGCTCCCGGCCCGGTTACTGACGGCAAATTGTTGACGATGGCTTGCTGTTTACGGCGATTACGACATTCGGGGCAACGCCCCGGTTCGTTGACTAACCCCTTTTGCAGGTAGAAATCTTGCTCACCGACGGTAAAAAGGAATGTATTGGAGCAATCTTTACACGTTAAATGCTTATCTTCAAAAAACATTGCAATAACCCTCCCTGGCAGCATTTCGCCTAATTCGGACGCAACGCCACCTGACCCTGGACCCGGGCTGCTTGTGATAAATTAAACTGGCTTGTGAAATCCAGTTGCACGATTAAATAAAAAGATGTGGCACTACAAGAAGGCGCGGCACTACGCAAAAACCACAGGAATAGATACCTTCGACATGCCTCTGAGTTCGAGTATAATCGAAAATGAGCTAAAAAGCAATAGAATCTTTCCTTTTAGCAAAGGGATTTACAGGATTAACATAAATAGCGTACAATAGTAGGATAACGAGTATCGCATAAACGGCTTTTCTTTGGGACATTTTTGCGGGTCTATCGGTATTTTAATTTGGTATAAGGCAGGCAAAACCCGCCACGAAAGTAAGCGCTTATGAGCCAAAGTGATCTTGCGCCCCATAAAGGCCCGGCTACTTCACCTTCACAGGTTTTGAAACTGATTAAAGAGGCCCGTGCCAGCCGTTCCGTCCCCAATCTGATTGGAATGTATTTGATTGGGATTGATTTGCGGGGGGCGGATTTAGCCGAGGTCAATCTGGTGGGGGCCAAGTTAAGTGGCGGACGATTGGCGGGGGCGGATTTGCACAACGCCAACCTGAGCCGCTGTTTTATGATGAAGCTCGATTTGGTGAAAGCTAATTTGAACGGGTCAAATCTTGGCGGCTCGAACCTGAGCGGGGCCGATATGAGCGGCGCTTTTCTGGTTCGGGCTTATATGATTAAAGCCGACCTGAGCGATGCCCGCCTGGATGGAGCGGATATGAGCGGCGCGATTTTGACTGGCGCGATTTTGACCGGGGCGCGGCTGAACCGGGCGCGGCTGAAATGGGCCGATTTGCGGGATGCCGACTTGCGGCGGGCCGACCTGACCGAAGCCGACCTTTCGGAGGCTAATCTGGGCGGTACTCGCCTTTTACGTTCCCAGTTGAGCCAGTTTGATAATCGTCCACTTGACCTTTCCAGGGCGTTAATTACCGACGATTTACCCTCTGACCCCGCGCTTCCCAATAACCCACCCGCCCCGGTTGTTTCGGTCAATCAGGAAAGCACCACTCGCCCGGCGATGCGTATCTTGAATCCCCAGGAACCACCGCCCGAAGTTTCGCAAGAGGCTTTGCTGCAAGCTAATTTTTTGATTGGCTCGCAGCCCGACCAGACTCTTCAACCGGCCCAACCCTCTTTGGAGCAGCTTGCCGACTTGCTTGAACAGCTTGAGCATTCTCGGCAACGGGTCAAGGAACTGGAAGAGCTTTCGGCCCGGCGGGTACGCGACCAGGCCGCCCGCATGGAGCATTTGGCGCGGGACCGGGATACCAAAATTGAAGAGGTGCAGCAGCTTCAAACCCAAAATAGCGCGTTGAGCGAGCGGGTGGCGGCTCTGGAAAACGAGCGCGAACATCTGACCGAGCGGGTTAAAGCCCTCGAAAGGCTGTTGGCAAAGAAAGAGGAAGCTCAATTTACGACTCTGGCAGTCCAGGTTCAGGAGCTGCAAAGTACGCCCGCTAATGGTTCAAGCCGCCGCAAAGGACGTGAGCAACGCCACATAGCGATTGAGGCCAAACTAAATGATGCGAATGAGATGCTGGACGACCTGGAAAGTCAAGTGATGATAGCGCTGGGCGACCCGGTGCGGATGCGTGGCCTCAATACCCAGATTGAGCAGGTCAAACGCTTTATTCGCGGTCTGGAAACCGAACTGGATGAGAACTGAAAATATGCTGGTTGATGAGCAACTAAAACTCTACGACGAAAAATATTTTGCAGGCCAGATTAGCAAATCCGAGGCAAAGGCCGCTTTGCAATACGGCAAGCTTTTGCGCTATGGCGGAGTGACGGCGGCTAGTCACCCGCGCTTGCTGGATGCGGGATGCGGGGCTGGCCCAGCTTTGAGGTATTTGCAGCAAGAGGGTTTTCGGCTGACCGCCAGCGATTATATCTTTTTCCCTTTACTGGAAGCCCGCAAACGTACCCCGGAAGTGCCGTTTTTGAATTGTGACCTGAACCAGGGCTTGCCTTTTGCCGATGGTGCTTTCGATGTGATTTTAGCCAGTGAAGTCATCGAACACTTATCGCAGGATGCCCTTTTTCTGAGCGAGGTTTGGCGAGTTCTTGCGCCGGGCGGAGCGCTTTTGCTGACTACCCCCAATCTGTGGGATGTACGCCGGGTCTGGGCTGCTCTAACTCGTAGTCAGTGGTCAGGCTACCGCGACCCAACCCATATCAATCTCATGCACCCGCGCCGTCTGGAACGTCTGCTAAAACAGGCTGGTTTCAGTCAGATTCGCTGGCGAACTGGTATCAAACCGGCCTATTCCCGCTCTATAACCAAACTGGGCTGGCGCATAAATCTGCCGTACCCGCCCTTCATCGGCAATGGTATAATGGCGGTGGGCTACAAGTAGTGGGCAGTAGGCAGTGTCCAGTGGTCAGAGAAATACAGGACTGGGGAAATTTACGATTCACCCCCAAAGGGGGCGAGGCCGCGATTTGCGATTAGGGAACTCAGCATTTTGCCCTGCATTTTACTGACCACTGGACACTGACCCCTGACCACTATTCATCAAGCCAAACTCGGTCATTTGGGCAAAGAAGTCAGCGATTTGGGCCGGGCTGTAAGCTCCACTAGGGCGATACCACTGCGATAGCCAGTTGCACATTCCCAGGATGCCATAGGTGGCAATTTTAGGGTCAAGGCCCGGTTTGAAATGACCAGCCGCAATCCCTTCGCTCACAATCCGCTCAAACACCCGCTCGTAGGATTTTTTGCGGGTGGCAATTTCGCGGGCAAACGGGCCGCTCAGGTGAGCTTCTTCCCGATAGAAGACCGTCATCATAGGCGAGCGGTCAGCGGCAATTTCGACGTGATGCTGAATCGCTTGCCGCAGCTTTTCCGCCGGGGGCTGTTCGGCCTCGGCAATCTGGCGCAAGGGTTCTTCCGAGAGGGTCAGTACCATCGTGAAAATCAGCTTGAGGATTTCTTCTTTATTCTTGACGTGGTAATAGAGCGCCCCTTTAGTCACACCCAGGGCCTCGCCGATGTCGTCCAGGCTGGTCGCGCCAAAGCCGTTTCGGGCGAAGAGTTCAGAGGCCGCCGCCACTATCGCTTGCTGGCTGAGACGCAGGCGCGGACGCTCTTCCTCCTGACCCTTTTCTACTTTTCGGTTAGGACGCGAACCGTTGGAATTAAAGGTTTTTTGGCTCATTTTCTTGCTCAAGTGGCTAATATTCTACCAATCGTTCAAATTTTAGGTGATTAGGCGGCAAATGTCAATCCTGTTTTAGCTCAATTCAAGATTTAGGGAGTTATGAAGAAAAATAGAGTAACCAGATGGTTTCTGGTCGGTTTTTTGCTTTATGCAGTGGCAGGGGTAATTGTCGGATTTATTTTTGGGGGCGGGGGCGCTTTTGCTTTCGCGGCAGCTTCGCTGGTCGGAGCAGGAATTTGCGCTTTCCGACTCTATTTCTATCAGTAACAATCTAAAATCTCAGATCTAAAATCAAAAATCAGGGGGATTCAGATTTTAGATTTAGCGAACATTAAAACCCGGCTCGCAAGATTGGCAAGCCGGGTTTTAATTGAAAAAAGCTTTTTAACTAATCGCGCTGGCTTTTGCGGCGCTGGCGCTGCTGGCTTTTCTTCATCTTCTCGCGCCGTTCTACGCCTTTGGAGACGAAAAAGCGTTTGCGCTTGTACTCGCTCAAGACTCCGGCCCGCTTGACCTTCTGGCTAAAGCGGCGCAACAACGCCTCAAAGCTTTCGCCATCTTCCTGTGTGACCTGCAAAAAAATCACCCCTTTCCTGGTTGGGATTTGTATCTAAATTTCTGGTCTACCGTTGGTTATTATAACACGTCCGGCAGAAAACTGGAACACCAGGGCGCGGTTCAAACGGCACTTCGGTATTTATCCCGCAGTTGGCACAGACAATCGGGAAGCGTTTGCGCTCCTGCTCATAGCCTCCTCCATAATTTCCACCATAATTCGAGGTATTGGCATAATTGCCGCCATTGCCATAGCCACCCCCATTGCCATAGTTATTGCGGGGGGCGTTGTAGTTGCCGCCGTTACCGTAGTTATTACGGGGAGCGCCTCCGCCGTTGCCATAATTTCCACCATTGCTGTAGTTATTACGGGGGGCGTTGTAGTTGCCGCCGTTACCACCATTGCCATAGCTGTTGCTGCGGGGGTTGTTATAATTGTTGCGAGGCGCACCACCGTTGCCATAGTTCCCGCCGTTGCCGTAGTTATTGCGAGGGGCGTTGTAATTTCCGCTATTGCCCGCACTGCTGTAACTATTCCCGCGCTGGCTGCTATAACCGCCATTGCCGTAGCTGTTGCCATTATCATAGCTATTACCGCGCTGATTATCATAGCTATTACTGCGCTGATTATCATAGCTATTGCCATAGCTGGCGGCAGCCCCCCGACCCACCGGCTGGGCCATGCCGGTATTACCAGTGCGTTTGCGGCTGGCGCGACACGAGCTACAACGTACCGGCTCGTGTTCAAACCCTTTCAGGGCGTAAAAATCCTGCTCACGGGCCGAAAAAATAAACTCCTCGCCACAATCCCGGCAGAATAATATTTTATCTTCTCTCTCAACGCTCACGGTGAACTCCTTCAAAATACATTAAGGGTTGAAAATATCAAATATAGGCACAATCGAAAACTGGTGGAACTGATAAGCAGGTAGGGTCGTTGGAACATCTCCATTCGGTCTATAAAAATGCCACTCAAGCAAAGAGCTATTTGTAGAAGCTATCTTTAATCAAGTGCAAACCAAAAAGTTGTTTTGGGTGAATAAACAGCTACCGAATGTAGTAACACCGCAAGCTTATACCAAATTAAGCCCCGGTGGAGCAGGCGAAAAACTTAACATTCCTCGTTACAATTGTTACTAACAAAATCCAGTGAATATGATAATAAATCGCACAGGTCCTTACCGACACCTTGTAAAACTAAAAAACACAGGATAGGCCAAATCGAAAACCCAATTAGCGCTAAATTACATAAGCTAATACAAAATTTGCGATGGTATTAGGAGCAAGCAGCCTAAGATGCGCTAAAATAAAGCTATAATGACAGTTTCCAGGCTACCAGACCTGGCTATAACCACGTAGAAAAAGATAAGTCAAGTTGGAGAGATAACAAAGTTTCTGTCAAATCTCTTTCGTGTTTTACATTATACTGCCTTTTTTTGGTAAAGGCAATAGGGTTGGAAAGTTTTAAATAGCAGCTTTAGACCATCGCTTCGGCTAAAGCTCGCATTCGTTCCACGACCTTTGGCAATCGGTCTAAAACATAGGCTATATCGGCTTCGGTGGTGCTTTTGCCCAGCGTCAAACGCAAAGTGCCGGGGGCAAGCTCGGAGGGGGTGTCAATCGCCTTAAGGACGTGGCTATGTTCGGTTATCCCGCTATTGCAGGCCGAACCGCTACTGGCAGCAATCCCCTGCAAATCAAGGGCTTGTAGCAAGCCGTCCTCGGTTATGCCTTCAAACGAGAGATTAATATTATTGGGCAAGCGTTTATCGGCCTCACACGTCCCGTTTAAGTGAACCCCCGAAAGCCGGGCCAAGATACCTTCCAGCAACTGGTCGCGCAGTTGGCGCACTCGCGGGACATATTCGGCCCGATTTGCTTCTGCCATACTCAAAGCTTTAGCAGTCCCGACGATATATGGTACATTTTCAGTCCCGGCCCGTCTTTTGCGCTCCTGGCTGCCGCCCTGTTGCTGGAAAAGCAACTGCTTATCCAACCCAGGACGGACGTAGAAAATCCCGACCCCTTTTGGCCCATAAAATTTGTGCGACGATAGCGAAAGCAAATCTACCCCAAGCGTCTGGACATCCAGCGGTAAATTTCCGGGGGCTTGCACCGCATCGCTATGCAAAACGATGCCTTGAGCGCGGGTAAGTTGGCTGATTTCGGCGAGCGGCTGCACCGTCCCGATTTCGTTATTGGCGTACATTACACTGACCAAGACGGTCTGTCCGGGCCGAATAGCGCGAGCGATTTCGGATGGCTCGACCAGACCGTCCCGATTGACCGGGACATAGGTCGTTTCAATCCCAAATTCTTCCAGATATTCGGCGGCGTGCAGAATGGCGTGATGCTCAAAGTTGGTGGTAATAATATGATTGCCCTTGCCCGCCAGTTTCGCCTGGAGCGCAACCCCCTTGAGAGCCAGATTGTCACCCTCGCTGCCGCCGCTATTAAATAAAATATCGCCCGGCTTGCAGTGCAGAACTTCGGCGACTTGCTGGCGAGCCGCTTCCATCACCTCGAAAGCCGCCCGACCCTGTTGGTATAAGCTGCTGGGATTGCCCCAATATTGATTAAAGGCTGGCAGCATCGCCTCGACTACGGCCGGGTCAACTGGGGTAGTAGCGGCGTGATCCATATACACTTCGCGCTTCTCATTCGGCAACATAAATTCCTCTCCTGACTCAGGCTAGACAAACCGGATTGGCTATGTTATATTTTGCCTAATTCCAGGGTGAAAAGCAAGCTAATTTCCTACCAGTCCTCATATTATTTTATATTCAGGGCGGTATTTGGGAAAGCGGTTTTGGGTCAAGCAAAAAATCTCAAAATTTGGTAAAATGTAATCGGGTAATTTCACCCGCTTAAAACACCGCCGGTTCAGGTTTAAGCTTTAATCGGTTGAGTTTAGATAGGTTAAAGCTGGTTACAATTTTATGACCGAGGAACGTGAACGCTATTGCCCCAAGTGCGAGCGAGTATTTAGCTGGGAAGATTGGCAGGAAGATAACTGTCCGTTTTGCGAGGTAGCTTTAGCCGAGTTGGGGGTAGGCCAGGCCGCTCCGGTGCTGGATGATACCCTGAGCAGCGGGATTCCCTGGCCGCAGGGTGAGCGGGAAGTGGAAGTCTTCCGGGCTGGAGGCTACATGGAAGCCCAGGTCATCAAGGCCGTCCTGGAATCGGGGGGAATTCCAGTGTTGCTATTGTCTTCCTCGCAACTTGGTTTTACGGTTGGGTCGTTGGGTATGGTGCCGATTTTGGTCCCAAAAAGCCGCCGTGAGGAAGCTTTAGACTTGTTGGCGGAACACGTTAAATAGGTTATACTTCTAACAATATGCCAGAACTTCAAACCAAGCCTGAGAATAATCAGAATTATCATAATGTAACCCTCTATAGCAAGCCCGGTTGCCACTTGTGCGAGGATGCTAAAGCCGCCCTTATGACGCTAGAGCCAGAGGTTGCGGTAAGGCTGCGCGAGGTAGACATCACTACGGATGCAGCGCTTTTTGAGCTATATAAATATACTATTCCGGTTATGATTGTGGATGAGCAGATAATTTTGGAAAGCCGGATAGATGCCAAAAAGCTGCGCCGGGCGCTGCTGGAAGGCTATGGACCGAAAGTTAAAGCCTGATAGCGCAGTCAATCCTGTCGCTATAGGTTATCCACCGGGCTGAGTTTTGCCGTCACCGGTAGCCAGTCCGCCGAGTTTACCCTCTTTTTTGTTTATTACATTGCAGGTCTAAACGTCACATGCAGGTTTAAATCGTTCTGATTTGGAGTAAAGAAAAGATGCGTGGCAGAATAATAAGATTTTCGTACCTGGCTCGAAGGCGGCGCAGTGCGGTTGGGTTGCGCCCGACTTCTCAACTTCCCCGCAAGATTTGGCTCTATCGCTTGCTGGATAAAACCGCCGCCCCTTTTTGGTTTGCCCGGTTCAAGCGCACCGCCCGTCATCGCTATCGGGATTGGGCGCTGCTCCGCTTTTACCTCACCGGGCATGGAATTT
>JBBRSG010000101.1:0-21717 GCA_038245615.1 Chloroflexia bacterium | reverse complement strand
TTCCAATGGCGGAAGGCCGCGATAATCGGCGAACTTATTTGCTGGCGGGCTTGCTGGCAGGGCTGGCAATCGCCACCAAATACAATAATGCCCTAATCCTTCTACCCCTGATTTTGGCGCACCTATTGGGACGACCACCCCGGAGCTGGGTCGGCTGGAATTTACCGATAGCCTTGCTTGCCAGTTTGGGCGGTTTCTTTATCGGTGCGCCATTTATTTTCTTCCATCTGCCCCAATTCCTGACCGACCTGGCGGCAATTATCAATCATTATCAAAATCTGGGGCATCCCGGCTATGATAGTGCGGACAACTGGCAGCAATATGTCGGCTTTATGCTGCTCGAAAACGCGGCGGTGGTCTGGCTCGGCCTGGGGGGAGTAGTATTAGCGGCGGTGCGCCATTCGCGCCACGACCTGATATTGTTGGCCTTCCCGCTAGTGACCTATCTGCAATTATCGTCCTACAAGGTCAATTTCAGCCGCAACCTGATGCCGGTCATCCCTTTCCTGGCCCTGTTCGCGGCCCTCTTCTTAGTCACAGCCGTAACATGGCTATTCACCCGCCTGAAATCCCGCCCCCGTCTTCCGTTTTCCTCCTTCCGCCTTCCGTCTTTTATCATCGGCGTTCTGACGCTCCTGGCGATAGTATCCCCGGCTCTGGCAATTGTCCGTTACGATAGCTATAACGCTTTGCCGACCAACCGGGCGCGGGCGACGGAATGGATTGAGGCCAATCTGCCGCAAGGCGCAAAGCTCTGGCTCGAACCGCTCTCGACTGATTTGGTGCCGCGCTCAAAATTCCGGCTGGAAGGCGGAAAAGGGGTATTGGCAAATCCGCCCGAATGGTATGCCGCCAACGGTTATCACTATCTGGTTTTGAGTGAGGCCTATTATAAAGAGGCCGCCGAAACTGGGAATGCTTCCGTCCGTGAAGCCTATCAAACCTATATCGAAGGGCCGTACCCGGCGGGGATGAAGCTGGTGCAAGATTTTAAGAAGAACCCGACTGACCAGCCCGGCGCACGAATTATCGTGCTGAGTACCGGGCTGCCGGTGCTACCCAGCGCCGCACAAGTGGCGAAGGTGGCCCAACCCGCCGATTTCGACTATGGCGGGCTTATCCGACTGATTGGCTGGAATGCCGCCCCGACTGCCCGACCCGGTGAAACCGTCAAGATAAATCTGTACTGGCAGACCTTGCGCCCGCCCAATACCAACTACACTACCTTTATTCATTTGCTGGACAAACAGGGTAACAAAGTAACCCAGATAGATTTGCAGCCGATGGGCGCGACCCGTCCGACCTCGCTCTGGAAGCCGGGCGAAATCGTCGGCGATGACTATCCGTTGGCCTTGCCGCCTAATTTACCGCCCGGCACTTACCGGCTATCAGTCGGGCTGTATATCGCGCCCGGTGGCCCGCGCCTCGACCTGACCAACGGGCAGCCCGCCGGGGTGGTCGGAACTTTAATCGTGGGGTAGGGTTGCCCAATAAATTTTTAGGACTTTCGCTTGAAAATCGGGATACACCCGGAAAAGTTATCTTTGAAAATTTTACGGCGTAAAATTTTCAAAGATAACCAAACTTGGTTTGGGGGTTTGATTCAATTATTTTCAAATCAGCAAATCGTTCCAGGCGAAAGTCCTAATTTTAATTTCATCCTATAAATCCTGTCTATCCCTGTAAAAATTGTATTTCTCCCCGGTGAAAAGGCTTGCTCGAAACCGAAACCCGCCATCAGAATATAAAAACGCGAAACCGGCTATTTCCCGATGTGTTAATAATAGCCGGTTTTGGGTTGCTGGCGATAGTCTTCACCTGGCCTATGATATTGCACTTTAATCAGGCCGTGCCGGGCGAAGACCACGCCGATGCCTGGCAAATGGTCTGGAATCTATGGTGGGTGCGCTTTGCCCTGGAACACGGTCAATCGCCTTTTCAGACCGATATGATATTTTACCCCCAGGGAACGGGTCTTTATCTCCACGCCCTGAACGCCCTGAATGGCCTTATTAGTCTGCCGGTGCAATATATCGGGGCGGCCCTGGGCGGGGCGGCGGTTGGCGCAATCGCCGGGTACAATTTTATCGTGCTATTCTGCCTGACGGTGGGGGCTTATGGCGGCTTCTGTCTGGCGCGATACCTGTGGGGCGACGGGAAAGCGGCCCTAATCGCGGGGCTGGCCTACGGTTTCAGCACCTATAACTTTGACCATCTTTTGGGCCATCTCAATCTGGTTTCCTCGGAATTCATTCCGTTTTATATTCTATTTTTCTTGAAGACTTTGGGGGGTCGAAAATCGAAAATCGAAAATCGAAAATCGAAAATTGGGGAGCAGGGGGCAGGGGTCGGTGATACGTCCGGTTCATTGACCGCCGCAGTTTTAACCGACGCGGAGCGCGGGAAGCGTAGCTTATGGATTAGAGACGGGTTGATTGCGGCGGGATTTTTGGGGCTGATGACCTTGCTGGAATTGCAATATGTCCTGTATATGGCGATGTTCAGCGCCTTGTATCTGGGCTATCTTACGGTTTTATGGGGCTGGCAGCGCGGGCGAAAGCAGGCCATCGGTTTTAGTTTGGCAGCTATATATGGCAGAGCGGCGGTTATCGCCGGGGTATTTCTGCTGATAACCCTGCCTTTCAGCCTACCGACCATCAATGAAGCCCTCAACAACCCGAATACCGTCCCGCCCCGCCAGGATAATATCTATTCAGCCGACCTCCTGGCCTATTTTTATCCCAGCCCGTTCCATCCCTTCTGGGGTGAAGCCATGCAACGCGCCATCAAGCCCTTCACCGCCACCCTGATTGAAAAAGTGGTCTTCCCCGGCTTCGTGGTCTACCTCCTGGCCCTGGTCGGCTTGGTTCTTGCGGGAAGACAGAAGGCGGAAGGCGGGAATTTTCGATTTTCGATTTTCGATTTTCGATTGAAAACCTCAGTCCTCAGTCCTCAGTCCTCAGTCCTTTTCTGGCTGTTAGTGGTAATCGTCTTCGCGGTGCTGTCTTTTGGGCGGCGGTTGCATATTAATGGGATAGAGGTCGGGCCGACCTTACCGGCGGCCTTGATTTATAAATTGCCAATCCTGAATATTACCCGGGTGCCAGGACGATTCGCGGTAGTAGCTCTTTTGGGACTAGCCTTGTTAGCGGCCTGGGGCTTGAGCAAACTTGGCAAGCATTGGGCGGGACAGAATCGGCGTTATAATCTGGCGGTAAGTATCGCGTTTTTGGCGCTGGCCTTCGAGTTACTGCCCATCCCCTATCGCCTGACCTATTACAACGTTCCCGATTTCTATCGCCAGTTGGCGACCGACCCGCGCCGCGACTATGCCATCCTGGATGTTCCTTTGAATTATGGGCGTTATCAATACGAAACGGCCTATCTGCAATACCAGATGACCCACCACAAGCCCTTGCTAAACGGTTATATCTCGCGCAACCCGGTCTTTCCACCTTATTATGGCGTACCAGTGTTCGTGAACTTCCGCGACCTGAGTGCCGAGGTCAAATCCGATATTTTGCCGCCGCAGCCGTTAGAGGTCGGGGTCTTGCGCTATTTTGGGGTCGGTTATATCTCGATAAACAAAGATATTCTAAACGATGGTGAGCGTTCCCGCACCTTTGAGATTATAGCTAAACTGCTGCCGGGCCAGCCTCCGGTTTCAGATAGTCCGACCCTGACGGTCTACCAGGTCCCGCCCGGCCCGAAGACCAGTCTTTTCTATAACCTGGTACTCCCCGATTGGCACGAAGGCGAAAAAGAGCCGGACGGCAAGTTGAGTCGCTGGGTCAAGGGCGACCTGGCTCGGCTGGATTTCTGGACGAGCGAGCCGCGCCGTCTGGAACTGGAATTTCCGCTCCGCAGCTTTCAGGAACAGCGCCCGGTGGAGTTTTGGCTAAATGATCGGCGGGTTGGGCAGGTTCAAGCCGGGGTTATTCCCCAAACCGTCCGACTGACATTAGAGCTGCAACCGGGCCAGAATCGGCTAAGTTTCAAGATTGGCGGCAAAGCCTATCGCCCGGTGGATGTCGGCCTCGGCTCGGATAGCCGCACCCTGACGATTTCGGTGGGGGAAATAAAGCTTTCAGGGTTGTAAATTGCCAGTTTTGGGCTTGAGGGCGGCACAAAAAATTTTATAATCGGTTTCTACCTGGGCGGCATAGCTTTGGGCATAATCCAGAAGCTGTTCGGGCCAGTCGGTGGCCTCACCAAAAGCTATTAGCTGGTCGGTGGTGGCGCTACCCTGCCGCCCGCTGCTCCGTATCTGATTCCAGCCGATGACTTTAGCCATTGTATCCAAAAGCTTCGCCAATCGCCGCCCTCGCCCATTGCACAGCACCAGATTAATCCGGTCTTGGGTCGGTTGCAAATCCTTTAGCACAAAGGCCTTGCCGTTTATTTCGAGGGCGTGCAGAACTGCCGGAGAATTGGCCTGCATCCGCTCTTGTAGGGTTACTACTCTTTGGGCCTGGTTCGCCCAATTGGGTTGCGGAATTTGCAGATAAGGTTGCAAGACTGAACCCGGTTGAGCTTTCAAATCCAGCAGCCAGTTAGAATTTTTGCCTTCCACCAGCAACACATACCGCTCGATGCCCAGCGAACCAGTCCCAGCTATCCGGTGAGCTATATCCAGGACTTTGTAATATTTGGGGTTGGGCTGGGTCGCGGCCCATTTTTGCATAGTGGTCGTGACTTGATGGCGCTCCTCCTCAGTCGCTGCCAGGGTTCGTTTGGGGTCGAGCCAGAGTTTGCGCCCGGTTTTACCGAAAACCGTCCGGCTGTTGAGAAAACTTTGGGTTGAGCGGTCCCGGACGCTTTCCAGCAAATCGCGGACGAGGCCTGCCGCCATTTCGCGCTCTATAAAGTGAGCCTTGCCTCGCGCCAAAGTTGTGCGATAAGTAGCCAGAACATTGCGGCATAGTTCCAGGCTTTCGGGGCGGGCCATTCCCAGGGTTGGGGTCGCCAGCAGAATACTGGTAATGAAGCGGGCTAAATCCCAGCTACAGGGCGCTAGGGCCGCTTCGTCAAAATCGTTGATGTCAAAGTAAATCAGCCGGTTTGCCGCCTTGTAGCTGCCCATATTTTCAAGATGCAAATCGCCGCAAATCCAGGTCGCCGGGGCTTCATTCAAGGGACTTGTAGCCAGCCAATCCTGATAAAACAGGTGGCACGTTCCCCGATAAAAAACAAAAGAACTGGCCTGCATATTGCGATACTTGAAGGCCAGTAAATTCGGGGGACGACCCTGATTGAACAAGTCTATTCGCGCCATCAAGTCGGCTTTAGTCATACTGGCTCTATGGCGGAATTGGCATCTTCTAGGGCCGGAGTGGGTTTGTCCCGGTTAAAATATTCGCGCCACTCGGTAACCTTATCGGCATCGTCAAAATCAATCATGACCGCCTCGCGGGTAGAAAGCTGCTCGCCGGTAGCCCGATTGGTATCAGTCCAATCCCATTCGAGGGCTACTCGCGGGGCTTGCCACCAGATATGCCGGACTTCTATCTGCAAATCCCGAAATTGGCTAAAATATTCACGGGCCGCTATCCCAATTTGGGTCGGGCCAACCGCCCGAAAACCCGGCGCTAGAAAATAGCCTTCGGCGGCGAAAGCCTGGGAAATGGTCGCCTCATCGCCCTCTTGCCAGGCTCTTACTTGCTCTGCCAAAAACTCATGAACTTTTTCGAGATGCATACTTTAACCTCAACTATTTTTAATTCGGCAAATCGAGCTGCTTTTGAAGCACCACGATCATTGCCTGGGGATAGTTTAGCAGATAATCCTTTAGCTCACGGATAGCGATTGCCAGCAATCCCTGGGCGGCTTCGGGAACTTCAGCATTCAATAGCCGGTTTAGCTCTTCCCCCAGCGCCGGGTAAACCCGCTCAAAGCGGCGGTAGGGGTCTAAATTATCCAAGACCGATTTTTGGGGCGACGGCAAATATTTTTGCAAAAGTACCAGCAAATGCCGGAAAGCGTAGGTTTTGACGAACTGTTGCCCGCTCAGTTTTTCGCCCCGCCGGTAGCGCCCGACCCCGACCAGCAAATTAGTTAGAAACTGCCCGAAGTCTCTATCCGTTTGACTGCTTTCGTCTGTCGCGGCGGAAGGCGTTTCGGTGCTGGCAGCTTTTATTTTGACTAGCTGTTGTTCGATTTCAGCCCGGTCTAACAGTACCCGATAGCGATTGACTTTGGCAAGGTACAGTTCCTGGGTATCGAACACGGCAAATTCCAATAGATGTCCGCTTTGGTAAACTACTTTCAGACCATGTTGGGTTTCCCGAAAGCTAAAGGCTATTTCGTTGGGCTGAGGTAGCCAATCCAGCTTGCTCCGAAAACTTTCTTGCTCGCCGGTTGTGACAATCAAAAAGAAATCGTGGTCGGACCACTGGTCGGGCTGGTAGTCCTGTTGGGCCATCGAACCGAGCGCCACCAGCCCGATTACGCTTTCATCCTGAGATAAATTCGCTCGAAGCTGAGTGGTAAAATCCTGATATTCCTGGGGCTGCAATAGATACACTCCTGATTTTATTTAAGCTGGGCAATTATTATAGAATTAGCCTTGACTGCCAAGATGTGTGGCTACAGATATAACATTAATGAGGCAAGGTGTCCAGTTATCGCCCTGAATTTCCCGCTAAATTGAGGCTTGACCCCAATTTAGCGCCGGGTTATTCCTCTACTGACCACTGACCACTGATCACTTTTCTAACTGAATTGAGGCTTGACACCGATTTAGGGCCGTGTTACCGTGCAGATAATTCATTGCGATTTCAGTCTGCATCCGAAAAAATAGTTAAGCTGAGTAGTTGAATATGACAGTACGCGATAAAATTCTAGCTTCATCTAATCTTCTGTTTGGAACAATGTTGCCGACAGGCGGCGATGGCCCTCATCTTTTCGAGAACCCGTTACCGCGCCGGGCTGATTTAGCCTATCAGATTGAAACCGCCCAAACTGCCGAGGTCAACGGCTACGATTATATGCTCATTCCAGTCGGCAATTGGTGTCCCGACCCGTTTGTGACGGCGGCGGCGATTTGCCAGCACACCACCAACCTAATCCCGCTGGTGGCGGTGCGCCCCGGTCTGGCCTCGCCTATTGCTATTGCCCGCCAGGCGGCGACCCTCGACCAGCTTTGTGGCGGCAGGTTGGCCCTCAATATCGTGACTGGCAGCGCCCCCACTGAATTGGTGGAAGAAGGCGAAGCCCCACCCAAAGATGCCCGCTATCGGCGGACTACCGAATTGGTTGAGGTAATGAAAACTTTCTGGCAGGGGCAGCCTTTTGAGTTTGGTGGCGAGTTTTACCGGGGACGGGTACATTCGGTCTACGAAGTCCCGGTGCAACCTTTCGGCCCAACTCTCTGGTTTAGTGGTGCATCGCCCGCCGCCGAAGATGCCGTGGCCCGGCAAGCCGATGTGCTGATGACCTGGGGCGAACCCCCGGCCCAGCTGGAAACCCGGCTCGACAGCCTCCGCCGCAAGGCCAGCGCGATAGGTCGCACTATCATCTATAACACGGTTTTTCTGGTGACAATTCAGGATACCTATCAGGAAGCGTGGCAAGCCGCCCGCGCTCTGCTGGACAAGGCCGACCCGGTGTGGCTGGCGGCGGCTTTGCAGGGTCGCAACGCCTCGGAAGCTACCGGGTTGCGCCGTTTGATGGATTTAATCCCCGCCTCGTCCGCGACTCCCGGCGATGACCCTGGTCAGCCCGGCGATATTGTGCCAGGTTCGGATATTATCGCGCCGTATACCTGGGTTGGATTGACGCGAGTAATGGGCGGTAATTCGGTGCTGCTTTTCGGGACACCCGAACAGGTTGCCGCCACCTTACAGGGATATGTCAGACGAGGCATCACCAATTTTATCCTGCGGAATCATCCCGTCACCGAGGAAAATATTCGGATAGGCCGCGAGTTATTGCCTTTATTACGAAATATGAGGAACAGTACGGAACAATCTGACGGAACAAGATAAGCGAAACGCCGTAACGGAACAATATTTGGACTTTCGCTTGGGACTATTTTCTGATTTGAGGATATGCTGGCGCAACCTCAAAACCGGGTTTGGTTATATGTAAAAAATTTACGCCGTAAATTTTTCACATATAACTTTTCCGGGTTTACCCCCATTTACCAGCGAAAGTCCTAAAGATAATTGATAGGAGGGAAATTAATGGATGAACAAACTTACGCTCGACCTGAATTGCTGGCGGAAACCGACTGGCTGCTGGGACACCTGAACGACCCCGCCATTCGGATTGTAGATATGCGGGGGGCGGTCAAAACCAAAAATGTCGCACCCGGCGTGCAAGAAGCCGATTATGTCGGTGCGTCAGAAGCCTACGCCCTCGGTCACATTCCAGGGGCGATATATCTGGACTGGACTAAAGACCTGGTAGACCTGGATGACCCGGTGCCAGCTCAGGTCGCGGGAGCAGCCCAGATTGCCACTTTATTAAGCAAAGTCGGGATTGACAATTATCATACCGTAGTGATTTATGACGACCATCCGGCCTCGCAGTTCGCCACTCGACTGGCCTGGGTGCTGGGCTATTACGGTCACGACCAGGTAAAAATACTGAATGGCGGGCTACCCAAGTGGCAGCGCGAGGGCTTGCCGCTGACCCAGGAAGTACCGAATTATCCTCCGACGACTTTCTTGCCACACGTCCGCCCAGAATGGCGCATCGAAGCGGCAGAACTGGCCCGCCGTCTGAATAAAGGAGATTTTGTATTGGTGGATGCCCGCGATAGTGGACAGTATAAAAACGAGTTTCGGCGGGGCGAGCGAGGTGGGCGGATTCCGGGGGCGGTACATCTACCCCGCGAGAGCCTGATTGACCCCGAAAATGGCACTTTTCGTCCGGCGGGCGAATTGCGTCAGCTTATTGCCGAAGCCGGAGTCGAAGACTCTGAAACCCCGGTAGTGGCCTATTGCAATGGTGGAGTAGCCGCGACCAGCGTGCTTTTTGCCCTGCGACTCTTGGGCTACGACCACCTGACCAACTATGACGGTAGCTGGAACGAGTGGAGCAACCGCCCCGATTTGCCGATAGAGGGCAGTTAAATCTAACTAGAACCAGCAGTTTAATAGCTGGGCCTCATTCGCGGGTCTTGCGTTTAGCGTGCTTGCTGACATCCAGCTCATAAGCTTCCGCTAATAATGGCTGTATCACCGCCTGAAACGTTGCCGCGCTGGGGTTGAGGATACAGACCCAGTACATCCGCCCATACACCGGGTGCGGCATTACTTGATCCAAGGCAGTGAAATCGTAGCCGCTATCAACCGCATTAGAAGTGAAAGGCTCTGCGCCAAACCGGGAGCGGTAGGTCGCTTTGCTGATACCGATGCTCAGGCGGAAGACGGAGGGGCGACTTAGATTGGAGAACTGATCATACTCATCATCGGTTGTCACCAGCGTGGCGAAGGGAAACTTGCGCTCAGGGTCGTAGAAAAAGAAGGTGTTGCCCATCGCCATAACAGCCTCGATACTGTCAAAGGTGTCGTTGATATATTGGCTGATTAGCTCTTCATTCATGGTAATGCTCCTTTCCAGCTACCCTATTCGGGGTATTAATAAGCAGCAACCGGACGGTCAAAGTGGTAGCCTTTAGTTGACTAGACTAGCTAAAATATTATCCTCACTCTAATAAAGCAATTTGGGCCTCTGCATTGTTTAAACTTGAACCTTTGGATTTTGTTACGGATTATAGGATTTTGGTCAATGCCGCCGCCTACTTTCCCGACCTCTGGGAGAAAATTAACTAATCCTCTTTGGAGGTGCCGCGAATATTGGCCCGCATCAAGCGGACGTAAGCCCCGGCGAACCGGGCCAGGAGTTCAGGTGATTTGTGGGGGACGAGCGGGAATTGGGGCTGGTTCAGGCTGGCAAGGGCGGCGTTAGCGGCTTCCAGGCCAGTAACGCAGGCCCGTTCCAGAAAGAGGGCCGGGGTCGCGTGGCGCACCCAATCGCCACAACACAAAAGACCGGGCCAGGGAGTACGCACCCCTAGATGACGGGCCATACTGCCCACCGCAAAAAGAGTATGAGTCGCGGAATTACGCTGAAGGGTGCGATGGATGATTTTACCCTGTAGGGCCGGGTACATCCGACCAAAATCGCGGGTGGCCCGGTCGAGCAGTTCTTCATCCGACTCAGCCAAGAGTTCGGGTGGGCCGTAGATATGGGCTTCCAGAGCCGAGCCGCCGGTACGGGTATGCCACTCCTGAAAGACCCGCTGGAAACGGTGCAGCCAAAAGAAATTGTCCACCGTAAAATCCCCGCTGATAATCCCGGCTTCGTCTTTAGGGCGAGGCGAAGCGGCAAACCACAGCCTAATAATCGCCGTTTCCAAACCTTGAGGCCAATGGAAATTTGCCGCCATTTCGCTGGTCGCCTGGCTCTGTTGCAAAATCCGGCGAGTGCCGGGCGCATCACAAGCCAAAATTACTTGCGGCGCGGTTAAGGTCGCTCCGGCTTCATCCTCCAAAATCACCCGCCAGCCATTTTGCGCGTCCAGCTTTTCCAGCGATTTAACCCGACTACCCAGCCGCACTTCGCCTCCAAGCTGACAGATTTTCTCGACCATCGGCCTAACAAGCGCCCGGTCTGAATCTTCGGTCAGGTAGTCGAACCGCTGACTATCGCGCCGCAAGAGGGTATAAAACCGCAAGAAGGCGATAAAGCCCGAAAGCGGAACATCGTCGGGGTGGGCGCTTAGACCGCTCCGGGCCAGTGAAGCCACAAACGCCCGAATATTAGGCGGCCAGCCTTTGCAGAAGTCGCCCAGGGTCTTGCCTTCGAGGGGATTACCTTCGGCGAGGGGGTCAAGTCCGGTGGCGACAATCAGACTGCTCAACACCGCCGGAATCGAGAGCCAATCCCGCCAGCCGACCATCCGCCAGAAAGCGGGCCGAAACCAGAGCGTGCCATAGTGAAACGGCGCAGGCCACCATGTGCGGCTGACTACCCGACCCATCTCCACCCGTCGAACCTGCCCGCCCTGTCCGTGAATCCATTCCTGGCGGTTGGCGGCGACCATATGGGGCATAATCCCGTGCCGGGTGAGCATCGCCTTAAGATTGCGATACTGCGACCAAAAGCCGTGAATCCCGTGTTCGGCGGGGAATTCTTCGGGGGTCGGGGGAAATTCAGGACTGAGGACTGAGGACTGAGGACTGAGGGCTGAATTCTCTAATCGTGGTCTCGCCCCGGTTGGGGGGAAATCGTCACCTTCCGACCTCTGACTCCTGCTCCCTGATCCCCGTCCCCCGTCCCCTAAAACCGCCGAGGGCTTGCCGCCTAGTCGCCCGCCCCAATAGTCCGGCTCGGCTTCCAGAACCAGGGGTTTGAGACCGCGCTCGGCGAGGTGGAGGGCGGCGGTCAGCCCGGCGACTCCGCCACCGATAATGATTACCTGATGTGACATTTTTGGGCAGTCTAACTCAAAATAATCTTATACCAGCGCCGGGGATAGGCTTGAGGCGGAGGCGGGTTTCCCCGGCAAGTCGAACACCTGATTGAGTTCGTAGACCTGGGCATTTACCGCGCTGGCGGTCTCCGAAAGCTGCGAAACCACCGAGGCGCTTTGATGCGAAACCTCGGCGATATTCCGCATCGTCACCAAAATCTGCTGGTTGGCGGTGCGCTGCTGGCTGGTCGCCAGGCTGATTTCGTCACAACGCAGATTTACTTCTTCGGTTGCGGTCAAAATCTGGGTGGCGCGGCTGGCACTCCCGGCGATAACTTCGTTCAGTCGCTCTATGACTGCCCCGGCAATTTGGGAGCGAGTCAAGGCGGCGGAAGTTTCTTTTTTGCCTTCCTCGGCTACCAGAACTGCCGCCGCTACTGCCCCCTGCATTTCGGTGATACTCTGACGGACTTCCTCGGTGGCCTCGCGGCTACGGTCAGATAGATTTTTGACCTCCTGGGCAATCACCCCGAACCGCTCTCCTCGCACACTATTGCGGTTGACCGGGCCTGAAGTGGTATCCGACATAATCCCCCCGGCGGCCTCAATCGAGGCATTCAGGGCCAACAAATGGGTTTCGTCAGCGATGTCTTCAATAATATCAATAATGGTGCTAACTTGACGAGTCTGTTCGGTCAAATGCAAAAGGCGCTGACCCAAAAGCTCAATCCGATTGCGAACGTGGGCCACACTGGACACGGCCTGTTCTACCGCCTGAGTACCTTCGACCACTGCCGATTTTGCCATCTCACTGGCCTCTCTGACCTCATTGGCAACCTCAACAGTTTGGTGAGCGGCTTGGGAGGCTGAAGCCGCAGAAGCGGCAATCTGGGCAGCACTTTCGCTCAATTCTTCCAAGCTGCTGGTTACTTCGCTAACCGCCGCGACCTGCTCTTGCGTTCCAACCATCTGTTCGGTGGCACTAGCGCTCAACTGATGGACCAGCGATAAGACCTCATTGCTAAAACGTTGCCCACTGCGCTGGCGGACTTCCAGGGCGGCGAGGGCCGCTGCCAGTCGCCGATTTTGTAACTGAAAGGCGCGATATTGGCTGCGAGTGGCTATCACCAAAAGCGTCACTATCGCCGGGATTGCCATAACCCCACACATGATATTGGCAAGGCCCAGCAAAGCCGGAGAAAAAACCACCGGCGGATTATAGATTTTCAAGATGTTTTGACAAACACTTACCAGGGTGATGACAGCCAAATCCAGGCCGGTAATTATAATTACCCCCTGCATTCCCAATAAAGTAATCGCCAGGGCCACCGGTATTAACCAAAATATGCCGATTGAAATATTATTCCCGACCAAATAGGTAGGATAGGTTAAAGCCACACATTGGGTAATAGTGAGTAGCAAACAGGCTAAATTTTGTTTCCCAATTCGGATCAACCTGTAACTAAATCCAAACCCGATGATTGCCCCCAAGCTTATAATAATTCCGGCAAACAGCAATAGCTCGCCCATCAATATCCCAAATGTCAGATAAGCCAGGATTGCTGACACCTGGACACCTATTAAAATCTGACACAATTTCTCGGTCAGAAAGGCTTTGCGTTTCTGCTCGCCTTTCTCAAAATCCTGTTCGATTTCAGCTTCGGTTAAATTAACAGGTAGCGCGGCTATACTTGCACTCATATTCAATCCTTACTCTCGTCCCTAAATTTCCACATGCTCAAAATGAGGTTATCTGCTCTTGCTATAGTACTCGGCTTACCTTACAACCCACGTTACGAGGATGTTAAATATAATTAACGGGTCGGGATTCAGGGATTACGATTTACCCCCAAAGGGGGCGAGGCCGCGATTTACCCCCGGCGGCGAGGCCGCGATTTACGATTAAGGAACTCAGTCCTCAGTCCTTAATGTCCCCGACCCCATTAAAACGCGCTACTAACTGAAAAGACGATTAGCATCTGACCTGGGCCGTAGGTTAGCCAGATAATATCGCGGATAAGGGGGAAATGAAGTTGGTTGAAAAGCTGGGCCGCCAAAATCAGGTCACTAACCAGAAAAAGGGCCGCGCCAAGTCCTAGCCAGCCGAAACCTGGGGCTTGCCAGGCCAGCCCGGTTGCAAACCCGGCGGTACTTGCCAGAAGCAGAGCATAAGGCAAAGCGGCCCAATGCAGGACGGTTGCTTCGCGTCCCCGAAAGACTACCAAATACCAGGCAACCAGCCCAAAAAGTAGCCAACCCGCCAGACTAAACCAACGCGGGGCAGGCGCGTCCAGTCCTTGCTGTGCCGAAAATTGCAGAATCGCAGCGATATAGGCGATGTGTCCCAACCCGAATGAGCCGATGCCGCCCAGTACCCGGTTTTCCCCGGCTATAATCAGCCCCGCCATAAACAGGTCGCCCAAAGCGCCGAGGGTCATACCGATAGCAATCAGCAAACTATAGCTAGTCGCGGCGGTATTCTGGCTAAAGCTATACCAACTCCACCCGGCGACTACCAGCCCTAAAGATGAGCCAATCCGCGAAAAGGTCGGAATCCGGCCTTCTTTGGCACTATCGAGCCGCCCAAAAATAAAGCCGCCGAACAATAGCCCGCCCCATAGCACCAGCAGACCAATCAGCCACCAACGTTGTCCTTCATTGGTCAACCCAGTAAACATGGTTATTTAAAATCTAAAATCTAAAATCTGAAATCTGAAATCTAAAATCTAAGGTCACTGGATTTACCCCCAAAGGGGGCGAGGCCGCGATTTACGATTGGAGGACGAAGCACTCAGTCCTCAGTCCTCAGTCCTGAATTTCCCCGGCCCCCTGACCCCCATTCCTCGTCCACCGGCAAGCCTTCTAGTCGCATGATTTTGAGGGCGTTGGTGGTGGGGCATGGGCCAGGGCGCAAGGTATAGTCGAAAATCATCTGCCCGTTTTGGACATCTTCTCGGAAGTGATAATTTTTGACTTGCGGCAATTCATCGGCTAGTTTCACCAAATCGAGGTCGTGGGTCGAGACTGCTCCGGTACAATTGCGACCTGCCAGCGCCCGCAGATAGCTGCGACTACCCGCCAGGCGCTCCCGGTTGTTTGTCCCCTTGAAGATTTCGTCAATCAGGAAGAAAAGTGGGCGTGGGTCGGGGCGTTCCAGTTCCACCAAAAGAGCCTTGAGGCGGCGCACCTCGGCATAAAAATAAGAATAGCCGTCCGTAACCGAGTCGCTGACCTTGATACAACTAAACAGCCGAAATAGGCCGGTTTCAAGTCGGGTGGCACTGACTGGGCCACCGGCATAGGCCAGCGCCAGATTTACCCCCAACGTCCGCAGAAAAGAGCTTTTACCAGCCATGTTCGAGCCGGTAATAATAATTATTTCGTTAGGCTTTTCCAGCGCGAAATCGTTGCTAACCCTGGCCTGGTCAGAGATAAGGGGATGACCCAAACCCTCGGCTCGAAAGACCGCCGGATTTTCGGGCTGGACTTCGGGAAAGACATATTCCGGGTTCAGGTAACTGAAATTTGCCAGCGAACCGAGCGCTTCTAACTCGAACCAGACTTCCAGCCAGCCGGGTAGCCGGGCCGTAACCTCGGCTTTATATTGTTCCAAGCGCCAGGCAAAATAGAAGTCCCAGGGTACGACCAGATTGACTAGAAACCACAAAATTTGATTGCGCTGTAGTGTTGCGCTGGCCGCGACTCGCGCTACCTTACGGAGTTGAACCGACGGACGATGCTGGCGGTCTAGGACTGGTTCACATAGTCTTTTCAGATTATTATGCGGCCCATAGCGGTAGCTTTCGAGAAAGCCTAGCACCGCGCTCAGGCGGCGCAAGCCATCGCGCAAGGCAAAAGCCTCGTGAAATAGTCCGCCTATGTTCCGCGACATTATGACATATAGAATTATGTAAATGGGCAAAGTGAAAAGTATCAGGCCCGGCACAGGCGAAATTCCGAACTGGTTCAGGGTAAATAGCACGATATTTAGGCCAGATAGAACCGCCAGCCCCAGCAAAGGCCAGCCGAGCGATTGGCGCAAAGGATGACGATTGAGCCAGGCTAACAATTTTTGGCCTTCCCACTGCTCGCTATAATCGCGGGCCGCAAGGGTCGAGGCCAGGGTTAGTTTATCGCGGAAGATCGCCAGTGGGGCGAGTTCGCGGACGAGGGTTTGTCGCTGGGCTATCCGGGCCGCATCGGGCGAGGTATTCAAGAGCCATTCCGAGAGCCGCAGACTGCCGTCGCGGGTGGTAGAAGTATCCAGTAATTGATGAATCGAGCGCGGCCCGGTCAGGTCGAGGTCAGTCTGAAAGGGGTGTTCCGGCGGAGTGGGCAGCGAGGTCGGGCCGGGGATATGCTCCCAATCAAGCTTCATGCGGGCTATCTGGGTGGACTTGAGGTGCAACCAGATTTTGTGGCGAGTGAGGCCGCGTTCGACCCGCCGATGAAAATAGGCTACAACATTGAAGATAACCAGCATCAGGGCGACCCCGGTCAGACATAGCCACCAGCCCGCCAGATAGAACCCGCCTATCCCGACCGCCACCCCAACTCCAAATAGCACAAGCCGTAACCAGCCATAGCGATCACTGACCTTTCGCCACTCTACCAGCCGCCGTTCCAGCCGCTTAACCTGATTCTCCAGCGCCCGTAAGCGGATTTCTTTTTTTGACAACCGAAACCCCTTACTTCTTGCCCCCGCTCTGGCTATCATCGTCCAGGCTGAGGACCGCCATGAAAGCTTCTTGCGGAATTTCGACATTGCCGACCATTTTCATGCGAGCTTTACCCTCTTTTTGCTTTTCGAGCAGCTTGCGTTTGCGGCTAATGTCACCGCCGTAGCACTTCGCCAATACGTTCTTACGCATGGCACTAATCGTCTCGCGGGCGACTACTTTCGAGCCAATCGCGGCCTGAATCGGCACTTCAAACATCTGGCGCGGGATAATTCCCCGTAGCTTGCTGGTCAGGGCGCGACCCTGCCCAAAAGCTTTGTCGCGGTGAGTAATCAGCGAAAGAGCATCCACTGGCGTACCTGCCACCAAAATATCCAGCTTGACCAAATCAGAAGGCTTGTAGGCATCAAAGGCATAGTCCAACGAGGCGTAACCCTGAGTGCGCGATTTCAACTGGTCGTAAAAGTCCACGATAACCTCGCCCAGCGGCATCGCATAACTCAGCAATACCCGGTTCTCATCCAGATACTCCATTTTGGAATAGACCCCGCGCCGATTCGTGACCAGCTCCATAATCGGGCCGATATAACGGGTCGGAGTAATGACCGAAATCGTCATCCAGGGTTCTTCAATCGAGTCCATTTCGCCGGGGTTGGGCATATCGCTGGGATTGTCCACTAGCACCATATCGCCGTTGGTCTTCATCACGTGGTATTCCACGCTGGGAGCGGTGGTCAGCAGTTCGAGGTTATATTCTCGCTCAAGCCGCTCCTGAATGATTTCCATGTGCAGCAAACCCAAAAAGCCGCAGCGAAACCCAAAACCCAGAGCCAGCGAAGTTTCAGGCTGATATATTAGGGAAGCATCGTTGAGTTTGAGTTTTTCCAGGGCATCGCGCAGCGCGATATAATCCTCGCTGCTAATCGGGTACAGCCCGGCAAAGACCATCGGCTTGGCGGGCCGATACCCGGCTAACGGCTCGGTGGCAGGGTTATTCGCCAGAGTAATCGTGTCGCCGACCCGACAATCCGCCACGACCTTGAAGCCAGTGGCAATATAGCCGGTTTCACCAGTGCTGATTTCCCCGACCGGGAAGGGTTGAGGCCGAAATACTCCGATTTCCAAAATATCGGCGGTCTTTTCGGTTGCCATCATTTTGATGACATTTTTGGAGACAACCTTGCCGTCAAAAACTCGGCAATAGGCAATCACCCCCTTGTAGGCATCGTAATGGCTATCAAAAATCAGGGCGCGGAGGGGCGCATCCGGGTCGCCTTTGGGGGGCGGAATTCGCTGGACGACTGCTTCCAGAATTTCGGCGACTCCTAACCCGGTTTTGGCGGAGGCCAGAATAATTTCTTCTTTAAACAGGCCGATACTCTTTTCGATTTCGTTGGCGACGACATCCGGTTGGGCGGCGGGCAAATCAATTTTGTTGATGACCGGGACAATCGTCAGGTTTTGCTCGACTGCCATATACAGGTTTGCCAGGGTCTGAGCCTCAATGCCCTGGGTTGCGTCCACCACCAAAATTGCGCCTTCACAGGCTGATAGGCTGCGGCTAACCTCATAGGTAAAATCCACGTGACCGGGAGTGTCAATCAGGTTTAGTTCATATTCGATGCCATCGGCGGCGGTATACATCATACGGACGGCGCGGGCCTTAATCGTAATCCCTTTTTCGCGTTCCAAATCCATCGAGTCGAGCAGTTGGGCGGTCATATCGCGCTTGAGAACCGTGCCGGTCATTTCCAGCAAACGGTCTGCCAGGGTAGATTTACCGTGGTCAATATGGGCGATGATACAAAAATTGCGGATTCTACTAAGTTCTATCACGGTCTGTTTTCCAAATTCTGATAATAGTAAGACTTTTGCTGGCAAATCGGGGTAGACCGGGAAAAGTTATATTTGAAAAATTTACTGCATAAATTTTTCAAATATAACCAAACCTGTTTTGGGGTTTAGCACGATTTCCTCAAATCAGCCAATCGTCCCAAGCGAAAGTCCTAAATAGCTAAACATAATAGCAAGACAAGTGAAACCTGACGTTAGTTCGGAGCTACGCCTGGTGAATTATACATCAAGCCAGGCCGGATAGAAAGCTTGGTGGTATAATAGCGATGCAAAGGTAGCCTTACTCCAAAGCTGCCATCATGCGGACAATGGAGTCTTTTAGCAAAAGGAGAAGTGTTTTGTTGGACAAAGGATTATTGTTAGCCCCGGTAGACCTCGACACCCCCTATCAGGTGCTGAACCCTGCTGGGCAGGTCGTCGGCCCGTTGCCGGACGGCCTGAGTTCGGAAAAGATGCTGCTATGGTATCGGACGATGTGGCTGACCCGGTTTTTCTCGAATAAGCTGGTAGCCTTGCAACGGCAAGGTCGCTCGACCACCTGGATACCGGGCGAGGGCCAGGAAGCTACCGCCGTCGGGATGGCTACCCCCCTTTTGGCCCAGGACTGGCTGGCCTGCTCGCCCCGCGAGGTCGGGGCGTATTTGCTCAAGGGGATGCCGATGGCGGCGATTGCCTATGCCGTGCGCGGCTATCCCCTGCCGCCCGAATTCGCCCAAAACGAGGCCCGCTGTATGCCGCTCTATATTGTGATTGGCAGTCAGAGTCTCCATGCCGTCGGGCTGGCGATGGCCGCGAAAATCAAGGGGGATAATGCGGTAGTAGTCGGGGCAGTCGGGGACGGCGCGACCAGCGAGGGAGATTTCAACGAAGCCCTGAATTTCGCGGGGGTCTATCAAGCCCCGGTGGTGATGGTGGTGGTTAATAATGGTTGGGCGATTAGTGTACCGCGCTCCCGCCAGACCGCCGTTGCCCGCATCGCCTGGCGCGGGGAGGGCTTTGGTATCCCGGCCCGGTTGGTGGACGGGAATGATATTCTGGCGATGTACGCAGTGATGCAGGAAGCTACTGAGCGAGCGCGAAGCGGGGGCGGCCCGACCCTGGTCGAAGCCGTCACCTACCGCATGGGAGCGCACAGTACCGCCGACGACCCGACCCGCTATCGCCCTAAAACCGAGCTGGAATACTGGCAAGCCCGCGACCCGTTAGAGCGTTTCCGCTGTTTTCTGTTTGACCGTCACTTGCTGGATGAAGCCAGCAACAAGGCTCTGATAGAAGCCGCCCAGACCGAAGTCGAGGAGCAGGTACGCTTGGCCCACGAGTATCCCATCCCTGGCCCGGAAGTTCTGTTCGATAACGTCTATCAACAACCGACTCCGCGCCTGGAACGGCAACGGGGAGAAGTAATCTGAAATCTAAAATCTGAAATCTGAAATCTAAAGTCAGTAAAATACGGGGCTGAAATCGGGTTAGTACCTGACATTGCAACTCAACCATATTTCTCTGACCTTCGCCTTTCAATTTTAGATTTGAGATTTGAGATTTTAGATTTGAGATTTGTAGCCTCTGCTAAAAAATGAGCCGATTCGATATTCCGCCGCCGGGCCAGTGGACAACCTTTCATGTGGCCCAGGGCATTTTAATCTATCAGAATAAGGTTTTGCTGGTGGGCAACGATTACGGCTTGCCCGATTTAACGTGGTCGTTGCCGGGCGGACGGCTTGAGCCGGGGGAGCAGCATCCCGCCGCCGTAGTGCGCGAGGTGCGCGAGGAAACCGGCCTGGAAGTGGTGGCGGGCGATTTGCAGTTTGTAGTGGATGCCCGCAATCCCTACAATCGCTGGCACTTCATTACCTGCGTCTTTGAAGTACACTTGGCCCAACCCGCCCTAACCGAACCAATCGGAGAAGCGGGCAACGATGAAGCGGTCAGAGTCGTGCGCTGGGTGGAATTCGAGGAAGCGCCAGCACTGTTGGCGCGGCCTAGCCTGGGGGAAGGGCTGGTCAATTATCTTTATTACGGCCCGGACAAGATGTCCCGCCGCTTTTGGGCCTATCCCGACTACACCGACCCGGCCCTCCCGCCCCTGTCGTGGCCGCCGAGGTGGGAGAAGAGGGAAGATTGAGGGTCGGGAAATAAGTTTTGAGTTAAAATGCTAGGAACTAAACGGATTTACTCAACCCTCAATCCTGTATTTTAATGATCTTAGATTTCAGATTTACAACCATGTTCACTAAAAAAGAGGAGCAATCGAATAGCGAGATACCGGCAGGCTTTGTGAGGGTGGCCCGGCTGAGGGATGTCAAGCCGGGCCAGATACGTGAGGCTGTCGCCGGAAAGACCCGGTTGGCCTTGACCAATGTGGCAGGCCAGTATTATGCTTTCGCGGCCCATTGTCCGCATCAGGCCTGGCCTTTGTGGGCGGGCGACATGAAAGGCGAATTAGTGCGCTGCTACCTGCATCGCTGGCAGTTCAACGTCCGTACCGGCGAAAATACTTCCCCCGGCGTGCCGGTCTGCCTCCCAACCTACCCCGTCCGCATCGAGGGTGACTATTTGTGGGTCAACCCAAACCCTGTTGAGGAATAAGGGATTTTAGATTTTAGATTTTAGATTTACTTGAAGCCAGATGAGCTTCCAAAAGCATCTCAGCCGTAGCTTTTAGTTGCAGGGCCGGGCTTTGAGCCGAGCGGTACACCCGTTTAGCGGCAAACGCCCCATCGGTCAGGAGCATAAACTGGTCAGCCAGTTGACTTGCCGCCTTGACCCCCGCCGCTTGAGCCAGTTCTGCAAACTTCGCTCGCAACTTTTGTTTGTGGGCCAGAGCAATTTGGTGACCGGGCTGGTCTAGCTCAGGAAACTCGGCCACCGCATTCAGGAACGGACATCCTACCGACTCTGGCTCGGCTATTAAGTTTTCAAAACTCTCTACTACATCTATCAACTGTTGCCGAGGCGAGTCGGGGTGTTTAGCCAGCGTCTCCTCCATCATTTGCCAGGCATAGCTATCCCGCCCCTCAAGATAGGCGTTTATTAATTCATCTTTAGAAGCAAAGTGGTCGTAAAGGGTGGTTTTGGCGACCCCGGAGCGAGCTACGATAGTATCAACTCCTACTGCCCGAATACCGGTATAATAAAACAAATCACTTGCTATTTCTAATATATGCTGCCGGGTTGCTCCCTTAGCCGATTTATTTTTCACTTGATTATCTTTCATTCTCTGAATTCCCCGCAAATTATGGCTACCAGTTTTGAAATTGCTTCTTGACAAACTACAGACCTGTAGGTATGATTACTTTGCACTAAGGCTACAGACCTGTATGTAGTAATATTATAGCACTCCGGTTAGCTTTGTGCAACCTATTCTAGCAATTGTTATCGGATGTATCTGGGAATGGCAGGAATAACCTATTCTTCTCAGCCAACAGGGAGAATAATTCAAATGAGCGTATTCACCCAAAAAGTGATTCTCGTGACCGGAGGAAGCCGAGGCTCATAAAGTGCGTAGCACCTGGTTTCAGGTCAACTCAAATACGGCCCAGCTAACCGAAATCGCCCGAAGGATTGACCATGGCGAAATACGAGTGGAACTAGAGAAGGTTTTCGAGTTGGAGGAGTTAGTTCAGGCTCTGCAATTAAGTGAAGCTGGTCACGTGCGCGGCAAGCTTGTTCTGCGCGTAGCTTAGGCAACCCACCGGGCAAAAGCCTTATATAAAACCTAAAATCCCTCGAATTAAAAAGGCCGCCTTCACAGGCGGCCTTTTG
>JBBRSG010000100.1:0-21845 GCA_038245615.1 Chloroflexia bacterium | reverse complement strand
GCGCTGGATGTTTAACACCCAGTGGGGATTTCTAAACTGGTTGCTGGGGCTGGTCGGGGCTGGGCCGGTGCGCTGGCTCTCTGACCCTGATATTGCCCTTAACAGTGTGATTCTCTCCACCGTCCTGACCGTTCCAGCGACTGGGATTGTACTTTTCAGTGCGGCAATGGGAAGTATCCCTAAAGACTACTATGAGGCCGCCGACCTGGAAGGGGCCAGCCCGTTCCGCAAGTGGTGGAGTATCACCCTGCCCTTGATAAAGGCTACGACCCTCTATGTGGTGGTACTTTACACTATCGCCAGTTTCGAGATTTTCGAGAAAGTATATGTGATGGTGCCAAGCGGGGTCGGAAATAGCACCCAGACGATAGTTACCCAGATTTATAACAAGGTGTTTAACCCGTCACTTTCCCAATTCGGGGTCGCCTCGGCTCAGGCCATCATTCTCTTTCTGATTATTGCGACGATTTCGGTGGTTCAGTTCCGGTTCATCCGAACCGATGTGGAGTATTAATATGGCAGTAGAAGCGGTAAAACTAACGGCGCGTCCGACCCGTTCCCGGTCTTTCAAGTGGTCGTGGGGGCGGGTATTAGTCTGGGTTGTCCTGGCCTTTACTACTATTATTTCGCTCTTTCCGATGTACTGGCTTTTTACCACTGCCGTTACCTCGACCAGAGAAATTATAAAAACCCCGCCCGACCTGCTGCCGTCGCCTCCCAGCCTCGAAAACTACGAGCGGCTGTTCAGCCAGACCAAAGATTATTGGAGTTGGGCCTTTAATAGCGTGGCGGTAACTCTGGGTATCACCGCTTTTCACGTCTTTTTTGATACCCTGGCGGGCTACGCTTTCGCCAAAAAGCGGTTTCCGGGCCGCAATATCTTTTTCTGGATGATTCTCAGCACCCTGATGATTCCGCCGCATGTGACCCTTGTCCCGCTCTATGTGGTTGTCCAGACTTTCAGTCTGCGCGATAGCTTGCTGTCGGTGATTCTGCCGGGCTGGGGCTACGTTTTTGGTATCTTCTTGATGCGCCAGTTTATCCAGACTATCCCGACTGAACTGGAAGAAGCCGGACGGATTGACGGCTGTAGTGAGCCGGGGGTTTTCTGGCGGATTATCCTGCCGCTCTCCAAACCGGCTATCGGGGCGCTCTCGATTTTCACCTTTGTCCGCTTCTGGAACGACTATCTGTGGCCCTCGATGGTGCTGATTAAAAGCCCTTCCTTTACCCTGCCAGTCGGGGTTGCTAACCTCCAAAGCGAATTCAGTACCGACTATGGCCTCATCTTCGCCGGGGCATCCCTCGCGGCCCTCCCGATGATTGTGTTCTTCCTGGCTTTCCAGAAGTACTTTTTGGAAGGGGTCAGAGCGGGAGCTTTGAAGGGGTAGGACTGAGGACTGAGGACTGAGGACTGAGTTTTAAAACTGGAGGCATAAAAGTGGTTGAGCAGAGACGGCGAGTAGAACGCTTCGAGGATTTAAGGGCCTGGCAAAAAGCCAGAGAGCTTACCAGAGCAGTTTATCAGGTAAGTCAGAGCGGGCCATTTTCCAAAGATTTTGGACTTTCAGGGCAAATTCAAAGAGCTGCTGTCTCTATTATGTCCAACATTGCGGAAGGCTTTGAAAGAGGCAATCGGGCGGAATTTCATCAATTTCTCGTTATCGCAAAGGCTTCGTGCGCCGAAGTTCGTTGCCAGCTTTATATAGCCTTCGACAATAAATATATAGACCAAACCAAATTTAATCAGATTATGCAGTTAGCGGAAGAGGTTGCCAGGATAGTGGGGGGACTACGTATAGCAGTAGCTCAACAAAGAAACCAGCAGCGAGGGCGCTAATGTCTCCATCCTCAGTCCTCAGTCCTCAGTCCTCAGTCCTTACGGCTAATATCATCGGCTTAATGAGCGGCACTTCCGTTGACGCGATGGACGTTGCGCTTTGTCATTTTGAGGAGAATATAACTCAAGATGGTACTGAACCGAGTTTTATTGAGTTAGAGGTTCTGCATTATGCTGAAAAGCCGTTTGCGGCGGAATTGAAGGCCCAGATATTTTTGGCGTTTCAGGGTGAGGCGGGGCCGGCCGAATTGTGCGAACTCAATTTCGGGCTGGGCGAGGCGTTTGCGGCGGCGGCGAATTCGGCTTTAGCAGAGGCGGGGTATCAGGCCGAGGACTTTGATTTAATCGCGTCGCACGGACAAACCATCTATCATCAGGTCGCGGCGGGGCATCGGCCCTCGACTTTGCAGATGGCGGACGGCGCGATAATTGCCGCCCGTACTGGCCTGACGGTGGCCCACGATTTTCGCCCGGCGGATATGGCGGTGGGTGGACAGGGCGCACCGCTCGTGCCGTACTTCGATGCTCTGTTTTTTGCCGACAGCCAGAAGAGCCGGGCGCTTTTGAATATCGGCGGTATCGGCAATTTCACCTATCTTCCGGCGGGAGGCAACCCGGAAAAGATTTTTGCGCTCGACACCGGGCCGGGCAATTCGCTGATGGACTTCGCTATCCGTCATTTCAGCCAGGGGCAGGCCCAATTTGACCAGGACGGGGCGATGGCGGAGCGGGGCGCAATAGCTAACGGCTGGCTAAACGAGCTATTGAGCCATCCCTATTTTGCCGCGCCGTTGCCCAAAAGCACCGGGCGAGAGCTATTCGGGGATGACTTTGCCCGCACCGCCATTGCCCGCGCCGTTAGCTTGGGCCTGTCCCCGGAAGATATTCTGGCGACTTTGACGGCCTTCACCGCCCGCAGCGTGGCCCTGGGAGTGCGTCAATACGCCGGACGGCTTCAGCAACTGGTGGTGAGCGGGGGCGGGGCGCGTAATCCGGTCTTAATGGATATGTTGGCAGAATGGTTGCCGGGGGTCGAGGTGTTGCAACACGACCAGTTCGGGGTACGGGCCGAGGCCAAAGAAGCGGTCGCCTTCGCCTTGTTAGGCTATGAATTGCTCCGTAATCGTCCGGCAAATCTGCCGCATTGTACCGGGGCTGCCCGACCCGCCATTTTGGGCAAACTCGCGCCCGGCGATAATTACGCCCGCTTGTTACAAAAATTCGCCCCTCACATGACCGCTTTTAATGGTCAAGCATCAATTCAAAAAATCCAAAATCGTGACCCAAATTCAAATGAGGAGTTAGCATCATGGCCGAAGATGCCGCGTTTGAGCCTGAAAGCCCGGTAGAGTCGGAAGCGGGCGACACCGTTGGGCTGGCAACCGAAGCCAGCAATGCCGCCAGCCGCAATCTCGATCAGCTTTCGGCCCTCGAAATTGTCCGGCTGATGAACGCCGAGGATGCCAAAATAGCCGAGGCGGTGCGGCTGGAATTGCCCAATATCGGGCGGGCAGTCGAGGCTATCACCGGGCGATTGCAGGGCGGCGGACGCTTGATATACATGGGGGCAGGGACGAGCGGACGGCTGGGAGTGCTGGATGCCGCCGAATGTCCGCCGACTTTTAATACCCCGCCCGAACTGGTGGTCGGCTGTATCGCGGGTGGCTCAAAGGCTCTGGTCAGTGCGGTTGAGGCGGCAGAAGACGACCCGGAGCAGGGGCGACAGGATGCAATCGCCCTGAATTTGAGTGCCGCCGATGCCCTGGTCGGGATTGCCGCCAGTGGACGCACACCCTATGTGCTGGGGGCGCTGGCCTATGCCCGTGAAATCGGGGCAGTGACGATTGCCTTGACCTGCAACCGGCCTTCGGCAATGGAACAAGTCGCCGAGATTACGATTGCGCCTGTCACCGGGCCGGAGGTGTTAGCCGGTTCGACCCGCCTCAAGGCCGGGACTGCCCAAAAGCTGGTACTGAATATGCTCAGTACCGCGACGATGGTCGGGCTGGGCAAGACCTACGGCAATCTGATGGTGGATATGCGCCCGACTAACGCCAAGCTGCGTCGGCGGGCCGTCCGCATCGTAGCCGAGGCCACCGGCACGGACGAAGCTACCGCCACCGCGATGATGACTCTCTGCCAGGGCGAAACCCGCACCGCGATTGTAGCGCTCCTGGCTGATATTCCGCCGGAAGAGGCTCGCCTACGTCTCAAGGCAACCAACGGTTTTGTGAGACATGCGATTAATTTAAGAACATAAAGGTATGGGTCTAGCGCTCTCTAAAGCCGAATTTGAGCGGCTGGTAGCGGCGGCAGTCCGGGAACTGCCCGCCCGCTATCGCCGTTTTTTGCGCCGCGAGAATGTGGCAATTGTGGTGGTGCGGCGGCCTTCCCGCCAGCAGTTACGCGACCTGGAAATGAACCCTGACACCGAAACCCTGTTCGGCCTCTACGAAGGCACGCCCCGCACCGAGCGCGACACCAATTATAATATGACCCTCCCCGACCAGATAACCATTTTTCAAGAGCCGCTCGAAGATGAATTTCCCAACCGGGCCGAACTCAAAGAGCAAGTCCGCCGCACCGTCCTCCACGAAATCGCCCACTTTTTCGGCCTGGACGATGATGAGCTGGAACGGATGAATTGGGGATAGCAGTGGTCAGTGGTCAGTGGTCAGTGGTCAGAAGGATAAGTTTTAAGTTTTGAGGTTTGAGTTAAAATGCAACTACTAGCCGGATTTCTTCTGTCTTCCGTCTTCCGTCTTGTATTTTCTGACCACTGACCACTATTTTCCCTATCCCAAATTCGGCCCAGATGTGCTATAATAAAGATAATGATTTGGAACAAAATTTCTAAATTAGGCGCGTGGTAAAGGATTTGCCGTGACCCAGCTATCAAACCGACCATCATCCCAAAAAAATAGAGCCTTTCCGTATCAACCTGCAAATAAGGTGGGGGCCGGGCCGGTTGAGCCTGCCGAAACCGACGCGCCGCCAGTTGTCAAACCGTCTAACTCTAATGAAAAGCCGCCGGAAAAATTTAGCGTGCTGACCGGAGTGGTCGAGCGGGTCACTTTCCAGAACGAGGAAAACGGCTATACCGTTGCCAAAGTATTGCCCGCCAAAGCTCGCAACGATGATTTGGTGACGATAGTCGGGACGCTTCCGGCGGTCAATCCGGGCGAGAGTCTGGAATTACAAGGCTGGTGGAAAAATCACCCGACTTTTGGTCGTCAGTTTCAGGTGGAACGCTATAAAGTAGTATTGCCTGCGACGATTACCGGCATCCAGAAATATCTGGGCAGTGGTCTCATCAAAGGCATCGGCCCAAAGACCAGCCAACGGATTGTAGACCGCTTTGGGCTTACGACCCTCGATATTCTCGAACTCAGCCCGCTGCGCTTGGTCGAAGTTCCCGGTTTGGGCCGCAAACGGGCCGATATGATTCAAAAAGCTTGGACTGAGCAAAAAGCCATCAAGGAAGTAATGCTGTTTTTGCAAGGGCAAGGCATTAGTACCGCCCTGGCAGTGCGGATTTACAAGCAATATGGCGACGGTTCGATAAGCGTGGTCAAGAGCCAGCCCTATCGTCTGGCGGACGATGTTTTCGGGATTGGCTTCAAGACCGCCGACAAAATCGCCGCCGCGTTGGGTATCGCCAAAGATGCCCCGGAGCGCCTCAAAAGCGGTCTGAAATTCTGTCTTTCAGAAGGCTCGGACGAAGGCCACGTCTTTTTACCCCAGTCCGTTTTGGTCAAAAAGAGCGCCGAATTGTTGGAAGTTGGCATGGCGCAGGTCGAGGCGGCTTTGGAGGAATTACAGGCCGAGCGGGGAGTCGAAACCGAGCGGCTGCACTATACCCATGCCCCCGACCCGGTAGAGCCGGAATTTGCCGCATCCGCCGAGGATACCGAATGGGAACGGCAGGTCGCCGAGGAAGCCGGAATTTACGTAGTAGACCCGGACGAGCTTGACCCCTGGGAAACCCCGGTAGTCAAGGATACCCGGCTGGAAGCGGTCTATTTGCCGCCGTTTCATCACGCCGAAATGGGGATTTCGGGCGGGTTACTTCGGCTGAAGGGCGCTCCCCCTTCCAAAGACCGGCTTTCCTCGTTTCAAGCCGTATCCTTTGAGGTGGTCTTTAACTTTCTGGCGGACAAAGAGAGCCTGACCCTGAACGAAAAGCAGCGCGAGGCGGTGCGGCTGGCCCTCACCGAAAAAGTGAGCGTACTGACCGGCGGGCCGGGGACGGGCAAAACTACCTCGATGCGGGCGCTACTGCGAGTGCTGGAAGTCAAAAAGAAAAAGGTCGTCCTGGCTGCGCCCACCGGACGGGCCGCCAAACGGCTTTCCGAGGCGACTGGCGCACCAGCCTTGACCTTGCATCGCCTTTTGGAGTTGCGGCCCGGCAGTCGGGCTAGTTTCAATCGGGATAATCCGTTAGATGTGGATATGATGATTGTGGATGAGGCCAGTATGCTGGATGTGCTGCTGATGAACACTCTGCTACAGGCTCTCCCGAATGGGGCGCATTTGCTGTTGGTGGGCGATACCGATCAGTTACCCAGCGTGGGGGCGGGCAACGTGCTGGGCGACATCGTGGATAGCCAGGTTGTGCCGGTGGTTCGGCTGGACCATATCTTTCGGCAAGGGGCGGACAGCGCGATTATTACCAATGCCCATAAGATTAATCAGGGTGAATTTCCCAGCCTGAGCCGCCAGATAACCGATTTCTTCTTTTTTGTGGAAGACGATACCGAAAAATGCGCCGAATTGGTGGTCGAGTTGGTAGCCGAGCGTATCCCCCGCAAGTTCGGGTTTGACCCTATCAAAGATATTCAGGTTTTAGCTCCGATGCACCGCACCGCGGCGGGGGTGGCGCTTCTGAATGGGCAGTTGCAAGAAGTCCTGAACCCACCCGGCGAGGGCAAGGCCGAGCGGCGCTCCGGTGGCAAGCTCTACCGCCTAGGCGATAAGGTGATGCAACTCAAGAATAATTATGAGAAGCAGGTCTTTAATGGCGATGGCGGTCTGATTACCACGATAGATACCGAAGAGCAGATGGTCACGGTGCGGCTGGAAGACGGGCGCATGGTGGAGTACGATTTTGCCGAACTGGACGAATTAACCCTGGCCTATGCGGTTTCGGTTCACAAAAGCCAGGGTTCGGAATACCCGGTGGTGGTACTACCCCTGGTGATGGGACATTATCAGATGCTACAGCGCAATCTGGTCTATACCGCCATCACTCGCGCCCGAAAGTTGGTCGTGTTGGTCGGTTCAAAAAAGGCTCTGGGTATCGCCGTCCGCAACAACAAGACCAGCCAACGCTATAGCGGTCTTACCTCGCGCCTCCGCGACTTTGCCCCGATTGTCCAAAAGATTTAATTTCCCGGTTTACAATCTTTTGCAACCTTTTGCAATGCTTATAATCAAGTTATATTGCTTGAGGTTTTTTCAGTTATTTTTGGCTATTTTCAAACTGCAAAGCTGCGGTATAATGAAAGTATAATAGCTTAATGTATTTCGGGGATTGCTTTTTTTCAACAAATTTAACAAATTTCTCCAAAAAAACACCGGCACGGGGTGATTCGGTAGCAGCCGTAAAGCTTCTTGTAATGTAGATATATTAAAATATGTAAAGGGACATCGGCGATGAGTGACGAGGCAGCCACCCAATCGGCTAAAAAATTTCGGGTGCTGATTGTGGACGATAAACCGGCCATGCGGCAAGCTTTCAGCAATATGCTTTATTTTGAGGAGGATTTGGATATTATCGGCACGGCGGAAGATGGGGCGGAGGCGGTCAAGAAGGCCAGCGAACTCGCCCCGGATGTGATTTTGATGGACATCGAAATGCCGGTGATGGATGGAATTACTGCGACCCAATATATCAAGCGGCAGCAACCAGGCACTCTGATTGTAGCGGTTTCCAGCGAAGTGCGCCACAAGAACTCAGCCTTGCAAGCTGGAGCCACCGCCTTTTTGATCAAGCCCTTTACTCTCGAAGAAGTCACCGAAATCATTCGCCAAAAGTCTTAGCCGCATCGTAACAAAGTCCTAGCAACGTCATAGCAAATTGAGGGATAACCCGTGTCGAATACACCCAGCTTTCCAGTACTAGCCGCTTTATCCGAAGAATTGACCAAAATCGCAAACTCGCCGGGAAATTCACCCTCTAACAATGGTAGCAAGCCACTTCAACCTAGGCCAGCACCGTTGCCCGCAACCCTGGCAACCGCCGGGCTTGACACTTCCCTGGATGTTCATCGCATCGCGGACGCTTTGGAACGGATTGCGACTGCTTTAGAAAAGCTTACCCCAGCTACCAACCAAAATCTTTCTGCTCAACCCAACCCCGTAATAGCACCGTCGGTAGCTATCCCAAAACCCCCGGCTACTACTCCGCCCCTAAACGGGCATACCAGTCCTACAATCAATAAAACTCTTCCCGCCAAAGAGATAGGGGTAGCTATCCCCACCGTAAAAAATGGACTAAAGGAAGCGGGAGTAAATGGGTCACTTAACCCCAAAGCATCAAGTGTGATTGCCCCGACCAATTTAGGGCAATCAGGCCCAAATAAAGCTACGTCACTTGCTCCCAAAGAGATAGGGGTGGCTATCCCCACCGTAAAAGTTACAGAGAAAAGCGTGCTTCGTACTTATCTGAAAGTGCGGGGTATAACCCTTCAAGAGCCGAAAAAGGATGTTCCGCAAAATCAGGCCGCGCTAGACGAGTTAGCTTTGTTTCTGGGCCAAAACTTTCTGGAATGTCTGGGTTTATACACCGATTTAAAAGCGAATTTGATCGTCAAACCCCGCAATCTTTTTAATTACAGTCTCAAAGGGGCAACTCTTGAACAAAACAAGATATTACAGAAATTTTGTGAGTTGCTTAACCTCGCCGGGCTTTTAGAAGAATATAGTTACCAGGGCCGACCTGAATTCAGTATGCAATTAAAAGTAAATGGAAAAGAGCAAAAATATCTGCAAGGCACCTGGCTAGAAAGTTATGTTAAACAGGAAGTGGCCCGAATAACCCTTCGCACCGTGCAACCCTACGAGGCGTTACCAAATCTCGAAATTGTTTTTACGGACAGCTCGAAAACTGAGCTAGACCTGTTTTTTGCTTTAGGGTCGAAAGTGTTTTGTATAGAAACCAAAATGCGCCCCACTTCAAACATCCTTGAAAGTTATATAGAAAAGATTAAACCGCTTGGTCTTGATAAGAAAAATATTTTGGTAGTCGTTGCCGAGAAAAGTGAAAAAGCTTGTCAGGAACTCAATCAAGCTTTGGAGGGGGTGCGAGTAGCCCGACTAGCTGATTTTGAGGAAAATCTGGTTTCGTGGCTAGGGATTGGGCTAGGGTGATTATAATGGTGAAGACCGAAAATTGGGGGATAGCGTCTGACCGCACCGGGGCTGAAGCCACCGGGCTAGTATACGAAGCCCGATAAATCGGGCTGATACATTTATCACGGTTACGGATAGGCGGATTAATTAGTATAAGTTTGTAGTAGGGCTGCAAAACCTGTTACAGCCCCATGAATGGGGCTTCGTATCGTAGCCCGGCGGCTTTAGCTCCGGGGTAGTCAAGCGCCAGCGCAAATTTAGCTTGATTATCCAAATTTTGCTAACTCAGGGCTTAGGATAGAAATTATTTGGCCCTAGCTCACTCCGGCGAAAGGCCTTCCATTTCTTGAAAGCGGGCGGCTAATCGCGCCAGAGTATCAGTGAATTGCATCCCTTTGAGCCACATAGTGACTTTAGTATCCTTGTCTATGACCTCGACAATCACCATGCTACTGGCGATAATCAGGCGCTGAGGCTCGGTATAAGCTCGCCCGAAGGCCATATTTTTGACCAGCTCGACCCCGCCCGGAACTTCAAAATCTATGACCTGCATCAATAAAGATACAATCACCTCCGGGTTTTCGGTAGTCCAGACCTGATAGGCAATCATATCTAAAATCTGGTCGCCTTTGGCCTGCAAGAAAGTCCGGTCTGCTTCGGTCACTTCCACAGTTTCCGACTCGGTATCCGACTCCAGCATCAAGCGAAAGCGTTCCAGAGTTTCGGCATAAATCGTGGCCGGGTCGAAATAGTGAAACCGCTCGCCGGAACGCGGCCCGACCTCGTTATTGGTCAGGGCCAGCCCAATCCGTTCCAGCAAAATATTGCCGGTAGCTTCTTTGGCCTTGTCGAAAAAGGACAGCGCCTCGGTCTTGCGGCCCAGGTGAGTCGCCGAAACCGCCCCCAGAATCACGGCATCTTCCAGAGTTTCGCCCTCTAATTCTTCGTCTTCAGACTGAGTTTCGGCAGTCAACAAAGGCTGCATCAGGTCATATATCTTTTGGTCATCGTCGAACAGGGCATAAGTCATCGCCAGCTTTACCAGGTCGTCGGCCTCGGTCGGGGCGGGCATAGTCGAAAGCTGGGCCAAGTGGGTTTGGGCTTCCGCCCGGTCGCCCTTCATCAACAAGGTGCGGACCTGATTGGCACGGGCATCCAGGTCGTTTGCGTCCAGCTTATCCAGCACATAGCGAAAATGGGTCAGGGCGGCCTCATAATTCCCGGCGACCATCTCGGTCAGGCCCAAACTGTTATGGGGAATCGCCAAATTCGGTTCGAGCTTGAGGGCTTCCTCAAAAAACGGGCGGGCGGTGTCCGGTTCGTTGCGCTGCAAGGCCAGTTGACCGCGCTCGACTGGCAGCCCAAAAGCCATAAAGCGTTCACGGGGCAGCTTGTTTTCCGCCACCATCTCATCTACCACCGCTTCGCACAGCTTAACGAACTGGTCAGCTTCGCCCGAACCGCCCAACTCGCGGTTGAGGGCAATCATATTGGTCAAACGGGTTTGCTCATAGGCCAACAGGGGATAGCCGGTCAGGGCGTAGAGATTCGCCAGATTAAAGCGGGTCAATACATCGGGCTTGGGGCTGAGTTCCAGTACCCGCTCAAAGGCATCCCGGCCCGCCTCCAGATAATTCATGCCGACATAGGTCGCGCCGAGCAACTCAAAAACTTCGGCTCGATTTGGGTATTTTTGGGTGAGAACTTCGAGGGTTTCCAACGCTTCGTCAAATTCCTCGGCCTCCAACAGCTTTTCAACTTTAGCCTTCTGACTTGCCAAAAAACGGTCAGTGGTCAAATCACTAAATTTGGGCAAGCCCGGCCCGCCGCCGGGGCGGTTACTTCGATTGTTGTTTTTATTGTTATTTTTGCTATTGTTTTTCTTTGCCATAACATCTTTCTTTTTTAGGGGTCAGGGATAGGGAATTTACTATTTACGATTTTAACTATTCAACCCCGGAGCGAGTACTCAGGTTCAAGGGCGGCCCTGCGTGGCCGCCCTCGTGAGATGGCTGAATTCTTACTTACGATTTACGATTAAGGAATTCAATACCCGTCCTCCGCCTTCTGCTCACATTCCCGCCAGCTCTTTGAGTAATTTCAAATCGAGGTTTTGTCGGAGCATATCCGCCAGGCGGTCAAAGTCGCGCTCTTTCGAGAGAGTACGCAAGTGGCGGGTTTGCAGACTACTGGTAGTTATACCCTTGCGCTGAAGCAGGTTATTTAGTATCGCGTGGCGGAAATTATCGTTGGCGAACAGGCCATGCAGATACGTTCCCCAGACATTGCCGCGCTGGTTCACAAAGCCTTCGGGGGTATCTATTGCGGCATTGCCCCGCCGATTCAGACGCAACACCGGGCCGGGCGCATCGGGAGAACCGCCATCTGCGGCGTGACCAGTGGAAGACACAGGTTCGGTACGGCCCATAAATACTTCATAGCCAGTCACGGTCAACCCGTCCAACCCTTGCAACATTCCGCTACTGGCCTCGACCCGCCCGGTCACTTTGCCGGTGGTCTTTTCCTGAGCGAAGACAGTCCGTACCGGCAACAAACCGAGGCCCGGCACGCTCCCGACTCGACTTTCCACGTGGTCGGGGTCTTCGATGCGCTCGCCTAGCATCTGATAGCCGCCACAAATCCCGATTACGGGCGTGCCGTTCTCCGCCAGCTTTTGGATCGCCCGGCCCAAGCCACTATCCTCCATAAATTGCAAATCGGCGATACTGGTCTTGGTACCGGGGAGTACCACCAAATCGGGCTGGCCCAACTCGAATAACTCGCGGACATAGCGCACCTCGACCCCCGGCTCTAGTTCCAGGGCATCAAAATCATCGAAATTGGCGATATGGGGCAGCAGCACGACACAAATATCCAGGTCGCGGTTGATACCGTCCCGGTCAAGCGCCCGCACCTCCTTATTTTCGGCGGGCAATCCGGCGGTAGCCTCCGGCCCGGTGCTATTTTCATTCGGCAAGGGCAGATTATCGAAAAAGGGAACCAAGCCCAAAACCGGGCGGGCGGTCTTTTTCTTCAAAAATTCTACCCCATCAGCAAACTGCTGTGGGTCGCCCCGGAATTTGTTGATAATCAATGCCTTGACCAGTTCGCGCTCGTCCGGCTCTAAAAGTTCCAGCGTACCCACAATCGCGGCAAAGACCCCGCCCCGCTCAATATCAGCGACCAGCAAGACCGGGGTATCAGCCATTTTTGCGACCCGCATATTGGCGATGTCGCTATCTTTGAGGTTAATTTCAACCGGGCTGCCCGCGCCCTCTATCAGCACCAGGTCGTATTCCTGGCGCAACTGGTTGAGCGAGTCCTCGACGATGCCCAGCATCTCGGCCTGGGCATTCTGATATTCTTTGGCGCTCAGGGTGGCCTGAACTTGACCGCGTACCACCACCTGACAACGCGAATCGCCTTCCGGCTTGAGCAAAATCGGGTTCATCAGGGCCGATGGCTCTAGTCCGGCGGCTTCAGCCTGAAACGCCTGAGCCTGCCCGATTTCGCCGCCATCTTTGGTGGCATAGCTGTTGAGAGCCATATTCTGGGCCTTGAAAGGCGCGACCCGCAGCCCGTCTTGAGCAAAGGCCCGGCACAGCCCGGCGGTCAGGGTGGTTTTGCCGACACTGCCCGCCGTCCCCTGTAGCATCAAGGTTTTGCCTAGAGCCTTGCGACCTTGAATTAAAAGCTGGGGCGCATCCCGGCGGAGGCGGTGGGCTTCGGCCCATTTCGCCAGTTCGGGTATCAATCGGTCAGTGGCTTCACGGGTGCTGACTGCGACCCGAATATAGTTGGGCAGCCCAAATGAGGTGCAATCGCGCACCACAATCCGTTGTTTGAGCAACAAATGGCGACATTCCGCGCCATCACCCGGTTTATCGCCGACTTTTATCAGAACGAAATTGGCGGCGCTAGGGACAGGCGGCAACTCGATTTTGGCTAATTGTTCCAGCAAATAAGCTTTGTCGAGGGCTAAACGGCTGCGGGATAGGGATATGTATTCTCTTTCATCCAGCAGAGTGCGGCCTATTTCCTGAGCGAAAGCGTTGACACTCCACGGCGCTCGAACCAGATTCAAGGCCCGGCCCACTTCGGCGGGGGCTATGGTGTAGCCCAACCGCAGGCCCGGCAAGGCAAATTCTTTGGTCAAAGAGCGTAAAATAGTGATATTACCGCCGTGAATTAAATCTATAGAGGCCCATTCCTGGTCTTCCGGTAAGGCATCCGCCAGCGGCAGATAGGCTTCGTCTAGCACCAGCATGCCGCCCTCGTCACCCGATGCCTCCATTATCGCCGTAATTTCGGTTTCGCTCATCCGACGACCAGTTGGGTTATTGGGGTTGCAGACAAAAACCAGTTTAGGGGCGTGTTCCTTAATCAGGGCAAGGATAGCCCCTAAATCCGGCTGAAAATCGTCTTCCGGGCGCGGGATGTATTCGATTATCTCCGCGCCAGCAAGACGGGCGGCCTGGGCGTATTCCCCAAAAGTCGGGCCAAGTACCAAAACCCGATTGCCAGGGTCAAGGTAAGCCTGAGCCAGGGCGTAAATCAATTCCACCGAGCCGTTGCCCGCCACCACATAATCGGGCATCAGCCGCAATTGGTCAGCCAGGGCCTCGCGCAGCCCGGAAGCGCGGCTATCGGGGTAGCTATCGAGGCGCACCCCGGCAACAGCCTGAGCCACCGACGGCGGCGGGCCATAGGGATTGAGGTTGGCACTCAAATCCAGCAGGTCATCGGTCATTATCTTGTAACGGGTGAACTCATTCAAGTCCGCCCCACCGTGGGCGACCTGCTTTAGTCCGCCCAACCGGGCGCTCAGGCGCGGGGTTTTGTTCTCTAATGACATGGTGTTACCTCTTTAGTAGAGAAAAGCTATCGGTTAAAGACCGACAGCTTTCAGCTAAAATTCGTAAACGAACTCGCTCAGATTAAATCTCTTAGATAAAAATAAGGAATCTGAGCAACGCTACCAGCGCGTACAAAGCAACTATTTCGGCACTGACAATATACAGGGCGGCGACGGCTCGGCTAATCAAGTTGGGCCGCAAGGGTATCGCCGGGTCAGGGTCGCCAAGTAGATAGTGACCAACTTTTTCAAGCTGGATGCCTAATGCCCCGGCCATCGCCGCCATCGTCCAACCGGCATTGGGGCTGGCGGTTTTGGAGTGGTCGCGGCGAGCGACTTGCCATGCCCGCTCCCGATTGCCGCGATACCAGGGGGCGCTGACAATCAGGAGCAGGGCGGTCAGACGGGCCGGAATATAATTCAAAACGTCGTCCAGCCGAGCGGCAAACTTGCCCAGGTATTCGTATTGCCCTCGGTAGCCAATCATCGAGTCGAAAGTGTTGACCAACCGATAGGCTAACGCCCCCGGTACTCCGAACAGGGCATAGAAGAAGATGGGCGCAATTACACTGTCGGTGCTATTTTCGGTGACAGATTCGATGGCTGCCCCACAAAGTTGCGACCCATCCAGACTTGAGGTATCCCGGCTGACCAGACTACGCATTTCGTAACGAGCGGCAGACAAATCGTCTTTTGCCAATAGCCGCCGAATTTTCAAACCTTCGTCGCCCAACATTTTGAGGCTAAAGCAGCTTTTGAGTAGAAAAATTTCCAATAGGGCCGGTATCACTCGGTCTGCCCGGCGCATCCAATCGAGTAGCCACCAACTGCCCGCGAAAACCATGCTAGTGCTGATTACTACTACGAGCAGGCCGTAAACAAAAGGCCATATCCGCCCCTGCGCTGGGGCGAAGCGTTTCCAGACCGCGACCAGACGACCCATCCATATTACCGGATGCCAATTTGCAGGGGGTTCGCCAAAGGTAATATCGAAAGTCAGGGCCAATAGCAGCACTAGCAGCCCTTCCAGTGGTGTCGCCGAACTTAACAAAGCTTTGAGGTCAGCAGTTTTGCGCTCATAATAACCAAAATATTCGGTTAATTAACTTTTCTGGGGGGATTATAACATTTGATAAGGGCTTCGACAAGGGGATTGGCAGGAGGCCGGAAACATATGATTTACGATTGGGAAAATCTGCCCGTATTTTCCCCGACCCCTCACCTCTATGTCTATAGTGAAAAGGTGCCGGGTTCGATAACGGCCCGACCCAAAAGTGCGCCGGAGTTACCAAAAGCGATAGTTTCAAGGATGGCAGGGCGGGGGAAACGTTTGCGAACTTCCATGCAAGCCAGGCGGCAGACCTCATCAAAGAGCCATCCCAAACGGCGGCGATTGAGGACTTGCAAAAGCTCTGCGCTAGAGCGAACCTCGCGCAGAGCTTGAAGCGTCGCCGGGTCAACGTAGTGGCGGGCCGCCAGTGCAATCAAGAAACTGCTATTGCTGTCGAAATGGCTTTCGGCGTTTTCCTCGCTACCCAACTGCTCCAGTTCTCCGGCTGCCAACCCGATAACGGTAGCTGGCCCACCCCCAATCGTTACTGTTTTGAGGTTAGGGATGCCAGCCGCCTGAGTAATCGCGGCCATCAAATCCAGCCCACCGCCCAGGTCGGTTACTCCCTCATGGTTGGCGCTATCCACCAAAATCGGCAAGGCCGACGCGCCGATGCCATCCAGGGCCAAAGCCAATCTCGCAATATTTTGGGCCACATCGGGGGAAGAGAAGAGCATACGGACGGTTGGCACGTTAAAGGTGTCTTCGGGCGATTCCAGGACGGTCAGATTTACAACCTGGTCGCCCGGTACTTCGCCCGGTGAGAGAGCGGCAACTACAACCGTCGGGATTTCGGGGAGAGCAGGAATTTTGTCAGCTTTGGCTCGTTTCAGAGCTTTGCCACTTTTTGTGTCGGAAATAGTCGCTTGAGTTAAATCGTGTGCCATATTTAGCGGCCTTTCTGGGCCTTGTAAACGCGGAGTTCAAGGGCTGAATTTTATCCAGCTAACCGACTTCAACGCTCCATTTATAAGTTCAACTTAAAGTTTTAATAAAAAGCTTATAAGTAAGCTTGTAATAAGCAAGCTTGTAAATTGTTATTTATCGGATTTGAGAGAGGTCTGAGCATCGCTCACTCCGGCTTCATTAAAGGTAGCCATCTCGTTCAGGGCGCGAATGGCGGCTTCGATAACGCTCATCGCCAGGGCGGCCCCAGTGCCTTCGCCCAACCTGAGATTCAGGTTTAGCAAAGGGCTTAATTCCATTCTTTCCAACATGGCCCGATGCCCAATTTCAACCGAATTATGGGCTGCAATCAGATAGTCTCGGACGGCAGGGTGCCATTCGGTAGCAATCAGGGCCGCCGCGCTGGAAATAAAACCATCTATTACAATCGGGACCCGGGCCGCCGCCGCCCCAAAAATCAGGCCGACTAACCCGGCAATTTCAAAGCCCCCAACCTTTGCCAGTACATCGAGGGGGTCAGTCGGGTCGGGGCGATTCAATTCGAGCGCCCGCTCGATGACGCTGATTTTGCGCCGCACTCCGGCATCATCCAACCCGGTGCCGCGCCCAGTGACAGCCGCGACACTCAGCCCGCTAAAGACGGCGACAATTGCACTGGACGGGGTGGTATTGCCAATCCCCATATCGCCCGTCCCCAGCAAATCCAGCCCTTGCGGGCGGTCTGCTAGTTGAGTAGCAATTTCGATGCCAGCCGCGACCGCCGCCAGCGCCTGCATTTCGGTCATGGCTGGGCCTTGCGCCAGATTACGAGTGCCATAGCCAATTTTGCGCGAAATCAGGGACGGGTGGGGTGGCAATTCACTGGCAACCCCCATATCCGCGACGATGACTTCGGCCCCGACCTGTCGGGCAAAAACATTAATAGCCGCCCCCCCCGCCAAAAAGTTCGCGACCATTTGGGGCGTAACCTCGGCGGGATAGGCACTGACACCTTCGGTGGTCACGCCGTGATCAGCCGCCATTACCACAATTACTTTGCGCTCGGTTCGAGGTCGGGGACGACCCTGAATGCCCGCCAGCCTGACCGATAGTTCTTCCAAACGACCAAGACTACCCGGCGGTTTGGTTAATTCCAGTTGACGCTGGCGGGTCGCCGCCATTGCACTCTGGTCTAGTGGCCCAATCGCTGCCAGCGTCTGGGCAACCAGCTCTCGACTCATTCTTCTCGCTCCTTGCCCGACTTGTCAGGGGCAGCTTTGGTACTTAGGCCATCAGCAATCTTTGTGTTAAGAATCCGTGTATCTTATGTGAATTATAACGCTTTTCAGGTTTGCGGTCAAGCTTTCTGAGCAAATTGATAAAGTAAGTCATAAAAAATTACAGTTTAATAAATATTAGACAAAACTTAATTTTTTCTATAACTATAACAGAAATTTATATAAGCAACAAAAACGATAGATGGTGATTTTATGGGTCAAAAAAGCCTCCTTCTCCGCTAAGAGAAAGGAGGCTTTTTTTGAACTAGCTAAAACCGTTTAGCGATTGGTCTTGCGACGGCGAGTGCCGAGCGCCACCATCGAAATCCCAGCGACTAATCCTAACGGCAGGATGACCCACAACGGGTTCAAACCGCCATTGTCGGACGCGCCACCGATACCGCTCGCCGGAGGCTTGGCTGCCGCGCCACCCTGAGCTGCCGCAGTGGTGGTCGCGGCCGCGCCGCCCGCTGCTGCTGCGGTAGTGGTCGCCGCTGCTGCGCCGCCCGCTGCTGGCAAAGTGATGCCGCTGAACAGGGCTACGAGGGTGTCGTTCGCCGCCGGGCTGCCACTAACTACGGCAGGAGCAAGCGTAGTCAACAGAGCCGCCGGAATAGGGCCGAGGAAGGCTACAGCATAGGCATCCTGGCCTTTGGAATAAATGTAGACATTAGCCGGTAGCCCACCCAACGATGCCTGGGGGAAACTGGCTTTGGTCAGACGGCTAAAGCCCAGCTTGGTCATTTCGGCATCATAGAAAGTCACTACCTTAGCTTCCGCGTCGGCAGTGAAGAAGATGTCGTACTTGGCCGACTTGACCGCATCGCCACCGGCAGCCAGAACTGCCTTTTCGGTGTTAGTGATGAAATCTTTGTTGAAACCAACAATCTTGTTCGGGCTGTAGTAAGGCAATTTGGTGTTAGCTCCCGCCGTCAACGCCGCTGCTGTAGTTGCCGCTGCCGTCGTGGTCGCGGCTGCCGTCGTGGTCGCGGCTGCCGTCGTGGTCGCAGCCGCCGTAGTAGTCGCGGCTGCGGTTGTAGTCGCGGCTGCCGTAGTCGTTGCCGCCGTCGTGGTAGCTCCGGCAGTCGGGGTCGTCTGAGCAAAGGCATCTGCTGCGCTAAACATTAACATAGCGACCAGCGCGACTACCGCCAGCGCACTGCCAGCCAGAGTCATGCGATTTAATTTCCTCAAGGTACTCACTCCTTCTCGTTAATAATTTTCCTTAGCACCTTACTGCTGATGCTATACCGGTTTTAATTCCGAGTTTCCTGTACAATTAAAGTTCTCAAGCTCAAGCTTTTAAGTCAAAGCTCTCAAGTGGATAATCACAGGTAACTGTCTTGCTAAATTGGGAACAATCTTAATATAGCAAGTTCCTTGCCAACCAGCTTAATAAACCTTCATTTTCAACGTGCTTTTTTAACCTACTTGGAATGAGGGGTAGTTGCAGGCTTAGAAGTCTGCAAATTGGTTCGGTTACGCTGCTCCTATTATTGTACAGGCAAATCTAACAACCATCTTATTTTAAGGGGTTTTCGAGCTTTACGCAAGCTAAATAGCACCGCTCTAACAGCCTAGATTCTAATCAATATTTAAACTTTATTCTTGCCGAAATATGAGAACGAGGAAATTTAAGATTTAACTCCAAAGAGGGCGAGGCCGCGATTAGTAAACTCAAAACTCAAAACTTTTCTACTGACCACTGACCACTTTTCATAAAGAATTTAGCGAGCACCTGCCGCTCCGCTATCGGTTAAAATCGGGCTTTGTTCAAGTCGTTTGTTGGTTTCGCGCAAAAGACGGCTCAAAACCCGAATGACTTCCGCCGCCATCTCCGGGCGTTCCCGCAGAATGCGCTTGAATTCATCCGCTCCCAGGATTAAGAGCCGCACCGGGCCACCGTGCGCCCGCAGGGTCGCACTACGCGGAATATCGTCCAGGATTGCCATCATCCCGGTAGCTTCCCCTTCCGAGGTTATCGCCAGCATCTTGGTTTGACCCGTGCCGTAACCTGCCAATACCTGTACCTGGCCCGACACCACGATATATAGCTCATCGCCGGGGTCGCCTTCGTAGCAGATAATTTCGCCGGGAGTAAAGACCCGTTCTTTGCAAATCAGGGCCACCCGCCGCAAGTCTTCGGGCCGCAAGTTAGCGAAGATTGGCACTTTTTGGAGTAGCACAATCCGCGACATAGTAGAAAGCGTGGTTAAGGTTTGCATAACATCATCCAGAAATACCGAAGAAGGTTGAGCGACGCCCTGTCCGTCCAATCGTTTTAGAGCTTCACTGCCAGTTTCTTCAATTAAATAATCGTTTTCACCTTCGACTAAGATAGCCTGCTCGACCAGCAAGCGCAAGCGATGTAACTCAAAAGCCCCAATTACGTGCAGCACACAGACCTGCAACCAGGAGTCTTTTTCCATCCAGATGTCCAGCAAAATATCGGACATTACCTTGCCGGGGAGTTGGGCCGCCAGAACGCTGGCTTCGCGCCCTTCCAGTAACTCTACCAGTCGGGGAGTGAGGTCGGGGTCGCCAAAGTTTTCAAGGGCTTCGATGGCATCGGCCCGCATCCGCCCGGCCCGCCGTCCCTGGGCCTTGAGGCCAATCGTGACCAGCCCCAAAGCTTCGACATCGCTCAATAGGCCAACCACGCTCACCACCCGCAGCATCGCCGCTTCGTAGCGCTCGTGCAACGATTTTAGCAAGACATTTAAATCGGCGGCATCCCGGCGGGCCTGTCCAGCCGCTGCCGCTTGATTTGCGCTCACTACATCCAGGGCGTTCAAAGCACCCAGATAACCCGCCATCCGCGCCGCGTAGTCCAGCTGGGATTGCCCGTAAGCCAGCAACTGCATTTGCTCTTCCACGGTCAGATTAAACCCGATATTATCCGCCAGGGGATCTTCGGGCGAAAGCAAAGCCAAGCGACCTGTCGGTTCGGCAGCATCCGCCGCCGGAAGTTGGCGCGAACTGTTTTGGCGCTCCAAAAGGCGGCTCTGGGCCAGCTTTTTCTCCTCAAGCTTGGCCTGGGTCAGAGCATTCAGAGCGACGGCGGCAGCATCGCCGTTGCGGGTAGTTTGCAAGAAAGCGAGCAAGGCGTGACCGGCCTCATAGCGCAGGGCGGCCAGGGCGTGCGAAATCTCTTCCTGTACGCCGGGGTCGTTGTCTTCCAGGTTGTCAATCAGGGCTTTGACCGCCAATCGTCCGCCTACCCGACCCAGGCTTCCGGCGGCTTCGCGGCGCACTTCCGGGTCAAAATCGTCCAGCAGTTCGACCAACCGATGTACCAGCACCCGGTCACTTATTTGACCATAGGCCACCGCTGCTTCCCGGCGATAGGGCGGGTCATCGGAATTGCCCATCTCCCAAAGGGTCATCAAAGCTTCACCCTTGCGCCCGAAGGCCAACAAGGTCAGGGCTGCTTCCCGGCGTACAATCGGGTCGCGGTCGCTCAGGACCCGTGACAGTAGCGAAAAGGCTGAATAATCCAGCCGAACCCCTAAATGACGCAGGGCTATCGCTGATTCGGCTCGAACAGTCGAGTCGGGGTCAGCCATCGCCTCGGCCACGTTGGGAAAGGCTTCTGGGGCTTTAAGCTGGGCCAGGGCCGCAATCGAGGTGCGACGCACTTCGGCGGAGGGGTCAGCTAACAGAGTGGTCAGTAGGGGTGAAACCGCTTCTTTGGCTTTCATCTGTCCTAAAAGCTCGGCGGAAAGGCGGCGAGTTCCCTCGCTATCATCCTGTAGCCCGGCGAGGGCCGCTCGGAGCGCATCTTCGCTAACTTCGCCATCCTGTTCGTCATCGCCGAGTTCGGCATTCTCCATTCCGTACTGCCCAGTGCCGAAAAAGCTCTGCTGGCCTTCCCGCAAAAGCTGCACCAGGGCGGGCCGGTAGAGCGAGCGCATCCGAATAGCGATTATCAAATAGAAGATTGCTAATAAGAAAGCGATTATCAAAACCAGCTGAATCGAGAAGGCTGCCAGCAATAGCAAGACACCCGCCAGCATGATGCCGCCTTGTTTGCTGATACCCTGGTTATTAAAGGGAGTGGCAGCTTCGCGGGCTTCGGGCGGTAGTAGGTTATAGACCGTCTGGTTGACGCTGATACCGATGGCCTCGGTCATCATCAGATGGGCAAAGCGAGCGCCGATTACCGGATTAAGGCCCGACACCAATAAAACCAGCCCAAAAGAAAAGAGGTTGGTGAGCGGCATAGCCAGTACTAAATTACGGACTCCAACCTTTGCAAAGAGGCGATTGACCACGAACAGACCCAGCAAAAAGGCGAGCAGAGTCGAAAAACCGCCGACCAACCCGAAAAACCCGGCCAGAGCATCAGCGCGGGCGGCATCGTCAGGGTACTGTTTCTTAAAGTCATCGCCGACCTCACGGATGTAGACCTTGAACAGCACCCAATACAGGATATTCATCAGGGTGGTGCCGAGAACCATCAGGCCAATGATTTTATAATAGCGGACGACAGCCCAGCCCATCCGCAAGCTCTGGATGAGCCCG
>JBBRSG010000099.1:0-22004 GCA_038245615.1 Chloroflexia bacterium | reverse complement strand
CTATCCTTGAAGACCACACTCCGGCGCGGATAGAACGGTCTTAATTGAACCGCAACCCCACTGACCATCGCCCAAATCGCCTCCTGGTCAGGTAATTCGGCTGACTCTATCTCAATATCGCTTTCCGGCTCGTCAAGTGCCAGATGGCCCTGCTCGTAGAGTTGCCGCAGATTCAGTTCACGCACCCGATTCAAACGGAAGCGCAAATCCTCACTGACGGTGAACTGGTCGGGATGCTCCGGTTCAAGCTGGATAAAAGCCCGCAACCGTTCTAGATGGCCCAGTAACTCCCCATTCAGGCTTTCTTCAAATTGGGGAAGCCCTTCCCTTAGTACCGCAAAAAGCTGACGATTTTCGCTGCGAATGAAATCGGCTTCGGTCACAGGATAAGTGTCGGCGGCGGGAATAGCCAGGGCTTCCGGGTAGCGCACCAGCAATGCCAGCAAAAAATCTTCACTTTCCAGCTTGCGTCCTGGTTGGGCCGACTTGACCGGCGCGGGTTGGGCAAATTCGTTTTCGTTAATCTCATCACTGGTAAGGTCGGCGCTATCATTAGAAGCCGTAGTTTCGAGGGTTTCGCGGCGAGGACGAGCTTCGGCTCTGGCAGCGCGGGCCAGTTCGCTCCGCAATAGCTCGGCTTCGATTTGGGTCAGCCGCGCCAGTTTTTGCAGATAATGTTCACGCTCAATCCGGTCCCGCACCTCGATAATCGCCGGAATAAGCTGCTCAACTGCCTCGCTTTTGCCCTTCGCCGAATTGAGGTCTACCGAAGCCCCGACGCTGGCAAAATAATAATCCACTACCGGCAGAGCCTTTTCGATAAGCTCGCGCCATTTCCCCCCGCCCTCGCGCACCACCTCATCCGGGTCTTTGCCTGCCGGAAGACTGGCAATCCGAATATCGGCATCGAGTTGCTGCTCGAAACGCACCAAACCTCGCGCTGTCGGCACCGGGACGGTCTTGCTATCAAAGCCTTGCTTCATCACCTCGATGCCCTTGAGGGTCGCCAGTTGTCCGGCGGTATCGGCATCCAGGGCCAGCACAATTCGTTTGGTCAGCTTTTTGAGAATACCGACGTGCTTTTCGCCCAGGGCCGTCCCCAGTGGAGCTACCACATTGCTATAGCCGTGCTGGTGGGCCATAATCACGTCCACGTAGCCTTCGACTATAACCGCCCGGTCGCTGCGCCGGATGCCGTCTTTTGCCAAATCGAGGCCATAGAGGGTGGCACTTTTGTCAAAGAGAGTAGTTTGAGGAGAATTCAAATATTTGGGGGAGTCTTTGGGTGCGCCTTCCAGGGTACGCCCCCCAAAGGCGATAATCTGAGCCTGTCTATCCCGAATCGGGAAAATCAGTCGCCCCCGGAAGCGGTCATAGAAGCCGCCGCCATTTTCGCGCTCGCCGACCAATCCGGCCGCTACCAATTCCTGAGAAGTAAAGCCCCGGTTGGTCAGAAACTTGAAAAGGCTATCCCAGCCTTCCAGGGCGTAGCCCAGCCCAAAGCTTTCCACCGAGGGTTGAGTTATCCCGCGCTTTGCCAGATAATCGCGGGCAGCCTGCCCCTCCTGGCTATTCAAAAGCAGATGCTGGTAGTAGGTAGCGGCGGCGTTATTGGCCTCGCGCAATCGCTCTTTTTCGGTGCGGCGGGCGCTAGTTTCGGCATCTTCCTCAACCGCCTGGCGCTCCGGCAAGACCACTCCAGCGCGGGCGGCAAGCTGTTCGAGGGTTTCGCCAAAACTCAGACCATCGGTGGTCATCACAAAGTTAAAGACATCGCCACTGGCCTTGCAGCCAAAGCAGTAATAGCTTTCAGAGGCGGGCCAGACGTAAAACGAGCCGGAGTTTTCGTTGTGGAACGGGCAGAGGCCCTTAAAGTTTTTGCCGGATTTCTTGAGAATAACCCGTTGCCCAATTACATCTACAATTGGCAACCGTCGTTTGATTTCCTCAATGTAATTCGGTACATAACCGTCCATTGCGATTTACCTTTGTAAAACTTGTCAGACCGTTTTCAGAGCCGCTTCTTTTTAAGAAGTTTTAATATAGTGGATAAATTGTTATCCACCAGCCTAGCCAGTTACCCACCGCCCTGTCCACAACCTTATCCACAAAGATTGCCAGACATCAAGTAGCAGAGAAAGTCAGGGCCTCCCGTGTTCCGAAAAGAAGCCAAAAACCGTCTCTGCCGCGCTTGAGTCCTATTTAGTTGCTGCTACTTTAATATTAACACGTTTGTATAAATGCCCGACCTGAACTTTAAGTAGAAACACTTTGCAAAATGGCAAAGTTTAAGCAGTTAGCCGGGTCGGATTATGTTTTACCCTACAGTGCAGCGCTAAAACGCTTTCGCAACTCTAATCATTCATTGTAACCTTTCAATGGTACTTCTGGCAAGGGGTTTAGGTATAAATTTCATTAAAATATTGTCAGTTATTAACTGCAACTTTATGAAAATTTGGATTAGTTTAATCATGTGGGAAATTTATGGATAACTTTTCCACATGGCTAAATTTGCGGGTCTCACTTTTGGCCCAGCTTGAAATGCCCACTCTCAAACAAGAATTCTGGATAATAATAAAATCAAAAAGCCCCTTTCGGCTCATAAACCGAAAGGGGCTTTTTGATAATTCTAAATTAATGACCGCAAGCGCGGGCGGTAGATGCCCCATCGCCAAAATCGGCGGACTGTCCACAAGCGCAGCTGGAGACCGCATTAGGATTGTGAATAGTAAAGCCACCACCCATCAGGCTGTTGACGAAATCAATCTCCGCGCCTTCCAGATACTTCATGCTAAATTGGTCTACATAGACCTTGAGGCCGCTATGGTCTACAATCTGGTCGCCATCGCGGATTTCATTTTCCAGCACCATCTGATATTGATAGCCGCTGCAACCACCGCCAGCTACGAACACCCGCAAGCCCAAATCAGGCTCGTTTTCTTCGTCCAGAATCTTCTTGAGCTGGACCGCCGCTTCACTCGATAAAGTCACCATTGGATATATCCTCCCAAATTTATATAGTGTTCCCGGAATGGGAGCAGCAAATCTGCTTTATATATTTTATCACAAACTGGCAGGCCACATACAGTAGTCTTTGCCACACTTTCATAAGCTATTTCAGATTGCATGATAGCACGACCAACGCGGATTGTCCATATAAATATCCGAGCAATTTGATAAGAGTTGTGTATATGCGCCGCAATAGTGTAAAATAGCCCCAATCAAAATGCGGCGAAGTTCTTCCAATATGTGTAGCCCGAACAGGCCAGCGAAATATATCATTAACCAAGATTGAATGACTTGATGGAACAGAAAGGACATAGACGATGAGTCTAAATTTAGCATTGTTGCTAACCGAAAGCACCAAAAATAACCCGGCCCAGCCCGCGATTATTTTTGATGACTACAAGATGAACTATGGCGAGCTGAACGGGGCTACCAACAAATTTGCCAACGCGCTGCAATCGGCAGGGGTGAAGCCCGGTCAGCGGGTCGCCATGATGCTGCCCAATATTCCCCAATTTATGATGGTCTATTATGGTATCCTCAAGGCCGGGTGTGTGGTTGTACCGCTCAACGTGCTGCTCAAGGGCCGCGAGGTAGCCTATCACTTGCAGGATAGCGAAGCGGTGGCCCTGGTCGTCTGGGAGGGCTTTCTGAGCGAGGCAGTGGCGGGCTATAGCGAAACTCCTACCTGCCAAAATATGATTGTGGTCAATGCCCCTGGCTCTCAGGCTTTACCAGAAGTAAATGGGGCGCATAGCTTTAATGGGCTGATGGCGGCGGCCTCGCCTGTCGCCGATACCTACCCGACCATGCCGGATGACACGGCAGTTATCCTCTATACCAGTGGCACGACCGGAGTACCCAAAGGGGCGGAACTGACCCACTTTAATATGTTCTTCAATGCTAAAGCATCAGTCGAAAAACTTGGGCTGGAATGGCATCCTGACGATATTTTCTTGCTGGCCCTACCGATGTTCCACGCTTATGGTCAAAGCGCCTGTATGAACGTCTGCGTCGCTGTCGGCTGTACCGTCACCCTGATGGCTCGGTTCGACCCGGTGAAAGCTTTCGAGATTATCCAGCGTGACAAGGTGACGGCCTTTGCGGGCGTGCCGACCATGTATTTCTATCTGTTGAACCATCCTGACCGTAAAAAATATGACCTCTCGACCCTGCGGAACTGCACCAGTGGCGGAGCAGCCATTCCGGTGGAAGTGCTGGAAGCCTGGAAGCGCGAAACCGGGGTCCAAATTCTGGAAGGCTCCGGCTTGTCGGAAACTTCGCCAGTCGCTTCTTTTAATGTGATGTTCAAGCCCGCCAAACCCGGCTCGGTTGGTCTGCCCATCTGGGGGACGGAAATGATGGTTGCCGACGAGCAGGGCCAGCCTTTGCCGACTGGCGAGGTCGGCGAAATCGCTATTCGCGGTCACAACATCATGAAAGGCTATCTCAATCGGCCCGAAGCTACCGCCGAGGTCATCCGTAACGGCTGGTTTTTCTCCGGCGACATCGGTAGGCGCGACGAGGACGGCTATTACTATATCGTAGACCGGGTTAAAGACATGATTATCCGGGGCGGCTTTAACGTCTATCCGCGTGAAATCGAGGAAGTATTATACACTCATCCTGCCGTCGCCGAAGCTGCCGTCATCGGGATTCCCGACCCGGCCATGGGTGAAGAAGTCAAGGCCGTCGTAGCCCTCAAACCGGGAGCAACTGCTACCGCCGAGGAAATCAAGGAGTTCTGCCGCGAGCGCATCGCTTCCAACAAATACCCGCGCCTCATCCAGATTTGGCCCGAACCGCTCCCCAAGAACGCGACTGGCAAAATCCTCAAGCGGGAACTGAAGGGGTAAGAGGATTTACGATTTACTCCCTTTGGGAGTAAATCGTAAATCCTGCTAGACCTTAATCCCATGCTTATCGAGGTAATCCTTGAGAGGCATGGGTTTGAAGCCGAATTCATGTTCGACCACTTGGGGGTCGGGGGTAGCGTTGTCGAAGGCGAAAAGTTCCAGGGTGGCCGGGGTCAGGGGTGGCTTGGGCAACACGCTCATCAAGGTGGCATTGATACTGGCGGCCCACAACGGCAAGGGCAGCTTTATCCGCTTTAGGTGGGCGGCCCGCATAATCAGATTGACCAACTCGGAATAGTTGAAAAACTCCGGCCCGCCCAACGGAATCAGCTTGCCGATTTTATCATCTCGCTCGGCGGCTTCGATGGCACAGCGGGCCACATCTTCGACATAAATCGGCTGAAAGCGGGTCTTGCCGCCGCCAATCACCGCCGCCACCGGCAGATATTTCATCACGCGGGCCTGCGCCTCAAAAAACTCCGAGCCTTCCCCAAACAAAATACTCGGCTGCAAAATCGTCCAGGCCAGTTGGCTCTTACGGACGGCCTGCTCCATTTCCCAGCGCGTCCGCATGTAGCTACCTTCTTTGCCCTCGACTGTCCCTAAACCACCGCCCAGTACAAAGCGTTTGACTCCGGCGGCTTCGGCGGCAACTACCGTATTTCGGGTACCCTCTACGTTTACTTTCCAATAAAGATTGTCGGTATTTTTGATATTCCCCGTGACCGCCGCGAAGTATTGAATCGTAGCCACCCCTTGCATCGCCCGCTTGAGCGACGCAGGGTCAAGAATGTCACCCTCGACGACTTCCACCCCGGTTAGATTGTTCAAAAAACTGCGGTTGCTGCCCTTGCGTACCAGCGCCCGCACTTCGCCCGGTTTCTTTTCTGCCAATTGCTTTACAATACTTCTGCCGATAAAGCCGGTACTACCGATTACCAAAATCATTTCCCAAATCTCCTGTCTGTTCGTTTTTTTAATATTCATCTTTGCCAACGTTTAATCTTACCAGCTTTTGAGCCTCGTAACGTTAGGATAAGATGCAATTTGGGTTCTACTTGTCCTACCTACCGTCAGCTTATCCCCAAAAAGCAAAAGCGTGACAAAGCCCAAACGGTGGGCTATGATAAAATCAGCTTTAGACCGAAGATAATTAGCCAAGACTTTAAGCGAAAGCAGGCCAGGTTTGCGGATAATGACCTACAATATTTTGGACGGCGGCGAGGACCGTTTTGACAAGCTTTTAGCGGTAATGCGCGAGGCCGACCCCAATATTATTGCGCTCCAGGAAGCCAATGATGAGGAGATACTCGATAACTTGGGCCGCGAACTGGAAATGCAAGCGGTTTTGGTCGAGGGCAATCGCGGTTATAATCTGGGGTTGCTTTCGCGCTATCCTATTAGCGAAGTCGAGTCGCCGCTCGACCCGGCTATTTTTCATCACGGCTATCTGCAAGCTAAGTTGGATACTCCGCTTGGCCCGGTGAAAGCGTTGGTGGCCCACCTCAAGCCGGGCTATAGCCCTGCCGATGAAGAATTCCGTCAACGCGAAGTAGCGGCTATTTTAGCGGCGATGCAGCCCGATTTCGAGGGGTTGAGTTTTCTAGCCGGGGATTTTAATACTATGAGTCCCCAGGATGTAATGAAGCTGGAAGACTGGCCTTTGCATTGGCGAGTGTATCTTGCGACCCTGGGGGGCGATATAGGGCGGGCAGCGATTACCGAGGTGCTGGCGGCAGGCTACACCGACTCCTATCGCCAGCTTTATCCACCCGCCGACCCAAATGCGCCAGAAAAAAGCCGTTATCAGCCGGGCTACACCCTGCCCGCCTACAAACCAAATATCCGGCTCGACTATTTATTTACCAGCCCCCGTCTGGCGACCCACCTGCAAAGCTGCGAAGTGTTCAGCAGTTCCCAGGCCAAAGCCGCCTCCGACCATTTGCCGTTAGTCGCCGATTTTGGATAGCAGGTGAAACAAATCGGGCTGGTGTGCGTAAGGTTTTATCATAACTCATGGCTTTATAACTGGCTAGAACGAGGTAAAAATGGCGGTACAAGAGATAATGTTACAGCTGCGAGTAGCAGAAGCAACTCTGCGGGATGTAGGCCGGACGGTCGTGCGAATTGACCCGGCGGACTTGCGACGTTTAGGGGCAAATGTCGGCGATGTAATCGAGATACGGGGCGAAAGTGGCGCGACTGCCGCCAAGATTCTACCGGCCTTTGTGGATGACCGGGGAAAACAGCAGATACACATGGATGGCATTTTGCGGGCCAATTGTGGCGCATCGCTGGAAGGCGAAGTGAGTATTCGGCTCTTGCCGACCTTGCCCGCCCGCAGCATCCTGATTTCGCCGCTGGGTAGTGGCGCGAATTGGGAGCCACTCAACTCCAACCGCCATTCGCTCTATTTCAAGCGGCTCTTTGAAGGGCTGGTAGTCCAGGTCGGCAACGTCGTGCGGGTAAACCTGTTTGGGACCAGCTTTCAGGAATTTTTGATTGAAGAAGCCGTCCCCGGCGGACAACCGTTGGTGGTTGGGCCAGCTACCGCCGTGCGCCTCAAGGGTAGCCCAAACGACAATAGCCGCGCCCGTCCCCGCCGCCAGTCTTCCGGCATCACCTACGAGGACATTGGCGGGCTTTCCCGCGAACTGAGCCGCATCCGGGAGATGATTGAATTACCGCTCAAGCATCCCGAAGTTTTCGAGCGGCTGGGCATCGAAGCCCCCAAAGGGGTGCTGCTCTACGGCCCGCCCGGTACAGGCAAGACCATGATTGCCCGTGCCGTCGCAACCGAGGCCAACGCCTTCTTTATCAGCGTCAACGGGCCGGAGATTGCTCATAGCTTGTATGGACAAAGCGAGGCTCATCTCCGCAAGATTTTTCAGGATGCCCAGAGTCGCGCCCCCAGCATTATCTTTCTGGACGAAATTGACGCGATTGCCCCCAAACGCTCTGAGGCCTTCCACGAAATTGACCGGCGGATTGTGGCCCAGCTTTTAGCCTTGATGGATGGACTGGCGGCGCGGGGCAAAGTCGTGGTTATCGGCGCGACCAATTTGCCGGATAGCCTCGACCCGGCCCTCCGCCGTCCGGGGCGCTTTGACCGCGAGATTTCGATAAAAGTCCCTGACCGGCGCGGGCGGCACGAGATTCTTTCGATTTACACTCGCGGGATGCCGCTTGCCGAAGACTTCGATTTGGAACAATTAGCCGACATCACGCATGGGTTTGTCGGGGCAGACCTGGCGGCGTTGTGCCGGGAGGCTGCCCTTGCCGCCTTGCGCCGTCTTTTTCCCGATTTTGAGTTTGTCCAGGGGGCATTCTCTTTCGACCAGCTATTGAGCTTGCGGGTCGAGATGGTGGACTTCATCACCGCGCTTTCGGAAATAGAGCCTAGCGCCCTGCGGGAAGTCTATACCGAAGTCCCAAACGTGACCTGGGAGCAGGTCGGCGGGCTGGAAGAGGTCAAGAACGCCCTTCACGAAGCGATAGACTGGCCTCTACGTTACAGCCATCTGATGAAGCAGGCGGGAGCGCGAGCGCCCAAAGGGGTGCTACTGTACGGCCCACCGGGGACGGGCAAAACTCTGGCGGCCCAGGCGATTGCCAGTCAAGGCGGTATCAATTTCATTTCGGTGCGCGGCCCGGAATTGCTCTCCAAATGGGTCGGCGAGTCCGAAAAGGCTGTACGTGAAATCTTCAAGAAAGCCCGCGCCGCCGCGCCGTGTATCATCTTTCTGGACGAACTGGACTCGCTTGCCCCGCTACGAGGTCTTAACGCGGCTGACCCGGTGGGGGAAAGAGTAGTGGCCCAGCTTTTGACCGAAATGGACGGAGTGGCGGCCTCAACCGGGGTGATTGTGCTGGGAGCAACAAATCGGCCTGATATGCTTGACCCGGCCTTGCTGCGCCCTGGACGCTTTGATACCAAAATCGAGATGCGATTGCCGGATGAAGAGAACCGCCTGAAAATCTTGCAAGTGCATATGCAAAACAAGCCGCTGGCCGAGCCGGAACTTCTGGTACGTATGGCCGCCGAAACCGAAGGCTGGTCGGGGGCAGACATTGAGGTGTTCTGCAATCGGGCAGCCCTGAGCGCCCTGGGGCGGGCCATCACCGCCGCCAAAGATGGCCCTGACCCGACTGCCACCGAAGATGCCATTAAGATTACCTGGCAGGATTTGGATGAAGCCCTCGAACTGGTCGAGGGCCAACGCTTTGTCCAGGTTGCCGCCCAGGGTCAAGGCGATGACGAGGAGTAACAATTAGCTGAAGGCTACCGATTACTAATTAAAGTTCCGTAAGTCAGAAAATATCTTTGAAAATTTACGGCGTAAATTTTCAAAGATATTTTCTGACTGTTGGGCGGTTTAACCAAGCTATCCCCAAATTATAGAATTGCCTTAAGCGAAAATTCTAATAGGTTAAAGCAGAGTACGTTGAGCAGCTTTAATAGTGTTCGCCATAAGTGCCAGGGTCGTGAGCGGGCCAACACCGCCCACTACCGGGCTGATGGCCCGCGCTACTTGACTGGCGCTTTCCCACTCGACATCTCCAAGCAACTCGGTGCCATCAAAGGTATTGCCATAATCAATCACCACCACGCCTGGCTTGAGCATTTCGCCGGTGATCATACCCGGCACTCCGGCACAAGCAATCACCAGGTCGGCCTCGCGCAGATGGGTTTCGAGGTCGCGGGTGGCACTGTGGCATACCGTGACGGTGGCATCGGCAATTGCCAGTAACCCCGAAAGCGGTTTGCCAATCACCCGACTGCGCCCGACCACTACTGCTCGCATTCCCGCCGGGTTAATCCCGTAGCGTAGCATCAGCTCGATACCCGCCGCCGCCGGGGGTGGCACCATCGTATCCAGGTTCGAGAAAAGCCGCCCCACATTCAGGGGATGATAGCCTTCGACATCCTTGCGCGGGTCTATGCTACCCGCCATCTCCTCGTAGCTGATATGGGGCGGGAGCGGGGCTTGAATCGAAATCCCATCATAGAGTTGATTGCTATTGAGGTCTTTAATCAATAATGCTAGTTCCCGGTCATCGGTTTCATCGGGCCAGAGATAGGCCATGAAATCCAGGCCCAATCCCAGGGCTTCCCGTGAGGCATTCTCGGCATACTCGATTGCTAACCGGTCGCCGCCCAACACAATCATCGCCAGACCCGGCGCACGCCCAGCCTCAGCCTGAAACTCGGCAACTTGCTGGCGGAGTTCGGTCTGCAACTCCTCCGCCAGAATACGCCCATCCAGTATCAGCAGATTGGGATTTTCGTCTGGTACAATTGGAGCAATCAATTCTGTTACCTGACCTTCCTGGAAATCTGGAAATTTGAAACCTAACTTAAACCATCTTCAAAGGCATTGCTTTAGCACTCGCCATAACTTTGCCGGGGTGCTGCCCGGCGATGTCATAACCGGCCTCCTCGATTGCGCCTTTAACCTGAGCTTCGGTCACTTTAGCCGGGTCGAAAGCTACATAGACCTGTTTGCTGTTCAAATTGACTTCCACTTCATTCACCCCGACGGCTTTGGTTTCCTCGGTAATGGCATTGATACAATGCTGGCAGGACACTGCCGGGACATCGAAAGTAAGCTCTTGCATGATTTTATAATCCCTTCTTTTTATTTTACATTGATATTACGCCTGATTATTCTGGATGGCGCGAAACTTGCTGTTAAAGGGTTTTGGCCCTGATTACTATCAGCTAGATGTAGGCTAGTAGCTTACCATCCTAGCTGCTAAAGCATACCACATCTGGCAATTTACGGCTATTGGTTTTTGTGCATAGAGCCAAGCTGTGTTATAATTTTAACAGATTGCTCGGTTATCTTCTTTAATAAAGCAGTTTAATATGGGTTTCACAGCATAGCGGTTTTTGGCTGACTTTGGCTGCAACTTTATCCAGAGTTAAGCAGCTTAAGAGGAAAATCTCAGGCCGAGCCTGGCTTGTTTTCTAATATATTTTTTGTAACAAAGGAAACAACATTATTTCAGGGCGCAGCAGCGCCAACCAAAATTAACCGGGATACCCAGATTAGCCGGAGGGTCAAGATGTCCCAACCCTGACTCCCGACCCCTGACTCCCGACCCCAATTGTCAGAGGAGATTTGACTCGATGAGTAGATTTTTGATTATAGTCGGCGGAATTGTCGTGGCGGCAGTTCTTATTTTTATACCAATCGCGTTTGTACTCTTTATCCCCCAGGACGCATTGCGCTCGATGAGCTATGTCGCCATCATCTTCACCAGCATCTTTGCCTGTGCGCTGGTAATTTCGGTCACGGCGCTGGTAGTGGCTGTCGTCTTTTTGGTCCGAGTATTGACCAGCCTGACCGATAGCAAGGTTGCGCCGCTACTCGACAAAATCAACGAAACTGCCGATAGTGCCAAAGGTACGATTAGTTATGTGGGTGAAGGGGTAGTCTCTCCGCTGGTTAAGGTGTCCGCGATATTAGCCGGAATACGGGCTGGAATTGTCGCGTTATTGCGGGGTGGGCGCTCCTAAGCGGGAAAGGTGATTTATGAATAAATATAAAACCAGCGATAAACGTCCACCGGCCTATTTTTCGCAAGGATTTTGGATTGGGCTTATCTTCGGGGCATTAGGAGCGGTGATTGTGTTAGGTCGGCGAGATATGCCTATTTCGCTTCCTGGCTCGCCGCCTTCGCCGGTCATCGAAGTCGAAGTCGAAGAAGTCATTCCCCCGGCTTCGGTTTAACCCCAGTTTTAATCTTTAAAGCGGAATGGGAACAACTGGGAGATTTTGCTTGCCCCAGATTATCTCAGAAAGGTGACGGATACTCGTCGCCTTTTTGATTTGGCAAAATTCGATTTATACCTGACATTGGCGGATTATTACCTCAAAATACTTCTTGACAATAGTAACCAGCATTGTTATAATTTGTGAAAATATTAATATCATTAAATGTTAGTGTGACATGTCAGATTTGATAATTAGCCCAGCTTCTAGCCCGGTAACAATGGGGTAATTCTCATTGCGCTTTGAAGTTGAAGATTAAGAACGGATGGTTATCCGCTCGGTCTTAGCTTATGCCAAAATACCAGGCTAGGGAATGGAGTCTAACTATGTCTACTAACAATTTTAACAATTTGCCCAAAATGGGCCACCATGCCGACCAAAATTTACAGCTTTCGTTCGATTTGCCGCAGGATTGGCAAATAGGCAGCAACCAGTATTTTCAATTATTTTTGGTCGCCCCAACCGAGGCGGATTATCAGACCGTCTTGGGAATTAACAGTAATATCCTCGAATCCGGCACATCCCCGATGATTGATCAAATATTTGAGGCTTCTCGCCAGGAAGAGATTCAGAAATATAATAAATACCAAGCCATCAGCACTGCTAAACTGAATATAAATGGCTATTATGGCCTGATGCGCCAGTTTGACTGGCTTGACCCCAATTATCCTATAGCTTATTGCCAGCTAGTCGCAGCGATGCTGGGCGAGAGCAACCGGATTTATATTGCTAACGGCAATTGCCTCAAATCGCAAGCCCCCCAAGATTTGCCGGTACTGGAGCAGGTTATAAGGTCTTTCAAGCCCTTGCAACTACCGGCCTGACCCTAACGATTTAACAAGTCCTTTTTAGCTAGTCTGGATAAACCGGTAAAGAGAAGATAGCATGGATGCCTCACCTAAAACTGCTCCAAAATCTCGCAAAGACGAGGCTGCGAAACTGGCTACCGAAACTGCCAGCCCCGAAAATAGTAGCGAAACTGCCGGGCAACTTGCCCGCCCGCAGCTTTTCGGGGCGGCCCCACCCCCACCTGACCACGCAATTGCCCGCTTACGCCAGATTCAAAATCTTAAAGCCCGCCAGACCGCTTTTAGTGCGTTACAGCGTTCTTATGGCAATCAGTATGCCTCGACTATCGCCCGCGCCTTGCAAACTGCGCCCCCGCCGATTCTGCAAAGAAATCCGGTCGAAACTCTACCCCCAGGGCTAGACCCTGCCGAAGCCGCCAAAATCAAGGCTTTACCGATAATCCAGGCCGAGGAAGTTAAAATCCAAAATAAAAACTGGACGGTTAGCAATTCGCCCCAAAAGCCCGACGCTACCGAACCTGAAAAAGCTGGCCCGAAAACTACTTCCTCCCATTCCAGCCTTCAAAGCGGACGCGGGCAGAAGACCGAAGTTAGGGGACAGGATAAAAATGGGCGGGCTTTTACCGTCACCCAGATAAACGGAAAGGGCGATTATTCTGAATTCAATATAGATAAAAAAAAGGTCGAGCAAGGCGACAAGGTTATTTCCAACAATGAGACTCACTCCCATACTCAGGAAGAGGGCGGGGAGCAGCATGAGCTTTCCTATCAAAACAAAACCACCAATGAAACCACTATTGTCGCGGAACATACTGCGAAAAGTTGGCAGGATAGTTCTGACAGCACTTCGGAGACCAACTCCAAAAAGGGTCGCAAATCCAGCAGCGAGCAGACTACTACTAAGACCACCGGGCAGGGCGACCGCAAAACCTCGGAAGTTCATGCTAATGGCTATGATTTTAAGAAGGTTGTGACCGATACTTCCGGGGGCGGGGATTTTGAACATACCGAAACCAACCAGACCCAGAAAAGTAAATCAGGCTGGCTGCCCGTCGAGACAAGTACTAAAACCCAGACTATCGAGGATTTTAGCGGCAAGAAAAGCACCACCGAATCCGAGAAAAAATCCAGCTTGTTGGGTAAGAATAGCATCGCTAAAACCACCTCCAGTTTTTCTAGCGGCAAGACCGATAGCGCGGTTTCTTCTAGCAGCTATGGGATGAGCGGACTATCGCATAGCTATAATGTAAACCATGAACAGGGGATTAAGGGTAGTTTTGAATATAGTAATGAGCAGGATAAGGATAAAAAGAAAGGAGGGGACGAAGCCTCGGACGAAAAAGAGGATAAGGATAAAAAGAAACCACTAGAGGTTACGCTATATGAAAAAGATTATAGCGACCCCTCCAAAAACAAAACCACGGGCTTGAAGGACTATAAGAACGGTTGGGTAGCCGGACTGGACGGCAAAACTCACGAGGAAACCGGCAAGCTTAAAATAACCAGCCGAAATATTAGTGCAGATTACGCTATCACCGACAAAGAAGGGGCGACGGCGGACTATAGCAAAACCAACAGCTACAAAATTGGCAACGACACTATAACTAACGAAACTAAGGCCAGTAGCCTGGTCGGTAAGGAAGATACTACCAGTACTAATTTTCATATTGGACAAGACGGGGTAGGCGGTCAGCTGGAACACCGCGAGTTTGCCGGAGTAAAAGGCGGTGCGGAAGCTAAAACGACCGAAGTAATGGGCGATACAACTGTTAGTGCAGCGGTTGGGGCCAGCGGGATGGTCGGGATTGAGGAAAACTATGGCGCAGGGGGCAATATCAGTTTGAAGGGACTTACCGCCAATGCCCATTATGATAAATTTATCGGGGCTAAGACCGAGGCCCATGCCAAAGAAGCGATTTCGGGTGGTGGGAAAACCACCGATATTCTGGGTAATAAAGTAGACAAGTATCAGGCCGAGGTTAATGCTCAGGTTGAAGCTTCGGTCGGGGCAAGGGCTAATCTGGACGGGGAGGCCAAGCTAGATGCCCACGGGGGCAGTGTCAAAGCAGCGGGCGGGATTTTTGCGGGCGGAGAAGCTAAAGGCAGTGTTAATGCTATAGTCGGCTTCTTCGGGCATAATATCTTTTCATTGGGGGTAGAGGGTCGGGCGCAAGCCGGGGTGGGCGCACAGGGCGAGTTCGATTGTGGCTTCCGGGATGGGAAATTTCATTTCAAGACGGGTATTTCTGCCGCTGCTGGGCTAGGACTCGGGGGTGGGACCGATGTTTCGGTGGACTTTAATGAGGGGGCAGTAGTGGCAGCGACCCTGGCCGAAAAAGGCATCGAGAAAATGGAACAAACCCTCGAAGGTAAAGCCTTCATCAAGTGGTTTACTCCGATTGCCGATTCGACGGTCAAGCAGGTTCAGCCGGTTGTCCAAATCATCTCGGCGATTCCCGGTGCGGTCAGCAAGGCGGCAAACTGGGCGGGTGGTAAATTCAATCAGTTGCTGAATTCCAATACTTGGTATGGCAGTGCCGCCCGCCAGGTTCGGGATGGTCTCCAAAGCGTCGGGGATAAAGTGACCTCTTGGGGACAAGGGGCCTCGAGCAAGCTCGGCCCGCTCAGTGACAAGGTCATAGATTGGGTCAGAGCTACTCACAATCGGTTGCGGCAGTCGGACAGTTCGGTCCACCGGCTGGGGGCAGTAATTAAAGCCGGGCTAGGGGTAGTCAAAAACTGGGATGCGATTTCGGGCAAAGCTAAGACGATGGTAAATAAGGGCGTGGACAAGCTCAAGGCCTTCGGGGGCAAGGTTAAAAGCGGCTTTGACAGAAGCGTCCAGGCAGTTCAAAATCTGGGGCATAAGGCCGATGCCGGGTTTAATAAAGGGGTGGCAAAGGCTGAGAGTATGGGGGCAGCCCTCAAGGGCAAAGCTAATCGGGCGGTTGACAAAGTTTCCAATGCCGCTACCAGCACAATTAATTGGGCGCAGCAGAAAATATCCTCGGCTAAAGCCGCGATTGGCAAGCTCAAAAAAGGGCCGTTAGGAGCGATAGCTTCTATCGCCGAAAAAGCCCTTTCGGTGGCGGAAAGCTTGGTAACTAAGGCCAAAAGCGCGGCCCAGGCTGCAACTCAGGCCGCGCACGCAATGATAAACAAAGTTTCAGAGATGGCTAAAGCGACCCTGGAAAAGGTCAAGAGCGGTTGGCAAAAACTTAAAAAGCTGGTGGAAACCACCGGCAAAACGATAAAGGCGGGCTGGGAAAAGGTCAAGCAACTACAAAAAGATGCCCTGCAAGCCGCCAAAGCGGGCCTCGAAAAAACTACCAAACTGGCAAAATCGCTGGCATCCAAAGCTCAAGCTACCTGGGATGGGCTGAAAAAGAAGGCCAGCAGTGCCTGGGATGGGGTCAAAAAATCGGTCAGCCAGGTCGAAAACCGGGGGCAAGAAGCCGCCCGCCAGATTCAGCAACGCGCCCAGGCGGTACAGGAAAAAGCTAATCAGGCCGGGACTAAAGTTCGGCAGGGTTACGAGAATGCACAACAGCAGTTAGATGGGGCTTTGCAAAAGGATGGACAGTTGGCCCAGACCGGCAAAGACAAGATGGAGGGCGCTCTAAAAACGGCGGCGGATACCGGGCAGCAGGCCGGACAGACAGTATATCAAACCATCAAGGATACCCCGGTCAAAGTTCAGGAGTTGTTCAATCGGTATGGACAAAAGGCCACGAAGATGGTGAAAGGGGCCGGGCCGGAAGAACAGGCCAAAACCCTTGAACCTGCTTTCCGGGCGGGGTTGGCCCCCTACGAGCAGCAACTTGAAACCGCCCACGCCGCCGGGCAGCAAGCTTATGCCGGGGTGGAAGCCGAAAGCCAAGCCAATGTTAAACCGCTAGTCGCCGAAACTGAGGCCGCTCATCAAAGTAACGTAACCGAAGCGCAGGCCGGGGCAGCTAAGGTCGGACAGAATGCCACCCACGAGGTCAAGGCCATCGAGCTGGAAGCTGCCCAGGCCCATCAGCACGCCACTAATACTCAGACCGAGGTGGCCCAACAAGCCCATACCAGTCAGGAAATGGCCGAAAATTATGATAAAATGGTCGGGACTGAAAGCCAGCAAGCGCACCAGCAGGACAACCAGCATCAGGCTCAGTTGCAATCCGAAACGGCGGGAGTTCAGGGCCGGATTGAAGGTCAGCATAATCAGGTCCAACAGGCCACCCAGAGTGCCGAGCAAAATAGTCACGCCCATCAGGCTGAGGTTTTGCAGAAACACACCGCCACCGAGGAGGCTACCAATCAGCACGGTCAACAACTTGAGCAAGAACAGGCGGTAGTAGACCAGGAAACTAACAAGCAATTGAGTGCACTGACCGCCGCCAAAAAATAATAAACTTTGTGGGATAGATAAGTTAAGTGGAAGAAAGCCCCAACCGCGAGGCCTTTGTTTATATGGTGGAGTGCGCCGACGGAACGCTCTATAGCGGCTGGACTTACGACCCGGTGGCACGACTGGCCCAGCATAATGCCGGACGAGGCGCAAAATATACCCGCGCCCGCCTACCAGTTAGATTAGTCTACACCGAGCGACTGCCCGACCATCAGGCCGCCCGCCGCCGCGAATACGCTCTGAAACAGCTATCGCGGGCTGAAAAACAAAAGCTCATTGCCCAATCTTAGGCCCATGATTTTCGATTTTTGACTACTTAATCCAGCCGATACATCGAGCATATTCCGCGCCAAGCAAACCTAGCCCTGGCGTGGCTTTTTTGTCGGTGGGATTGAGTTCCAGGCGACCTTGCTCGAAATATTGTACTTTCAGGCGATTCGGGCCGCCCGGTACTTCAAAGGCCAGCGTTTGGGGCGGGCCAAGCTTGAAAGTAGTGGCTGCCGCCGTAAAATCGGCATCTGGTTTGATGGTCGGCACAGCCACTGGGGTGGCGCTGGGTGGCATACGCGGGACATTGCTACAGGTGCTATCCATCAACGCTTTGCCAACTTTACCGACGCTGACGGTTTTCCCACTGTTATCGGCGACCAGCCAACCTCGCTCGAAAAATTGTACCCGTCCATTACTGGCCCAATCAAATTCCTCCGATAGCGGGAAGCCAAAGCGCCCCAATCCGCCATTGGCATTGTAAAATTTCAAGAATTCGCCTCGGACGCTGTGCCGGAAAACCCCGAAATAACGCCCCCCGCCCGGCAACTCCTGATCAGCCTCGCCGCCCTTGAGAGGATAGAAAGCTAAACTTTCGGGCTGGAAACGCAAAGTTACTTCAAAGCCTTTTACCGGGTCATAAGCCACTTCCGAGCGAGTGAAAGGCTGCTGGGCCGGGTTTTCGGGTGGCAGGTTCTCGGCATATTGCCGCTCGGCGCTATCTTTGGGGCGGGCCACGATTACATACTTCTGGCGCGGGTCGAGCCGATTGAGGGTCGTAGTCGGTAGTCGAAATACATTGCCTTCTTGATTAAATTCGCGGTAAGGCGAGGTCGGGTCGCCCTGGGTCGCCAGAAAAAGTCGGAGAGTTTCAGGTTTAGCGCCCTCTATCAACACCAAACCTTGCACCCCTTCGGTGGGGATAGCGGTTGGGGTAGGCGGCGTGACGGTATTGGTCTCCACTGCCGAAGCAGTTGCGGTAGTATCAGTCGCCGATTGTTTCCCGACATTTGGCACAATTACTAGCAACATAAAAAGCACTGCCCCAATCACTACCCCGGCAATCAGGCCAATAAAAAGCAGACCCTTGACCAGATTACCAATCGCCTCCCACTGGTAGCGATTCAGGCGGCGCGGATTGAGGCTCGCAGGGCGGCCAGTCCCAGCCAAACGGCTACCCTCCCGGTTGGCGGCTTGATGCAACGGGTTGCTCGATAAACGGGGAGTCGCCGGGGGCATTGTGCCAGAGGCCATGACCGGATTTTCAGAAGCCGATTTGGGCAGATTAAAGGGAACGGCATCCTGCACCGACGACGAATTCCAGTTGCCGGAAGCAATCGTAGCGGCAGCGCGGGGCGGAAGGTCGGGCGGCTCGGTCTCAGAGGAAGCTGGGGGTAAGTCCAGCCGGGGAGTCTGGAATATATCGTCGGTGATTTCAGGCTTGGTCGCAGCATCCCCGCTGAGTTGCTCCGGGGCGGGCTGGATTAAACGGTCAGTGAGCGGCGGACGGCGGGTCGCAAAAACGCTCGCCATGTGCGATACATTATCCGGGCGCGTCCCGTTTTGCCCTAAACCACCCAGGCCGGAACGCTTATTATCGGGCGCATCTGAAGACGGTGCGCTGCGCCCGCCCAGGCTGCGTTCCCGGATAATGCGGTCAATCTCGCTGATGCGCTGCTGGGCGGCAGTCATTCCGAGCTGTTGGGCTTTCTGGAAATAGGGCCGGGCTTCTTCGTATTGCTTTTGTTCGAGCAACCACTTGGCATAATCATAGCAAACTCGCGGGAAAGTCATCTGCCAGGGATTAGGCGATAACAACTCGTTTAGTTGGTCTACCAGATAAATATATTCCGCCCCGACCTCTTTGCGGCCACTATCCCAGGCTTTCTGGGTGCGCGAGACCCGGTCTTTCAGCCGATTGACCAATTCCTGTTCGGGGCGACCTTCATTAATCGCCCGTTCCCGCTCAGTCGCTTTCATAAGGGCGGCATTCCCGACTACCGGCAAGGCCGGAGAATTTGCGCCAGTCGCATCTTCGTCAAGCTGGGCGGATTTTTTGGCTTCCTGGCGGGCTTTGGTACTATCTTCCAAAAGTCGCTGGCGAGTAAGAGCCGCCGAAAGGATAGTCGAGTCTTCCGGGCGCAAAGGCCCAACCATGCTAAACCAGTTGCCAGCCTCTTCCCAGACCTGATTTTCCAGGGCATCATCGCCTAGTTCCAGATAAATCCGGGCCAGGTCATCCCGAATTCCGCCAAAATCCTCGTCGCGGGCGTAAATCTTCTGGGCAATCGCCAGCCGTCCCGCCAGCGGGGAAGCGGGGCGCTGCATCGCCAGATACATATCGCTCAATTCCGACTGCACTCGCGCCCGGCTATCATTGGGCCGCAGCCGCAAACAGAAAAGAGCATAAGCACGGGCGGCGGGGTAGTGACGGACTTTCGCGGCCCGACGGCTTTCCTCGATACAATAATCCGCCAGCAATTCGTTGTAGCGATTGATATGATATTTTTCCAGCCGCTTGTATAATTGCTCGGCCTGGTCTATCCGCCCTTCCCCGATAGCGACCCCGATATAGCGAATCAGGGCATTGGCAAAGCCTTCGTACAGACCATGATAGCTGGCTTGCATCGTTTCCAGCTCAATATAATTATCTATCGCCTCGTCCCAATTGCCCAGCGCGAAATTCTTCTGAGCGGTGTTCATCAACATTTCGGGGTTAAACTTGAGGCTCGGCAGGTCTTCGATAAACCCGCTTTCGGTAGAGTTAGTCAGGTCGTTAGATGGAACATCCTCGCCGGGTAAATCAATCGGGCCTGTAACCTGTACTCCCCGGCGGGGAGTAAGTTGAGACGGCTCAGAGGCCGCTTGGGGGCTGGCTTCGGGGAAAACACTCCGCTCCTTCAAGTCGGCGGCGGTGCGGTCTAACATCGGTTGCAAGGCAGGCAGTAGTACTGGCGGCCCTAACTGCTCGATTCGGGCCAGGGTCAAGGTAATATTGTCGCGGCCTCCGGCATTCATAGCCGCCTCGACCAACTTATTGCTCAGAGCCTGCAAATCGGTATTTTCGGCCCGACTACTTTCATCCAGCATTCCCGGCGGCAGTAAATCCCATAGGCCATCGGTGCAGAGAACTAGCAGGTCGCCAGCTTCAAGCGGAATAGCATTGATGTCGGCCTCGATTTCATCGGCAATCCCAAAAGCACGGGTAATAGTATGGCGGCGGGGGTCTTTGGCTAAATCCTGACGACTGAGATGGCCCTGTTGTACCAGCCATTCGCCCATCTCGACTACCCAGCTATGGTCGGTTGTAACCTGCAAAAGATTCTGCTGGGAACGGGCCAGATAAATCCGGCTATCTCCGACGTGGGCGGTTATCAGCAATTGCCCGGTAATGAGAGTGGCGGCGCAGGTGGTCGCCATACCAGGGCGGCTTTGGGCCAGTTGGGTAACTTCGCGGTTGGCGGCAGCAAAAGCGGCCTCAAACACTTGACTGAGGTCAGTCATCCCGGCTTCGATTTGTTGCCGGAAGTAGATTAGCATCACCTCGACGGCGGTCTGGCTGGCTAATGCCCCGGCCTGACCCATACTAACTCCATCGGCAATCACGAACAAGAAACAAGCCGGACGACCAGTGGCAGGGTCTGCCTCCAGCGCCAGATGACCGTGAGCGTCCTGCTGTTCTTTTTTGCGCTTGCCAATATTGGCTTCTTCGTTAAACCGCACTTCCAGCGAGGTATCGGCGGCAGGCGAGCTTCCAATTGCAGTCAGATTGCCTGGCTCTAACGGGCCGGTGGCGGGCCGGTCTGCTTGGCGGCGGGCATTCTGGGCTTTACCCATAAGCTTCTCCCCATCTCAAATCGAAGGTTACACAACAAACCGAGGCCATTCTAAAGCTGCGACCTCCAAAAAGCTACCCTTCGATCCACGGTGAACAGGCTGCATTTGCTAACCTTACATAAGTAGATATATTGTACACTACTTTAGCTTTTTATGCATCTCTTTCTTTGCAAACCAGCAACTCCTCTCGCTCAATTTTCCTTAAATGGCGAACCTTTGGCTATACTCCAAAAGTACTTTGCTTATATCTTTGAAAAAATACACCGTAGATTGTTCAAAGATATAAATTCCAGGCTAAATCCGCTTTCAAACGAAAGTCCTTTCAGTATGCCAACCGCCATTGACAAATACGGCCTGATGGGTTAGCATGTCAACGTTACATTACTTCATCAAACGTTGGAATGAGTTGGAATGAAGTGGAATGAATTGGGGTAATTTTATTTTGACTACAGGTATCCAGCTAAAAGATTCGGCGGCAACCGCCAGGGTGAGCGAAGCGGTAATCGAGAAAACCGCCCGGCTGTTTGAAGCAGCGGGGGAAGTAGCCCGGCTACGGCTGCTAGTGCTGTTGTCGCAGGGTGAGCTTTCTGTGACCCAGATTGCGGCGGCTACCGATGAAAATCTTTCGACCATTTCGCAGCGACTACGGGTTCTGCGAACCGAGGAATTAATTACCAGTCGCCGGGATGGTAAACACATTTTTTACCGGCTGGCGGATAATCACGTAGCGGAACTAATCAGTAACGCCCTGAATCACGTCAGCGAACATCTTTTAGAACTGTATGGCTAGGAAATTGGGGGCGGAAAGTTTTGGCATGAAAAATATTTCGTCAGTTGAGCAAGTCGCACCTCAAGAAGACCATGATGACCACTCGCCCGGCTCAGAACACCACCATGAGGGTCAGCACCGCCACGCGGCGGGACATACTCACGCCCATTTCCCTACAAACTTGAACGGCAGTCGCAGCTTGGCTTTTAATTTGGCTTTGGTTCTGACCGGCGGATTTGTAGTAATCGAGTTTATTGCCGGATTTAGCATCAACAGTCTGGCCCTCAT
>JBBRSG010000098.1:0-22203 GCA_038245615.1 Chloroflexia bacterium | reverse complement strand
CCGCCGTATCAAGCAGTACGCCCGTCCCGATTGTCACCACTGCCCCGACGATAGCTCCGACTGTTACGCCCTATCCACCGCCCAGCCCGACCCCGGCCCTGGCAGTCCCCGCTTTGAAAGCGGCATTTGAGGCCCATCCCGGTGCATCAGTGCAATCGGTGGCCTACAGCCCGGATGGAAAGCTGGTTGCCAGTGGCGCGAGCAATAACAAAGTCAGCTTGTGGGATGGGAGCGGGGCGAACCCCAAAGCTATCGCCGAATTGAGCGGTCATCAGAATTATGTCAACTCGGTGGCCTTTAGTCCTGATGGGAAAATCCTCGCCAGCAGTTCGGGCGATGCCACCGTAAGATTATGGGATGTGGCGAACCGCAAAGAAATTCGCCAACTAAAATCCAGCAGTGGACAGGTCATTGCCTCGATTTCTTTTAGCGCCGATGGCAGCCTGTTGGCGGGGACGGCCCAACCCAATCAGGTCATCGTTTGGCGGGTTGATAGCGGGGCAGAATTGCGGCGGTACACCGCGCCGGGTGGCCTGAAAGTCGAACCAGTTACCTTCAGCCCCGATGGTCGCTTTATCGCGGTGGGCTACGACAACGGCGATATTCAGCTTTGGAACGCCAGCGACAGTACCCAACCTCCTCGCACCCTCAAAGGACATAGCAAAACTGTTTGGTCGCTTCAGTTCAGTCTGGATAGCAAGCAACTTTACAGTAGCTCGCTTGACCAGACCTTCCGGCTGTGGGATATTGCCAATCCAACCGCTACCGACGCTTTGCAGACGATTAGTGTTCAAAATAGCCAGTCGGTCAGTACCGTGCGGCGCAGTGCTGATGGCAGCACCCTGGCAAGTAGTTCCCGCGACGGGTTGGTACGGCTATGGAGTCTCACCCAAACCCAGATAATCCAACTTGAGCCGAAAAACGGCCTGGGGCAAGCCGATTTCGGGGAGGCCGTGACGGTCAGTTTTAGTCCCGACGGCAAAACGTTGGTGGCTGGCTATGCCAAAGGGACGCTGCGGTTTTGGGAGGCGAGCGGGGCAACCGGGCGGGCGCGACCCACCCTGTATGTGGTACAGGCGGGCGATACTCTCGACAAAATCGCCCAAAATTTTCAGACTTCCCCCGACGCGATTAAAGCCGCCAACCGCGATGCCGCCGATAGCGGGCAAACCGAACCACTTTTGCAACCTAACGGCGACCCGGTAGCCGGGAAAGCTCTGGTCGTACCGACCAACCGACCAACTTTTCGGGGGGCGGGAGCAATCGTCGGGCCGGGCAACGATTTGGCGGCAATTGCCAAACGCCACAATCTACCCGAAGCGGTCATCCTGAGTTATAATCTGATTAGCGACCCGGCGACCCTTCAAACCGGGCAAGTGCTGTTAATCCCCAATTTAGCCTGAAATACAACCGATAGGATATTTGTGTACTTTAACCTACGTCCGAAAATAAGTTGTACAAACTGGTTTCAACCCCTTGTTATAGCCTTGATAGCAATCCAGTTGGGCTTATTGCTCCTGGTTGCTGATAGTCCTATTTCGGCGAAGGCGCAGGCTATTCCGGCGGTGCGTTATGGGCAGTTTTTCCACGCCCCGCAACCCGGCAATTACCGGGTGGTAGATGCCGCCGCCGAGCGGAATAATTTTAACCACGTTGTAACCCTCGCCGCTATTCAGGGGGTCTATAATCAGGCCACCAAACCGGGGGGGACGGCCCTCTTTGTGGATTGGGGCGACGGGGCAACCCGCTATTGGCGCGACTATTACCGCGACACCTATCGCACTCCTTATAATATCCAGACCATCGCCGACACTTTGCGCGAAATGCAAAACCAGACCCGCCAATATGTTATTTGGGACCCGAATATTCCCGAAACGATTAACTTGGCGGCGAATCTGGCGGGGCTAAACCAGGTCATCCCGATTGCGCCGGGCGATGAAAACGGCGGATTGAACCTGAAAGGGCTGGGATTTAGCTTGTGTAGCGCCTGTCCGTTTGGTGGCGACCTGCGGGGCAAGTTCGGGGGCGATGCGGCAGTGGTAATTTGGGAGCTAGACAATCTGGCAAAGCTCTTTAATCAGAATTTCGTATACGCGACCACCCCCGGTTCAGGTTTTGTAGACCAAATTATTGACATAGATTACCCGATAGCCGCCAAAGCTTTTATCTTTTTCGTCAATACCAAGACCAATCTGGCGCTCTATCGCCGGATTTTGCAGAGCTGGCCGCCGGGGATTCATCAGATGGGCTGGCTGTGGTGCGACTATCAGGGGGTAATCTGCGAGTACGAGATGCGAGATGTAAATTCGCGGTTGGGCAATATTTTGCTCGGCAGCGAGGCCCAACGTAATTCTTCTTTTCACACCATGTTCCGTCCGCCCGACCCGGTAAGCCAGCAGCGCGAAATCAGCGCCGGGGATGTTACGCTTGACCCCAACGGAGTTTACTATTCCTTTACCGTCACCGATGGCGATAACATGGTAGTTTATGACCGACTGTGGAATACGACCAAAGATGACTATAACAATGGGATAGATTACTTTCTGTGGCACGACCCTAACCGGGGCAAAATCCCGATAGGCTGGGGCTTGCAACCGGCCTTGCGGAGCTACGCCCCGGCTTTGCTCAAAAAATATCTGGACGACCTGAATGGCGGTGGGACTTATTTTGATGTGGCAACGGGCGAAAATCTCAAGTCGGATTATTTTGAGGCCTGGCTCCCGGCGGGTTATCCGATTTTCGATAATCTGGGCCTCGACCTGAACGACCAGGCCGGGTATCAAGCCGCCTATCTCAACTGGGCCAGCGCCGAAATCAAGGGGCTAAATCTCAAGACCGGCTTTGACATCGTGAATACCAGCGAGGCCGGGCTACGGGCGATGGGCGAGCGGTTCGGGTTTAATGGCTGGTTGCGGGGCTGGGGCAACGGCGGGCTACAGCCTCCCCGCTACACCGGCAACCGCCAGCTGCCGATTGTACAAACCGCTCTGACCGCCCAAACCCGCAATCCATCGGCTATCGTCAGCGAGGTCACGCGACTGGCCCAGGGGCGGCGCGGCCCGGCTTTTATCAGCCTGATTATTCCGCTCTGGCAGCAGGGCGGGCTGGAAGGGCTGGTACAGGCGGTAGACCGCTTGAAGACCCAGGGTTATCACGCGGTGCGCCCGGATGTTTTGCTGGCCCTGGCGAAGAAAGCCAATGCTAATGCTGTCGCCCCCGACGACCTGGCCTACAATCGTACGGTGCTGGCAGACAGCGAGGCTCAGGGCAGTCTGGCTTATTATGCGGTAGACGGCAATAATAGCAGTCGCTGGGTTTCGGACAACTCGCCCGGCCTAAATTCCCATTGGCTGGTAGTGGATTTAGAAAAAACAAAGGCGGTTGAAGCCGTAAAAATAGCCTGGCAGCCCGGCCTCAAAGTCGAATACAAACTTCAGCTTTCGGGGGATGGGCGGGATTTCGTGACCGTTAAAACCGCGAAATTAGGTGGCGAGATCAGCACTATAAACCGCTTTAGACCGCTGAACGCCCGCTATATTCGGCTGCAAACCAACTCGCTGGAAGGGGGCGCAGTCGGCCTCAGCGCCTTCGAGGTGAACGGTCAGCCCTCCCTGAACTGGACTACCTCATTCTTTAACCTGCTGGCAACCGGCGGTGGCAGAAATTAGTAACTGGAAAATTGCCAGACTTTCACTTGAAACACTTTTTTGATTAGAGTATTTTTAGATATTTTACCATGTAGCTACTACTACTGAACCAGATGGTGTAAACTGTTAGAGTCGTACTATTCGTACTACTGGTGATGAAAGTCTCAGGTATTATCTCCTGATTTAGGTCAAGCAGCGGAAAAGGAGTGGCCTGGTTTGCAAATCCACAAGCAGTATCCGACCCTGGTAGTTGTCTCCGAAACCGAGTATCAGTTTGCCAGTTCCGCCGAGGCCGATGCGACCTATTTGGTGATGGCCTGGTTTGCGATTACCGAGTCGGCCTCACTGGGTATCTTCCCCTTGTTGGCGGCCCTGGAAACCTCGCGCCGGGAGGACCCGACCTATTTCGCCCGCTTCTTTGAACACGGTTTTCAGCACTTCACCGACGAGCAGAGCCACGCTAATATGTGGTGTCGGGCGCTATTGGATTTCACCGAAAAATACCCCGAAGTAGTCCAGCGCGTCAAGTTGCCGCAGCAATTCATGAAAATAATGCTCAAGAGCATTGGCAAGCCTCATAGCGTGCTGGGCTTCACGGTAGATTGTCTGGCCTTTGAGGTCGTGATGCAAGCCCTCTACGGCGTGATGCAGCCCAGGCTAAATTATCCGCCGGTCAAAAACATTATCCAGATTATCAGCCGAGACGAAAGCACTCACACCGATTTCGGGCGTTATCACCTGCATGAACTATTTGGCGACCTCTCGGCTCACCGCAAATTCATGGTGGCCTTTCGCTACTGGCGCAACTCTCTGGGAGTGCTGTTTACGATTCAACCTCTGTTAAAGCAAGTCGGGCAACATTCCCCGCTTTTGCCTGGTGAATTTCGGCGACAACTGGCGAACTACAGTCGCAATACCGGAATTTTGGGCAGCCGCCAGCTTATTCCCGGTCTACTGGCCTGGCGCATAACCGACTGACATGGACAATCTTCCAAATAGTGCTAGTACTGCCAACAGTAAAGTCGTAGTTGACGGCTGGATTGGCGGGGTTTCTCCGCTCAACGCGCAGCCGCTTGCGCCGGTACAAGCCTCAAACCCTGCCTCCATCCGCGAAATAGTCGCAAAAGCTCGCGCCGCTCAAACCGAATGGGAAAAACGCCCGGTAGCAGAACGCGCCCGGCTGGTAAAGCGGGCCGGACAGCACTTGATGAGCCACGCCGCCGAAGTCTCTGCCGTGCTACATACCGAACTCGGTAAAACCATCACCGAAACATACGCGGTAGACCTCGGCTCCACCCCGGAAGTTTTCCGCTACTACACTCGCCACGCCGCAGGAATGCTCAAAAGCGAGGCCGTCCACTTTAATCCGGTAATGTTCCCCCGCAAACGGGCCAGAGTTGACCGAATGCCGCACGGGGTTGTAGCCCTGCTCACTCCCTGGAATTATCCGGTTTCGATTCCGGTACATAATCTGGTGCCAGCCCTTATCGCTGGAAATGCCGTCGTCATGAAGCCGTCCGAACACGCCGCCCGCACCGGGGAGGTACTCTGGCGATTGCTGGCAGCCCATCTGCCGGAAGGCTTGCTCGGTCTGGTACAGGGCGACGCAGTAGCGGGTGAAGCCCTGATTCGGGCCGGGGTTGACCATGTGATTTTCGTGGGTGGCACGGCGGGCGGCAGAGCAGTAGCCCATACTGCCGCCGATAGTTTAACCCCGGTGGCTCTCGAACTGGGAGGCAACGATGCGGCAATCGTGCTGGAAGATGCCGACTTAGACCGGGCCGCGCACGGTATCGCCTGGGCCGGTTTCCTGAACGCCGGACAGAGTTGCGCCGGAGTCGAGCGGGTCTATGTTGTCAAAGCCGTCGCCGAGGAGTTCACTACTCGATTAGCGATGATAGCCCGCAATTTGCGCCCAGGTGATGATGCCGCGAACCTCGGCAGCGCCGATATTGGCCCGATGTCCACCGCCCGGCAATTACAGACCGTAAAATCCCATGTAGACGGCGCAATTTCCGCCGGAGCAAAAGTTATCGTCGGGGGCGAAGCGGGCGCATATCAACATTTCTATCCGCCGACAGTCTTGACCGGAGTAAACAGCACCATGCGAATTATGAGCGAGGAAACTTTTGGCCCGGTCATCCCCATTCAGGTAGTCGAGAACGAGGCCGAAGCCATAGCCGAAGCCAATCGGGGCGAGTTCGGGCTGACCGGGAGTGTCTGGACCCGCAATTTCGAGCGCGGTGAACAAGTCGCCCGCCAATTGCGGGTCGGGGTGGCGACAGTAAATAATCACATGTTCAGTGGGGCCGACCCGCGAGCGCCCTGGGCCGGGCGAGGGCTTTCGGGCTACGGGGTGCAAAACTCCAAACTGGCGCTCTATTCGCTGACCCGTCCTCGTTTGGTGGCGGTAGACCGCCATCGCACTCCCCGCGAACTATGGTGGTTTCCCTATGACAAGTCCTTGCTCGATTTAGGTCGGGGCTTGCTGGCGACTAACGGACGTTTTCGGGATGGGCCGGGACGTTGGCTGCTGGCTTATGCCCGGATGCTGCGAGGTGTCGCCGTCCGGTTGTGGTGGCAAAGAAAACCGTGAAATGGCCCAATTGAGCTATAAGGTACGTCAATTCCGGCTATACATAAATTCGATTATAGCCCGCTACTCCGGCTCGGAAGTTGGTTGCAAAGCCCCAAAACGAGTGTTATAATTCTCACATAGTAAGCTTGAGAGTAGCTTTTGCGAGTTACTTTGAAGCAAAATTGCATCTGCCTATAAACCTAGAAAGTCTTTGCGACTAGCAAACTAACATTAATTAGACCGATATATTCTCTTTTCTACCAATCTTTTAAAGTCTTTTAACGAAAGTCATACCGAAGTTAATAGGAGCTTGGCTCCCATTGATTACTCAAGGAGGAGGACATCAGGCATGTATCGAGGTCAATCGGGTATGTGGCTGTGGGTGATGCACCGGCTGACCGGGATAGGCATTCTGGCTTTCCTATTCCTGCATATTGCCGATACCTATCTGGTTGGTTTAGGCCCGACTTATTATAACGAGTTGCTTTTCCTCTACAAAAATCCACCCTTCCGAATTCTGGAATGGCTGCTGGTCGGGGCAGTTCTATATCACGCTCTCAACGGGTTGCGGATTATCGTCCTGGACTTCTGGGAAAGCGCAATTGAATATCATAAACAGCTCTACTACACAACAGTAGCCGCTTTTGTAGTGCTATGGCTACCTGCCGGGTATTTTATGCTCAAGCCGGTGTTTTTTAAGTAATCTAAAATCTGAAATCGAAAATCTGAAATTCTACTGCTCTTAAACCCTAGATTTTAGATTTCAGACCTTAGATTTCAGATTTTAGATTTTTAGAAGGGAAGCTGATAAATGGCAACCGAAATCAAGACCTCTAATCGGCCGGGCGCATCTGATGGCGGTACGGCTGGCAAACCCCGGCGGCGCTATACTCGGAGTGGCGCACGCCCCCGCCCCGGCAGCAATTTTGAACTCTATAGCTGGTACTTCTTCCGGGTTAGCGGGGTGCTGCTGGTATTTTTCGCGCTGGGCCATCTCGCCATTATGCACCTGATTAATAACGTAGACGTAATTGACTATAATTTTATTGCCGAGCGTTGGGCTTCCCCCCTATGGCGCACTTTTGACCTGATTCTGCTATTTTTAGCCCTGGCGCACGGGGTAAACGGCGCACGGGTACTGATTAACGATTACGTCTACTCGCGGGGATGGCGGACTTTCGCGGTTTCGGCCTTATATGTCACCGGCCTTTTTTTCCTGTTAATCGGCGCACAGGTAATTTTTACCTTCCAACCAGTAGTTCCGGTAGTCGTAAAGTAGGATTGGGTCGCGGCCTGAATTAAGTTTTGGTCGGCTCAATCTGCAAGCTCAATAAGAGGGAGTGTTAGCGAATGTACCACAAATACGATGCCGTGGTAGTGGGGGCGGGGGGCGCGGGCCTGATGGCAGCCCTCCAACTGGTCGGCAAGGCCAATGTCGCGGTTATCACTAAGCTCTATCCCAGTCGCTCGCACACCGGGGCAGCTCAAGGTGGAATTTGCGCGGCTCTGGGCAATACCGAAGAAGACCACCCTGAATGGCACATGTTCGACACCATCAAGGGCGGGGACTATCTGGTAGACCAGGATGCTGCCGAGGTACTGGCTTATGATGCGGTAGAGCGGATTATCGAAATGGAACACATGGGGCTGCCGTTCAACCGCACCCCCGAAGGCAAGATAGACCAGCGCCGCTTTGGAGGTCATACCCGCAACTTTGGGGAAGGGCCAGTGCGCCGAGCGTGCTTTGCGGCTGACCGCACCGGGCATATGATTTTACAGACCCTCTATCAACAGGGCATCAAGGAAAACGTCACTTTTTACAACGAATTTCACCTGATGGATGTGCTGACTAATAATGGGCGCTGTGTCGGCGTGACCGCGATGGACATCAAGACCGGCGAGTTGCACACTTTTCACACCAAAGCGGTGGTTTTTGCGACGGGCGGCTATGGGCGGGCCTGGAAAGTGACCTCGAATGCCCACGCCTGCTCCGGCGACGGCATGGCGGTAGCATACCGGGCCGGAATCCCTTTAATGGACATGGAAATGTACCAATTCCACCCCACCGGGCTTTATCGGATTGGGGTGCTGCTGAGTGAGGCCGCTCGTGGCGAGGGCGGGATTTTGCGAAACGCGCTGGGCGAGCGTTTCTGTGAACGCTATGCCCCGACCCTCAAGGACTTAGCCCCCCGCGATATGGTCAGCCGCTTTATCACTCAGGAAATTCGGGAAGGGCGGGGGGCTGGCCCGGACAAAGATTATGTCCTGTTGCACGTTGACCACCTGGGCAAAGAGGTGATTGATGCCAAGCTGCCCGACATCACCGACTTTGCCCGGACTTATCTGCACGTTGAACCATATACCCAGGGCGTGCCGATTCAGCCGACGGCCCATTATGCGATGGGCGGTATCCCCACCGACATCGAGGGTTGCGTTATCATTGACGAAAAGGCGACGGTTATGCCAGGGATGTACGCCGCCGGGGAAGTGGCCTGCGTTTCGGTTCACGGCGCGAATCGGCTGGGGACAAATTCGCTGGTAGACCTGGTAGTTTTTGGGCGGCGGGCCGGACAGCACGCCGCTAATTATGTCCAGCACGCCGATTGGGAGGCTTTGCCCGCTAACCACGAGGAACGCTCGAAACAGCTTTTGAGCTTTGTAAAATCGGGCGGCGAAAGCCATCGTCAGGAAAATGCGGCGGACATTCGCAAGGAGCTACAAAATAAGATGCAGGATTGGGTTTGTGTGGTTCGCAACGAGCAAACCCTGACCAGTATGATGAAAACTCTGGCAGAATTGCGCGAGCGTTACCAGAAAGTCCGGGTCAGCGACACAGGGACGAAGTTTAATACTGAGCGATTGGAAGCCCTCGAATTGGGGTGTCTGCTGGATTGCGCCGAAGCAACCACCAAAGGGGCGCTGGAACGCCGCGAAAGCCGGGGCGCTCAGTACCGCGACGACTACGAAACCCGCGACGATGTGAACTTCCTGGCACACACCCTGGCCTATCGCGGGGAAGAAGGCGGGGTCAAAGAGTTGCGCTATAAGCCCGTGAAGATTACCCGATTTCAGCCGAAAGAGAGGAAGTACTAGCATGACTGTACCTGTTACCGTGAAAATTCTCCGTTTCGACCCGGAGAAGGACAAGAAGGCGCACTTCGAGACTTATGAGGTACAGGCCGACCCGCTTGACCGGATTCTGGATGTGATGAATACGATTAAGTGGTATCAAGATGGGACGCTGACTTTCCGGCGGAGTTGCGCTCATGGGGTCTGCGGCTCGGACGCAATGCGGATTAACGGGCGCAATCGGCTGGCCTGCAAAGTGCTGGTTTCGGATGTGGGCGGGGATGTCGGCAAGAAAATCCAGCTTGAACCGATGTTGGGCTTCAAAATCATTCGGGATTTAGTGGTGGACATGGAGCCGTTTTTTGAAAAATATCGCTCGGTCAAGCCCTACCTGATTAACTACGAGGATGCCCCCCGCAGCAGCGAGCGTTTGCAGAGTGCCGAAGACCGGGCGCTTTTCGATGAAACCACCAAATGTATTTTGTGCGGAGCATGTAGTGGCTCTTGCCCACCTTATTGGTCGAGCAGCGATTTTATCGGTCCGGCGGCGATTGTCCAGGCCCATCGCTTTATCTTCGATAGCCGCGACCAGGGCGCAGACGAGCGATTGGCGGTGCTGGGCGACGGCGAAGGGGTCTTTCGATGTCGCACGGTCTACAATTGCACCGATGCCTGCCCCCGTGACATCCCGGTCACAAAGGTCATCGAGCAAATAAAACGTTCAATGCTGTACAAACGCTAATCTTTTATAAATCCAAAATCCAAAATCTCTCTGGCTTTAGACTTTGGATTGGCAAATAAAGTAGAGAGGGGCAACCCTCTCTTTTAGATTCCCGCTATCTTGACAGCCACTTGACCCTCTGATATACTCATATAGTGTAAACAGGTAAGCAAGTAATTTCCCTGACTACATTTTTTGAGCCTACCGAATAATCTCGTGTAACATTCGAGAGAGATTTTATCGTGCATCAAACCCGGCTTAAACATCCCGGCTAATTATGAGGAAGTAAATTTACAAGGCTACTATAAATGAAAATCCCTTTACGACAATATTGGAAATTGCTGGTCAATTACCTTAAACCCCAAAAAGGCCGGGTAATCTGGATGGCGGTACTGCTTTTTAGCAGCATTGGGCTGCAATTGCTCAACCCCCAGATTCTACGCCACTTTATAGATAGCGCAATTTCAGGCGACCAAAATACTAATATGTTGGGATTAGCCGGGCTGTTTTTGGCAGTAGCTTTTGTAACCCAGATTCTAGGAGTGCTGGCGACCTATACCAGCGAAAATGTCGGCTGGACGGCAACCAATGCTTTGCGAAACGACCTGACCGAACACTGTCTGCGGCTGGACATGGATTTTCACAATACCCACACTCCGGGCGAACTAATCGAGCGATTAGACGGCGATGTGACCGCTCTGGCAAAGTTTTTCTCCCAACTGGTCGTCCGGGTGCTGGGCAATATCCTGCTACTGATAGGGGTACTAATCTTGTTATTTCTGGAAGATTGGCGGGTCGGGTTGGCCCTGACCGGATTTTCCATAATCTCGGTGTTTATCCTTACCCGCATTCGGGGGCTGGCGGTAGGTGATTCTAAAAACTTTAGTGTAGCCAATGCCGACCTCTTTGGCTTCTTCGAGGAACGAGTCGCCGGGCTGGAAGATATTCGCTCGAATGGGGCGGAGGCTTATACCCAGCGCCGCCTGACCGAAGTGCTGCGCGGTTTTTTCTACAACGGGCGCAAAGCCAATATGGGTTACACCCGCATCTATTTTATCGCCACCTTGATGTTTGCCGCCGGGTATGTACTGGCCCTAAGTCTGGGAGCGGCTTTTTTTATGTCCGGGGCGATTACTTTGGGGACGGTTTACCTGATTTTCCAGTACACCGAAATGCTGCGGATGCCCATCGAACAAATGACCCGGCAGGTACAAGATTTACAACGGGCCAGCGCCGGGATTTTGCGGATTCAGGAGCTTTTTAACATCCAGCCAAAAGTACAGGACGGAACACAGGCAACGTTACCCAGTGGCCCGCTTTCGGTGGAATTCGAGCGAGTACAGTTTGGCTATAATTCTGAAGAACTGATATTGAAAGACATCGGTTTCCGGCTCGAACCCGGCACAGTCCTGGGGCTACTCGGACGCACCGGCAGTGGCAAAACCACCTTATCGCGCTTGCTGTTTCGGCTGTACGATATAAATCAGGGCATGTTGCGGGTGGGCGGCGCGAACATCGCCGAGCTGCGTCTGGACGACTTGCGGCAGCGGGTCGGGTTGGTTACGCAAGAAGTTCAGCTTTTTCACGCCTCGGTTCGGGATAATCTGACCTTCTTCGACGCGACGGTATCCGATGCCAAAATCCTGGAAATCATCTATGAACTGGGGTTGGGCGATTGGTTTAGAGGGCTACCGCAAGGGCTGGATACCGAATTGCGCTCCGGCGGAGTCGGGCTTTCGGCGGGCGAGGCGCAATTGCTGGCCTTTACCCGCCTGTTTTTAGCCGACCCCGGATTAGTTATTCTGGATGAGGCTTCTTCCCGGCTCGACCCGGCAACCGAGCGGTTAATTGAAACCGCGATAGACAAGCTATTGCAAAATCGCACCGCGATAATTATCGCGCACCGCCTGGCGACAGTGCAGCGGGCCGACCAGATTATGATATTGCAAGATGGGCAAATTTTGGAATATGGCCCTCGTCTCCAGCTTTCCAGCGACGCACACTCCCGCTTTTCCCAACTCCTACAAGTCGGTCTGGAAGAAACGTTGGTGTGAGAGCAGTGGTCAGTGGTCAGTAAGATAGTTTTGAGTTTTGAGTTTTAAGTTAAACTGCCAACTACCAGCCGGATCTCTTCCGTCTTCCGTCTTCCAAAACTCAGTCCTCAGTCCTGTATTTCTCTGATCACTGACCACTGACCACTCCTAAAGGTAAATAAAATGAGTACTCTAAAATTTATGGGGCTGGTAGTGCGACTACAGCCTGGCTCGTTTTTCTAAATGTTATCCTCTGGACGACCCACCATTCACTTGGGCCGTTACTTTTCGGCTTGCTGGTGCGGGGGGTTTTCGATGCCTTGAGCAATTCGACGGCGGCGGGCTGGAACGTCTGGACTTTTGTGGCGCTGTTGGCGGCGTTGGAAACCGGGCGCGGGCTATGGTTTTATTATGGCGATTATGTCTGGCACACCTTATGGCTAAATATCCAGGTATCGCTCCGTCAAAACATCATGGCAGCGTTATTAAAACTGCCCGCTGCCCGCGCCTTAAAGGACTCGCCCGGTGAAGCCGTCAACCATTTCCGGGAAGACGTGACCGAAGTCACCCTCTATATTGAACGCTATATAGACGCGGGCGGCATGTTGCTGTTTTGCATCGTCGCCCTGGGAGTAATGTTCAGTATCAGCCCGCTCATCACTCTGGTCGCGGCTTTACCATTATTGGGGATGCTGGGGGCGGCCCGCTATATGAACGTCCACATTCGCCGATTGCGCCGGGCCGTGCGGATTGCGACGGGCCATGTCACCGACTTTATTGGCGAAATGTTTGGGACGGCCCAGGCGGTCAAGGTGGCGACGGCCGAGCGTCCGGTAATGGCCCGCTTTAGCCAGCTCAACGAGGTACGGCGCAAAGCCGCGCTCCGAGATACAATGGTAGTGCAGATATGGGACTCGGTCAACGAGAATTTGGTAAATCTCTGTACTGGGCTTATTTTGCTAATTATCGCCCAACAACTCCAATCGCAAAGCTTTTCGATAGGCGATTTTGCGCTCTTTGTGGCCTATTTGCCCAAAGTGACCGGGGCAATGCGCTTTTTTGGCAACGTGCTGGCCCAGCATAAGCGCACCGGAGTCGCCGTCGAGCGACTGACCGACCTTATCCAGACCGAAACCTCTGCGCCGCTGGCCCAACCTGACCCGACCTATCTTAAAGGCGATTTACCGCCAGTTCCCTTTATTCCTCGAACAGCCGCCGACCATCTGGAAGTCCTGACGACCAGCGACTTGACCTATCGTCACCCGGCTTCGGACACCGGGCGCGGTATTGTAGGGGTCAATTTGCGGCTCAAACGCGGGTCATTTACAGTGATTACCGGACGGATTGGTTCAGGCAAAACCACTTTGCTTCGCGCTCTGCTCGGTCTTTTGCCCAAAGATAGTGGCGAAATTCGCTGGAATGGGCAACCAGTCAGCGACCCGGCGACTTTTTTTGTGCCACCCCGCAGCGCCTATACCGCCCAGGTGCCGCGTCTGTTTAGCGATGCCTTACGTGACAATATCTTGATGGGCCTGCCGACTGACCAAATGGACTTTGACCGAGCTATCCAGCTGAGTATTCTGGAAAAAGACGTGGCAGAACTGGAAAAAGGGGTAGATACTATGGTCGGGCCACGCGGGGTGCGGCTATCGGGCGGGCAAATCCAACGCACCGCCGCCGCCCGAATGTTTGTGCGCGAAACCGAATTGCTGGTTTTTGATGACCTGTCCAGCGCCCTGGATGTCAGTACCGAACAACAACTCTGGGCGCAACTTTTCGAGCAACAGGCCGAAGCCACCTGTCTGGTAGTTTCACACCGTCGTACTGCCCTGCGCCGAGCTGACCATATTATCGTTCTCAAGGATGGCATGGTCGAGGACGAAGGTTCACTCGATTACCTGCTCCAAAATTGCGCCGAAATGCAATATCTGTGGCACGGCGAGGTAGAGTGAGCAGTGGTCAGTGAAATTTAGGGCTGAGGACTGAGTTTTAACCGTAAATTGCGGCCTCGCCCACTTTGGGGGTAAATCGTAAATTGTAAATCCCCAATCCCTATCTGCGGTATAATATCCTTGTCCAATTTCCAAACTTATTCCGATATTGTCGAAAATGAAATTTAACCGGGAGGGAAAGGCGTGATCGAATGAGCAGGGTTCACTGACCCCTGACTCCCGACCACTGACCCCTTTAACAAGGAGAATTTATAATGTGTTATGACGACCAGGCTCGCCCGCCTGCGCCGGAAGGCGCAACTGGCCCGGCCCACGGCGAAGATATTGTCTTAACGGCGGCGGATGGCAGCCAATTCGCGGCCTATTTTGCCACCCCCGACCAACTTACCAGCAAGGCCCAGGTTATAATCTATCCCGATATACGCGGTTTGCATCAGTTTTACAAAGAACTGGCTTTGCGCTTTGCCGAAATCGGGATACCAGCGCTGGCAATAGATTATTTTGGGCGTACCGCCGGATTGACTTCCCGCGATGATACCTTCGATTTTTGGCCTCACGTAGGTCAACTAGTGCAAAACCTGGATGGTTTTGAGCAAGATGTCCAGGCCGGGGTAAATTATTTGGGTGAAAAAGGCAAAGGCGGCGAGGCAGTTTTCGTAGTCGGATTTTGTATCGGCGGCTCGTTGACCCTATTGAGCGGGACTAATCGCAGTTTTGGCTTTGGAGGGCTTGTGCCGTTCTACGCTGGGCTGTCCAGAGAGTTTGGAAACTACGGTACTCCGCTGGCCTTTGCCGACCAGGTGGCCTATCCGGTGCTAGGTCTTTTCGGCGGGGCGGACCAGGGAATTCCCGAAGAACAGGTGCGCGAGTTGGAAACTAAACTCAAGGCGGCGGGAGTTGAGAACGACATCACGATTTATCCGGGGGCGACCCACAGTTTTTTTGACCGCCGCGCCACCGAATTCGCCGATGCTTCAGCCGATGCCTGGCAAAAAATACAAGGTTTCGTCGCGGCCCATACTCCGGCTTAATCAATTAGGGTTAATCGCCATTAATATTTATACAAAAAAGTCGTTTCCCGCTATTGCAAGGCAGAAAACGACTTTTTCAGTAATACCAGACTAAAGCGCCGAGTTATTCTACTACTCGGTTACTACAATCTTGCCTTTCATAAAAGGATGCGGCTGACAGAAATAACTAAATGTACCAGCTTTGGTAAAAGTATATTCGTAAGTAGCGTTCTGCTTAATTAGCTCCGAGGTAAAAGCATTCTTATCCTCGGTGACAGTGTGGGCGCTACTATCTTTGTTAGTCCAGATAACCTTGGTTCCGACCTTGACCATCATTGTATCTGGGGCAAACTTGAAATCCTGAATAGTGATATTAATCGTGCCAGTGGCGGCTGCTCCGGCAGCGGCAGTTGTAGCCCCAGCCGTTGTCGCGGCGGCGGAAGTCATACCTGGCATCGCGGTCATCGCCGCCGCAGTGGTGGCGGCTGCCGTCGTCGCGGCGGCAGTCGTAGCCACCATCGCTGTCGTGGCCGCCGCCGTTGTTGCAGCGGCGCTAGTCCTTGCTGCGGTTGTCGCAGCGGCGGTGGTGGCGGCGGCTGTAGCCGCAGGAACGGCAGTCGCGGTCGGGTCGCCACAGGCGCTGACCAACACTGTTAGCAGCAAGCTTGCCAATAATAGATAAAGCGGTTTGCTTTTAAACATTTTCCTTTTGCCTTCTTTCCTATTTTTACTCAATACCTATCTCACAAATACCGAGTCTATAAACCAACATCTTGAACATTCCGGCTCGGTTGCGCGGCTTGCTTTGTATCTCTAAAAGCTTACGCAAAATCGGGCTGTTCGGATTAAGCCGCGTGACTTGTACAACAGCTATCATTTCTGCTAAAGTCAGCCTAAAATAATAACTAGAGCTTTTTTATAAAGTGCGAAATGGGAGGCAAAGATGAGTAACCCGCCGAAAGCGGCTTATGGGAGCTGGAAATCGCCGATTACCGCCGATTTAATTGTGGCTGGGACAATCGGGCTGAGCCAAATCGGGCTGGATGGCCCAAATATTTACTGGCTTGAAATGCGGCCTTCCGAAGGCGGACGCTATGCCCTGATGCACCGCGAGGCCAGTGGCGGGATTACTGAGCTGACCCCCGCCCCTTATAACACCCGTACTCGCGTCCATGAATATGGCGGCGGGGCTTTCAGGGTCAAAGACGGCACGGCCTATTTCTCCAATTTCGCCGACCAAAGGCTTTACAAAGTAGCACCCGATAGCGTTCTCACTGCGATTACTCCTGAAAGTGCCTATCGTTTTGCCGATAGCGTAATTGATACTGCCCGCAACCTTCTGATTTGCGTCCGCGAAGACCATACCGACCCCAACCGCGAAGCGGTCAATACTATCGTCAGTATCAAGTTGGACGGTTCGGGCGAGCAGCGCGAATTGGTGGCGGGTAGCGATTTTTACTCTGCTCCGCGCCTCAGCCCAGACGGGTCGCAGTTGGCCTGGCTCAGTTGGAATCATCCTAATATGCCCTGGGACGGGACGGAATTGTGGCTCGGCGAGGTGCAGACCGATGGCACGGTTAGTAAAGTCGAGAAAGTGGCGGGCGGCCTAAGCGAATCGGTCTTTCAGCCCGAATGGTCGCCCGACGGTAACTTACATTTCGTGTCTGACCAGAGCGGTTGGTGGAATATATATCGCTGGCAAAACGGCGAGGCTATGGCGCTATGCCCGATGGAAGCTGAGTTCGGACTACCGCAATGGGTTTTCGGGCTGAGTACTTACGGTTTTGAGGCCGAAAATCAGCTTATTTGCCTGTACGAACAAAGCGACGGCTGGAAACTGGCCCGGCTTGATACCACCAGTGGCCCTACCAGTGGCAAGCTAGAAACTTTCGCTTTGCCCTATACCGAAATGGGTGATTTGCAAATTAGTGACGGAATAGCCGCTTTTATCGGCGGGTCGCCCACCGAAGCCCCGGCTTTAGTCCGGCTGGATTTAGCCAGTGGTAAGCATGAGGTTTTGCGCCGTTCCAGCGAGCTAAACATAGATACAGGATATGTATCTCCAGCCCAGCCGATTGAGTTCCCGACTACCGGCGGACTGACCGCCTACGGCTATTATTATCCGCCCAAAAACGCCGATTACAACGCCCCGGAAGGTCAATTTCCGCCGCTTTTGGTCAAGAGTCACGGCGGGCCAACTAGCGCAACCTCGACCAGCCTGAACCTGGGAATTCAGTTCTGGACGAGCCGAGGGATTGCGGTACTGGACGTAAATTATGGCGGTAGCACCGGCTATGGGCGGGCCTATCGTCAGCGTCTGAACGGGCAATGGGGCATTGTAGATGTGGACGATTGTGTAAACGGGGCGCTCTATCTAGCTCAAAAAGGGCTGGCAGACCGGCAGCGTCTAGCAATAGATGGCGGCAGCGCGGGCGGCTATACTACCCTCTGCGCCCTAACTTTCAAGGATGTTTTCGCGGCGGGGGCGAGCCGCTACGGGGTGAGCGATTTGGAAACCCTGGCCCAAGATACCCATAAATTCGAGTCGCGCTATCTCGATAGCATGATTGGGCCTTACCCGGCTCAAAAAGAGCTTTATTATCAACGCTCCCCGATTCATTTTACCGACAAACTGGCCTGCTCTTTAATCCTATTTCAGGGGCTGGAAGATAAAGTCGTCCCGCCCAGCCAATCGGTGCAGATGTTCGAGGCGGTCAAGGCTAAAGGCTTGCCGGTAGCCTATCTGCCCTTTGAAGGCGAACAACACGGCTTTCGGCAGGCCAAAAATATCAAGCGGACGCTCGAAGCCGAACTATATTTTTATTCCAAAATATTCGGCTTTGAATTGGCTGACCCAATCGAGCCGGTGGACATCGAGAATCTTTGAAATTGAAATCATCATAAATAAAATTGGCAAACCACTGCCAAAGATGCTAACATAGCTTGAGTTCAAAATTGCAGGTAATCAGGTGAGATTACGGTTTCCTGAAAGTGAAAAGGGCCGACTGACCGCGCTGTTTAGCGGGGTCGGCTTTTTGGTGACTTTCATGCTAGTTGGCCCGGCGATGGCGCAGGGCGAGACGGCCTCCATCGCCGGGGTGCAGGTCGAGTACAATCGGGCTATTCCCAATTTCCCGGAGGGTATTACTTTTCAGTTTAAGGCCCGTATCCCGTCGGGTGGGCCAGTCTTTAAGCGGGTCGAGTTGGCCTATCGGGTGGAAGGCGAGGTGGCGACCAAAGTCCGCCGTCTGAGTTTTACTAGACCGGATACTCTGGAGGCCGAGTTCTTCATCAGCAATCGGGAGGAATATTTTCCGCCTGGCTGCCGCCTGAGTTATTATTGGCTGCTGGCGGACGACCAGGGCGAGCGCTACGAAACCCCGCGTCAGGAATTTAGCTATCAGGATAACCGTTTTAATTTCCGCGAGCTAAAAAGTGGGCTGTTGACGGTGCGTTGGTATCAGGGCGATACCGCTTTTGGGCAAGCGGTGGTCAGCAAAGCTCAAGCCACGATTGACCGACTGGGCCAGCTTTACAAAATTAAGCCGGACCGCCCGATTACTCTGACGATTTATCCCGATTTACGCACTATGTTTACCGCGTTGCCTTACGCTACCCAGGATTGGGTGGGTGGTCAGACTATCCCCGAAGTGGGAACGATAGTACTGGCCCTCAAGCCGGGCGATGGGCGCGAGTTGGGCCGGAGCGTGCCACACGAAATCGCCCATCAGGTGATTTTCCAGGCCACCCGCAATCCCTATAATGTGCCGCCTAAATGGTTGGACGAGGGATTAGCTGTGAATAGTCAGGAACAGCTAGACAGCTTCTTGCAACAGGCTTTCGAGCAAGCCCGCCAACAGCGTATGCTATATCCCTTGCGGGTTCTGAATAACGGTTTTCCGGCAGAAACTCAATCGTCTTTCGTGGCCTACGGGCAAAGTATGGACATAGTACGCTACATCATCGGCAAGTATGGCAATAGCGGCATTGAACGAATTCTGGCGGCCTTCAAGCGCGGAGTCAGCTACAGCGAAGCTATCGAAATCGGCCTCGGCCTCACTCTCGACCAACTCGACCACGAATGGAAAGCGGGAATGGGATATTAGGGGTCACGGGTCGAGGGAAAGGTAGGACTGAGGACTGAGGACTGAGGTTTGGAAGACGGAAGGCGGAAGGCGGAAGACGGAAGGCGGAAGACGGAAGACGGAAGGAATTTACGATTTACGATTTTCGATTAGGGAACTCAGCCCGCAGCCCGGTATTTTCTGACTTTAGACTTTAGACTTTAGATTTTAGATTTGGGAGCTATGCCTTTGAAATCGCGGGTAAACCGGCTGGATAAAGCTTTCTGGAAGGCCATGCACCGTTTTTCGGAAAGTGCTGGGCCGGATGTAGCCTTACAAAAGCAAATTGAGATGATTATCGAACAACTGACCCGACAGGGCGCTACTCCGCCCCAGAAAGTACTCGATGCCGGGTGCGAGGATGGTTTTTGTACGTTGGCCCTGGCCCAGGCCGGGTTTGAGGCCACCGGAATTGGGCCAACGTCCATGACTTTGACCCAGGCTGACCGCCGGGCCACCCATCTGAATTTAGCGGTGACTTTCGAGCGGATGAACCTTGATGGCCCGCTCTGGTACACCGATAGCGAGTTTGATCATGCGTTGTGTCTGTCGTTATTGCCGGTAGTTCGGCGGGCGGAGCAATTGCTGACCGAATTATATCGGGTTCTCAAGCCGGGCGGTCTATTGGTGGTTGGGTTGCCGCTGGAGCATCATCGTATAGAAACCGCCTCGGTTGGCAGTAACAGTGGCCTGGGTAAAGCCGCAGTCTGGTTGCAACAAGCCCGCAAGACGGCGGCTATCCTCACAGAACGACCCAGCCGAGCGAAGCAATGGACAAAAGAGCAGTTTCAAATAATTCTCGAAAAACACGATTTTGAGGTACTTTCATTAGGGCCTAGTACAGCGAATAGTTCGGAAAATAGTTCGGAAAGCACTTCCGGCCTGATAGCAGTTGCCCGCCGCGCTTGACACTTCTATAGCTGTCAATTACTATAAATTCATAGCTGAATTGTTACATCAAATTTCAGATTTTAGATTTTACAGAGGAGACCGGAGTGAGGCAGTTAGCGGAGAACCTGGCGGCAGTGGTGCTGGCGGGCGGTAAAGGGACGCGCATGAAATCGCGCTTGCCTAAAGTTTTGCATCCAGTCTTGGGCGAACCGATGATTTTTCATTCGCTGCGGGCCATTCAGCAAGCCGGAATCCCCCCGGAACGCACGATTATCGTAATTGGCTACGAAGGCGAACAGGTACGAAAGGCCGTCAGCCAACGCGGGCCATACCGCTTTGCCGAACAACCCGATCAACTTGGCACTGGTCACGCCGTGATTATGGCTCAGGCTGCCCTGCAAGCCCTCGAACCACCCGCCGGGGCCGTCCTGGTCAATTATGCCGATAACGGCCTGCTCCGCACCGAGACCATTCAGCAACTGCTCACCCACCACCTTGAAACCACGCCTCTGGTAACAATGGCAACCGCTGTAACCGCCGACCCCACCGGCTATGGGCGGATTGTGCGCGACCCGGCCACCGGACGTTTTCGGGCAATTGTAGAACAGGTAGACCTCGCCCCCGACCAAATCGCCATCCGCGAGTTTAATCCGGGGGTGTATGTCTTTCAGGCTGATTGGCTAAATACCGGCCTGCCGCGCCTGGAAAAAAGCCCCAAGGGTGAATATTACTTGACCGACCTGCCCGGCTTTGCGGTCAGCGAAAATAGTAACGGGGTCGAAACCGTTGCGGTAGACCCGGAGGAAGTGCTGGGAATTAATGACCGGGCGCAATTGGCGGAAGTTTCGGCTATTTTGCGACAACGCATCTTGCGGCACTGGATGTTGAGCGGGGTGACGATAACCGACCCGACCACCACTTTTATCAGCGCCGAAAGCGAGCTTGAGCCGGACACTACGATTGAACCTAATACCCATTTGCGCGGGCATTGCCGCATCGCCGAAGGCAGCGTAATCGGGCCAAATTCGATTTTAATCGAGGCCCAGATTGGCCCGGCTTGTCGGGTGCTGGCCTCGATGGTCGAACATAGCACCCTGGAAGCCGAGGTCAGCATCGGGCCATTCAGCCATGTGCGGCCTGGTTCTTATCTGGAAAATGGGGTTTACCTGGGCAACTTCGCCGAGGTCAGCCGCAGCCGGATTGGGCAGAACAGTAAGCAGAGCCATTTCAGTTTTCTGGGAGATGCCACTTTGGGCCACGATGTAAACGTGGCGGCGGGGGTTATCACCGCCAATTACGACGGTACAAACAAGAATAAAACCATAATCGGGGATAATGTTTTTCTGGGGTGTGATACCATCTTACGCGCCCCGCTCACAATCGGGGATGAGGCCAGCACCGGGGCGGGTTCAGTCGTTACCAAAGATGTCGAGCCGGGGGTGACGGTAGTGGGCCTCCCCGCCAGGCCGATTAGAAGAAAGCCAACACAGTAGCAGTTTGGGGGAGGGGTTATGGACGGCAGGTTACAAATATTTTGCTGTAATGGCAATCGGCTGCTGGGTGAGGAAATCGCCAAGCAGCTTAATCTTTCAGTGGGACGGGCGGTGGTAGGCACTTTCAAGAATGGCGAAAGCCGAATTCGGCTGGAAGAAAACGTGCGGGGCGGCGATGTCTTTGTAGTGCAATCTATTTGCCAACCGGTCAACCATCACATCATGGAACTGGTGCTGATGATTGATGCGATTCGGCGCAGCAGCGCCGGGCGTGTGACTGCCGTGATTCCTTATTTCGCTTACGCTCGGCAGGAGAAAAAGATGAGCGGACGCGAACCCATCAGCGCCAAAGTGGTCGCCAAGATGATTGAATCGGCGGGGGCTGACCGGGTGCTGACCATAGATTTGCACGCGCCCGCCATCGAGGGCTTTTTTGAAGTGCCAGTAGACCATCTACGGGCCGGGCCGCTTCTGGCGGAGCATTTTCGGCGGATGCGGATGGAAAATCTGGCAGTAGTTTCGCCCGACCCCGGTGGAGTGGGCCGGGCCACCGATTTCCGCAGTCGGGTCGGCGGCAATTTAGCGATTATCGCCAAGCAACGGCCTGATGTGGATGTAGTCGAGTCGCTGGAAATGGTCGGTGATGTCACTGACCGCACTGCCATTATAGTAGATGATATGATTT
>JBBRSG010000097.1:0-22414 GCA_038245615.1 Chloroflexia bacterium | reverse complement strand
CCTTAGATTTTAGATTTTAGCGCCCTAAACCAGAGGTTTCAAATCCTGACCGCTATGGGTTAAAGCGGTGGGAGGGCGGGCCGGGCGGGGCTTTTTGACCTTGAGAACTGCCCCCAATCTTTTAATACCTTCTTCTAACACTTCGGGACGAGCGCAAGCAAAATTGAGCCGGATATAAGGCTCACATTCGCTCATACCGGGAACTGACAGCCCGCCGCCCGGCACAAACGCCACGTTATAGCGAGCGGCCCGTTCCAAAAGCGCCAGCCCACTTTCGCCACTCTTGATTCTGCACCACAAATAAAAGCCGCCGTTAGGCTGATTTTGTTCCAGAGTATCGCCGCAATAGTGGGTGAGGGCCGCCGCCATCGCATCGCGCTGAATTCGGTATTGGACGCGCATCGCGGCGTTATGTTTATCCAGCAAACCGCGCTGAATATAGCGGGCCATAGCCCATTGATATAGCGAGGTGGTGTGAATATCTATCAACTGTTTGGCAGCTAACGCCCGCTCAATTACGGCGGGGGAAGCGGCCATCCAGCCCACCCGCATTCCTGGAAACAGCATCTTGGAGAACGAACTCAGGTAAATCACCTGATTGCCGCCCTCCGCCATATCGAGAGCCTTGAGGCTAGGTGGCGGGACGGCTTCGGGCCGAAAGTACATATCGCTATAGGGGTCATCCTCCAATACCGGCACGCGATAGGCCCGCGCCAAGGCCAAAAGCTGCTTGCGGCGGGTCAGCGAAAGGGTCACGCCCGATGGGTTCTGGAAGGTCGGCACGGTGTAAATCAGGCGAGGGCGACGGCGCTCCATAATTTCTTCCAGCAAATCCACCCGCATCCCCTGTTCGTCCACTGGCACACCCACAATCCGCGCTCCAAAAGCCCGGAAAACCGAAAGCGCCCCCAGAAAGGTCGGATTTTCGGTGATAACCAGGTCGGCTGGGCCAAGCAGCGCCCCGGCAACCAGATAGATACCCTGCTGTGAGCCACTCAACACCAGCGTTTCTTCCGGCGGCACGACTTTGACATGACCTGGGACTGAGGCCGAGATTCGAGCTGCCAGCACTTCCCGCAAAGGGTGATGGCCTTCGGGCGGACAATGTTCGAGGGCGTGACCGCCCTGTTCGGTCAGGATTTCCTGAAATAAGGTCGAAAAATCGGGGTGAGGGTAAAAATCGGGGTTCGGGATACCCGCCGCCAGCGAAATAATATCCGGGCGCGAACACAACGCGACAATATCGCGTAGCACCCGGCTGGACACCGACTCGGCGTAAGGCAACAACAATTCGGGCCAGGGTAAGGCCCGCAAGTTGGCTTCCAGCTCACTGGCCTCGCTGGGACGGCGCACCTGGGTTCCGCGCCCGACTCTTGGCTCTACTAGCCCCTGGGCCGCCAGTTCGCCATAAGCATTCACGACAGTGCTGCGATTGACCCCCAGCATGGTCGCCAATGCGCGTTCCGGGGGCAAAAAATGTCCGTCCGATAAAAAACCCTGGGCAATCTGGCGGCGCAACTGGTCGCTGATTTGCTGGTATAGCGGAATACGGCTGGCGCGGTCAAGGGCCAGCCCTGACCCTAGCGCGAAATTTGAAACCATTTTTTAAGACCTTGCTAACTTTCGCTCAAAATACTTTTTAGCATCTCAAGGGTCAGATTCCCGCCGCTAAGAATCAAAGCCACTTTTTTCCCGGCAATTTGTTCTTTCCACTTGAGGGCCGCTGCAAGCGGGGCCGCCCCTGCGCCCTCCGCCAGTTGGTGAATGGTGTCCAGATAAAGCTGAATGGCCTGGCGCAATTCGCTATCGCTAACCAACGTCATATCGTCGAGGTGAGCCTTTAGAATTTTGTAGGGCAACCCGAAAGGCACGCGGGTCGCCATGCCCTCGGCAAAGGTGTTGGCGCTTTCGGTAGGGGTGTATTGGCCCGATTTCCAGGTTAAATAGACCGTCGGGGCATTCTCGGATTGCACCCCGATAACCTTTAGCTGGGGATTAATTGCTTTGGCGGCGATACAATGTCCGCACGCTCCGCTCCCTCCGCCAATCGGCACAAAGATATAATCGAGGTCTGGCACTTCCTCAATCAGTTCCAGCGAGCCAGTGGCTACCCCGGCAATCAAGCGCGGCTCGTTGCCGGAATGAATATAGCGATAGCCCTGGCGTTTGGCCTCGCCCTCGACCCATTCGCGGGCGGCATCGAAATCGCGGCCCACTTCCACCACCTCTGCCCCTAACTCGCGCATGGCCTTGAGCTTAAAAGGGTTATTGCCGATTGGGGCGGCAACAATGGCTTTTACCCCAAAAGCGCGAGCGGCATAGGCCACCGATTGCCCATGATTACCAGTGCTGGCAGTGATAACTCCTCGCTTCCGCTCGGCTTCGGTCAGTAGCGACACCAGGTTTAGCCCACCGCGAACCTTGAAAGCCCCGGTTGGCAATAGATTTTCGCACTTAACGTAAATGTCAGCCCCTAGCAATTGGGAAAGTCCAGTCGAGCGCAAAAGGGGACTTGGTTTCAGATATTGCGAAACCACCCGCCGGGCGGCATAAACTTCGGCCAGCGTGGGCGGCTCAAGCGCAATGTCCAATTCAAGCGGAATAGTCATCATTGCTTTGCTCCCTTATGGGTATTTATAATGATAGAAAAGATAGACAGAACTTACCGGAGTATTATATTACAAAGAGGATTCTAATGGTATATGAGGATATTGAAAAGGGCCAATTGGATGAGGCCCTAACCATCCAATTTGGATGAGTTATTTACCGAGGTGAACGATATATACGAATAAGCTTTATCTGCTATAGTTACTTTGATGACTGCCTAAGACCTAGAAGGTTACCATTCGCGTCTTTGGCCTGAGCAATTAGCAAGCCGCCCCCAACATCTTGGATGTCCTGATGCATCGTAGCACCAGCGTCCAATAAGGTCTGTAGGTAGCTTTTGATATCAGCAACCTCTATATAACTGACTACATCTTGGCCGTTTGGGTCCAGGCCAACTTCCAGGTCATTCAGCTTATAGCCGACGTAATATGGCCCATCTACATAGGGTTCAACCCCTAAAAATTTGCCATACAAAGTTTTTGCCCCTTCCAAATCCTTTACAGGGTACACGATTAGTGTTACATTTTGAGCCATTAAAAGTCCTCTATTGAAATTGTTAATAGTTGTCGCTATAGCCAGTTTACTTGGTATGAAAGTTATTGTCAATTAGATTTTATCGCGGGTGCAAAATTCTTATTATGCTACTTGCCCAGCCCCTTGAACATCATTTTATGGAGGGCTTGGGCCGAGCGAACCAGGTCTACCCCATTGGGGTTGAGCAACCAGCGCAAGGATAGGCCGTCCAGCATAGCGATTAGCACATCCGAAAGGGCAGTGGCATCTACTTCGCAAATTTCACCCCTGGCGACTGCCGCTCGAACCAGCTTTTGGCCCAACTCGGTCTGCCATTCGTAAGTTGCCGACATTTTGGCATTGACCTCCGGGTCTACTGCGGCTTGCCGCCAAAACTCGGTGGTTAGCTGAATCTGACGATTGCGGCTGTCTTCGTTGGGAGCGCACTCGTGCATATTGACCATATCGTTTAAGATTACCTGGATTTGTTCCGAGAAAGTATTTACGCCTTCCAAAGAAGAATATGTTCGGATTTTGGCCTCTTCCAGGTGGCGACTCATAATGGCTAAAATGATTTCTTTCTTGCTTTTAAAATACCAATAAAGCGTACCTTTACTCAAACCGCTTTTACTTACAATATCGTCCATTGTCATCCCGTGATAGCCTTTTTGGGCTAGCATTGCCGCCGCTGCATCCAGAATTTGCCTGCGGCGTTCCTCTGCCTTTATATCCCGCTCTTCGCTACTACTCTTTTCGGCTATCATTCCCATCGTTTTACCCCTTTGTAGCGTCTTTATCCGAGCTTGCCCTTGCCAATGAGCGCAAGCTCGGATAACAACTTATTACTTGCTAACCTCAACCAGTTCAGGCGGAGCAACTTCAGCTATCGGCAACGCCTCTTGCTTTAGGGCCGTCATCCGGGCTTTGGATTGCAGTAAGGTCAGCGCCAGCCCGATAGAGACCAAGACCAGCACGGCAGAAATAGTGAAAATCCCCTGAGCATTAGTAACTTTACTGACCAGGGCTACTAATAGCGGGCCAATAGCGCCCCCTAGCGCCGCCACCGACTCTTTTATCCCCATAATCCGGGAGCGATGTTGCTCGGCGGTAATATCGAGATAATAGGCACTCAACGCCGGGATAATCAAGGCGTTACCCAGACCGGCAAGCAGGGCCAGCCCAAACAATAGCCAAAATTCGGTCACGATTGTCAGACTGAAGTAAAAGACCGCATTGACCAGAAAGCCAATCGCAATCATCGGTTTGCGTCCAAAGCGGTCGCTATAGCGGGCCAGGGTCATCTGTCCAAAAGCCATTGCCAACCCATAACCGCTAACGATAATCCCAAACTGGGTAGTGCTGAACTTCAGTTCATTATATATGAAGAACGACAATTGTGGCTCAATGAAAGCGAAAACGAAAATCGCCATAAAATCGAGGGCCAGTAGCGCTCCAAACAGATACAATGGGCGCGGCAAGGAAGCCACCAGCGTCTCCCGCCGATTTTTGTCGGATTTCACAACTGCCTGCGCCTGAGCTTTTCGCACTGCCGCCGGACGAGTTTCGGGCAGCATTATCAGGGCGAAAATCAGGGCTACCACTCCCAGCCCGGCAGAGACCCCAAAAGGGGCGGCAAAACCCAATGTATCATACAACAGCCCACCAAACCCCGGCCCAAAAATAAATCCCAGCCCGTAACTACCCATCACCATCCCAATCCATTGGGCGCGTTTATCTTCCGGGGCAATGTCGGCTACCACCCCCATTGAAGCCGGTAACAAACCCGCGCTAATTGCCCCCTGGAAAAAACGAATACCCACATAAAGCTCAACCGAGGAAGTCATCAAAAACAGCAGATTAGCGATTACCTCCCCCACTAGGGCCACTATAATTAACGGTTTGCGCCCGTAACGGTCAGCAAATGACCCCATAAAAGGCGATAGTAAAAACTGCCCGACCGCAAAAGCCATTGTCATATAGCCCAGAGCTTCTACTCCGCCGCCAAATTCGCCCAGCCGCTTCGCCATCACCGGCATAATGATGCCATAGCCGGTCATCATCAGGGCCACGCTCGCCGCCAGCAAGATTACAATATTGCGGGCCTTTTTCGGGTTCTGAGTTATTCTCAATATCTGAGCCTCATTCGGCTTTATTTCTCCAGCCATCTTAATATTCCTTTTCTTAATAAGTTTATCTGAACCTTATCCAGCCCGCCTTTACTAGACTGACCAGTCAGTCTAGTTATATCAAAGAATTCTAAACCTGTAAATAGGCCAAAAGACCAATAAACATTGTCTGAAATTTAGATTTCGACTATAATCGGCCTACCAATTCTGTCGAAAAGACCCTTTACCTTAATAGAGCCAGGAGACCAACAAAAATCGTGGCTGAAATTGAGCAGACTATTAAACACTTGGCTGAAAAATATTCCAAAGCCTTACGCCAAAAAATGAACGACCGGGAAGCGGAAATGCTCGCCGATGATACCTCTCACAAAATACTGTATCAAGCTTTAGGTATCTCCGAAAAAGAAGGTGAGTTGATTGATGTTTATCAGAACAAGGGGCGGTTTCTATATAAATATGCTGGAGCTTTTCTGGAAGAGGCGGCTATCCTTTGCTTTCTGACAAAATATCCTGATGCCAAAAAGCTCAAAATCTCTAACCCATTGGGAGGTCGTCCAAAAACCTTTGAGATTGATTGTTTAATAGCTCAAGATGCTTTTGAAATAAAATGGCGGGATGCTACTACCGATGGAGACCACATTACCAAAGAACATGCCAGAATCAGAGCAATCAAAGCAATGGGTTATAAACCGGTGCGGATTATGTTTTATAATCCAAATCGTTTACAAGCCAAAAGAATTCAAGCGGTTATAAAAGCTCTGTATCTTGAAATAGGCGGTGAATATTATGCCAGTGCCGAAGCCTGGGAATATTTGAAGCAATATACCGGGGTTGATTTAAAACAAATTCTGGCTGATATAACTATATCGAGCAGTACGGAGAATAATCTATGACCTTGATATTAGGAAACTCTTTGGAAAAATTGAAAGATTTAAATAATGAAACGGTTGATTTAGTGTATTTAGACCCGCCTTATTTTACCCAAAAAACTCATTCTCTCAAAACACGTGATAATAGCAAACAATATGAGTTTGAGGATGTTTGGGAATCACTTCAGGAATATCTTGGATTTATTAAAGTTTGCTTGTTAGAGTGTAAGCGGGTTCTAAAGGAAACTGGCAGTGTTTTTTTACATTGCGACAAAAATGCCGCCCATTATTTAAGAGTAATTTTGGATGAGGTTTTTGGGTTCGATAATTTTCAGAGTGAAATTATCTGGGCCTACCGACGGTGGTCAAATTCCAAAAAAGGATTATTAAATTCTCACCAAACTATCTACTTTTATAGCAAAACCCCAAACTTTAGTTTTAATACCCTTTATTCGGACTATTCTCCAACGACCAATGTTGACCAAATTCTGCAAGAACGCTCCCGCTCAACCAATGGCAAAGCTGAGTACCGACGGGATGTAGCTGGAAATATCGTCATGGGTAAAGAAAAAAAAGGCGTACCGCTCTCAGACGTGTGGAATATCCCCTATCTAAATCCTAAAGCTAATGAAAGAGTTGGATACCCAACCCAAAAACCAATTTTGTTGCTGGAACAAATTATTAAAATTGCTACCAATGAAAATGACCTGGTTTTAGACCCCTTTTGTGGGAGTGGCACTAGCCTGGTGGCGGCAAAATTACTTAACCGTCAATTTATAGGGATTGATATTTCGTCCGAAGCAATCAAATTGAGCGAAGAAAGACTAAACCAGGGTATTAGAACTAAATCTTTTCTACTAGAAAAAGGAGAAGCCGATTATATTGAGAAAACCGAAAAAGAACTGGGTATCCTGAAAGCTATTGGGGCAGTGCCGGTGCAGCGAAATAGTGGAATAGATGGCTTTAGGTGGACCGAGCAAGCTGAACGCCCTATCTCAATAAGAATTCAAAAACCCGGCGAAAGCCTTAGCCAAGCTAAAAGCAAGTTAAAAATAGCCAGCAAAACCAAAAATTGTCTGGCAATGGTTTTGGTTAGAACCAATAATATCGAAACAGCCTCGCTGTTTGAGAGCTTTGAGCAAATAGAGAGTGAAGAAAATTTGCTGATTATAGACGCTTATGACCTGCTTATTGACAACTGGACTACAAGGCCAGTTTTAGGAGTATTATAGCAATGGGGGTTTAGGCAAGGAGGGGAGGTAAAATCGGGCAAAAAAATGGAGCGGAAGACGAGATTCGAACTCGCGACCTTCTCCTTGGCAAGGAGATGCTCTACCAACTGAGCCACTTCCGCTCTTTCCAAAAACAATTAATTTATCAAAGTGCAAAGCTCATGCAAGCCTTGTGCAGGTTATTATATATAGACGAGGCTGATTTGTCAAGCAAAAATTAGCCTTTTGCCACCCAGCTAGTTTCAAAAAGGCGGTTGGTTTTCCCGTGCGCTCAGGTCGGGTGACACCGGGGTGAGGCTGTGTTATAATCGGGCCTACTGAACCTGCTTTCAGTTCAGAGGAAATAAGCCTACAGGAGTCAGCAATTTTGTTTAGACTGGCCCTGAAACGCCAGCTTATCATTTGCAGCACGGAGAAAATGCTAAATAACAAGCAAATCGGAGTAGACCTGGGGACGGCTAACGTCCTGGTATATGTCAAGGGTAAAGGTATCGTCCTGAGCGAACCGAGTGTGGTAGCGATTTCCACCAAAGATAACCGAGTTTTACAGGTCGGGACTGCCGCCTATGAAATGATGGGTCGTACCCCGGAGACGGTTGAGGTTATCCGACCCATGCAAAATGGGGTGATTGCCGATTATGTTGTGACCGAGGCCATGCTCAAATATTTTATCGGGCGGGCCACCGGGCGGTTTGCCATTGTCAAGCCGGACGTAATGATTTGTATTCCGGCGGGAGTTACGAATGTCGAGATGCGAGCGGTCTACGATGCCGCGCTCCAAGCCGGGGCAAAACGGGCCTGGCTCATCCGTGAACCGTTGGCGGCGGCAATTGGCGCTCAAATTCCTATCGCCGAGCCAACCGGCAATATGATTATTGACATCGGGGGCGGCACAACCGAAGTAGCCGTGATTTCGCTCTACGGTATCGTGACCTGCAACAGTATTCGGGTCGGTGGGAACAAGCTGGATGATGCGATTGCGGCTTATATCAAGCGTAAATATAACCTGATGATTGGCGAGCGTACCGCCGAGGAAATCAAGGTGAAAATCGGTAGCGCGATTCCGTTGGAAGAAGAACTGACCATGGAAGTGCGCGGGCGCGACCAGGTGAGCGGGTTGCCTCGAACCGTAATTGTCCGCAGCAACGAAATCACCGAAGCCCTGAGCGACCCTCTGGAAAGTATTATTGGGGCGGTCCGAACTGTTCTCGAAGATACTCCACCCGAACTCGCCAGCGATATTATAGACCGGGGCATGGTGATGAGCGGCGGCGGTAGCCAGTTGCGGAATATCAGTCAACTGCTGGCGGACGTGACCGGTGTACCGTGCTATGTGGCGGATAATCCGCTCAACTGTGTGGCTATCGGCACCGGAGTAGCCCTCGAATATATTGACCTTTTAAGAGATTCGTTGAGCGGTGATTTTTAACCACGCCTGATTTTCAGGGTTGATGTTTAACCCTGATTTTTATTGCCTGCCGATTTCTGTTTAGTACTGCTTCCCGTTTATTTTATTATGGAAGTTATTCTGAGTCGGGCTAAAAATGAAAAAGAGCTAAAGACAGTCCAAAATTTCTTTTTGGACTATTTTTACACCATGTCGCAATACGACCCTCAGATTATCATCAATAGCTACGGCCTGCCGATGTGGTCGCCGTTTGGTTTGCCCGGCCCGACTACTTCCCAAGAATGTATCCGCTTCAACTGGTGGATTCGGGATATCTGTCTGCAATATGTGATCATGGCGGACGGGCAGCCCGCCGGGTTTGTAATTATCTGTGCCGACCAAGCCCACCTCGCCCCCGGTGTAGATTACGAGCTGATGGATTTTTATATTACCCCTAAGTATCGCCGCCAGAAAATAGGGCGACTGGCAGCACGGGCGGCCTTTGACCTCTTTCAGGGTCGTTGGCAGGTTTTCCAGCTAGAGCAAAACCCGCCCGCCCGCACTTTCTGGCAATCGGTTGTCGGTGAATATACCAATGGCAATTATGAAAATCTCGACGGTGGCACTCAGCAGCGTTTTCAGAATTAATTAACCCTACGTAGAATTTTCGCCTGAACTGATTTTTGGTTTAAACCTAATTTACCAAAAGCCCCGGAAAAGTTACGCTTTTCCGGGGCTTTTGGCACTCTGCAAGTGATAGACTTAGATTATAAGGCCGGGGCTTCGACTTTGTTATTGGCGCTATCGTAGTCCAGATAGCGGGTGTCAATCTCGTACAGGCTAGATTTGATTACCACCTGCACCAACCGATTGCTTTGCTTGTCATACTTGTAAGTCAGCATCGCCCCTTGCAGCGCCGCACCATCGGCAGTCGTCGCCGTGCTGGAGTCAATCTGCATAACCCCAACTGCTTTGCCGTCCAGCTTCTCGTCCGGTTTCACCATAAAAGTGCCACCCGCCAATTTTTTGACCTGCTCAATCGAACCCTGGTTCAGCCCGCCGATAATGCTCTGGACATTCACTGCTCCGGCAGGGGCTTTAGCCCAGGCTTTACCATCCGAACTGGTATACACTTCTGAGCCAACCGCGATAAAATACTGTTTCTGGTCGCCATTAATCAACTGGAAATTAATCTTGTCGGGCTTGATGATTACAAAAGTACCGTCAATTTTGGCTTCTTCACTTTTAACCGTCATTTTGATAGATTTAAACTCGTTGGTTGCTTCCAGCACCTTGCCCAACAGCGCCAAATCGCCAGTCAGTTTTCCGTCCGCCGGAACTTGCAGCGGGCCACTGGCAACCGCCATAGTTGCAGCGGGGGTTGTAGTTGCCACTTTAGCGGTAGTTGCTGCTGCCGTAGTCTGAACAACGGTGGTTGCTGCAACTGTAGTCTGAGCCGCCGTTGTCGCGGCAACGGTCGTTGCGACGGTAGTGACCGGGGCAGCGGTGGTTACAGCGCTGGTGGTGGCGGCAGCCTTAGTCGCCGGGACGGTGGTAGCTGTCGGGTCGCCACACGCTGCCAGCAAACCTACCGCCAACATCAGGCTGGCAAGGGCCGATACAATCTTGAAGCTTTTCAATTGATGTTTTCCTCTCTAATCTAGTTTCGTTTGTTTCTATAAGTTAATGTACTTCTGGTAAGGATTATAGGCCGAGCTGGAAGCTAAAGGTGTTAAGTATCTCACATCCCAGATTAGACCAAAGACCCATCTTTGGCTAAACCCTTTGCCGCATTGTAAGCTTAAATGTAATCTAGGACTGCTACAATTGAGCTTGGATGAGGATTGTGGAATTAAAATTGTCACATTTTGTGAAAATTGCAGGTGCGAGGCAGATTGCCAAAAAGGACAAAAATGATGCAGAAAAGTTCGTCAAAGGGGGGCAACCTCTCTAAAATTAGAACCGAGAAGATTGAAACCCTTCAAAACCAGCGTATCCGAATGCACCGGCAGCTTATCGCGATTGAGTTGGTAGTTTGTATTGCCAGTGCGCCACTCTGGTTAAGTATAGCTTTGATCGCGGGCGGGTTAGGTCCTCTTATAATGGTTGGTATTGTGCTGGCACTCTTGCCAATTTTTGGCATACTGTATTGGATAAGTGGTCATAACCAGGTCACATTCAGCATTCATCTTAACCTGATGATAGTTTTTGGAGCTATCACCGCTATCTATTTTGTACTGGATGCTGACCATACCGGGATTCTGTATCTCTTTTGCTCGGTAATAGCTCTGGCCCTGATAAGCTTTAAAGCCGGGTTGGTTTTTACGGTTTTAGGCGCAATCGTTACTGCTTTTGTAGTGCTATGGCGCAGCAATCAATTTTTCGTCCTCCAGAGTGGCCCTGCACAAGTTCAGGATAGTCTTTCGATCTGGATAAATCTTGCTTTGACTGAAACCATTATTGTCGTCCTTTTTACCGTCCTGGTTTTCATGTTCAATAATATGCAACGGGCTAACCAACTTTCGTGGGAGAGAGGTCAACGGCTAGAGCAGGCTTTAGCCGATTTAGAGTTGCGTCAGGCTAGAGGAACGACAGCCAGTGAGCAGGTTTTATCCAACGCCAGTGAACTAAGCGCCACCTCAACCTTGTTGGCGGTAGGGTCAACTCAGCAGGCGATGTCACTTAGTGAGGTAAGTTCAACCCTGACCGAACTTAACCAAACTGCCGGGCAGATTACTATTTCCGCCGAGCGGGTGTCGGGACGCGCCAGAATGATGCTTGACTCAGCCCAGCAGGTGCAAAATACCACCTCGCAAGCTGAAAGCTCTGGGGTAAAAGGTCAGCAAATCATTCGAGAGAGTATTTCGTCAGTTTCGGAGGTCGGACAACTCTATCAGAACCTGGTAGAGACTCTGGTTTTGCTATCGGGCAATGCTAAAAATATTCGTCAGATTCTGGCCTTGACTAAAAGCCTGGCTGATGAAACTCATCTACTTTCGCTGAATGCCGCGATTGAAGCCGCCGGAGCAGGGCAGTATGGCGAGCGATTTGCAGTGGTGGCCCAGGAGATTAAGGGTCTAGCAGGTCGTTCTTTGAATGCCGGAAAAGAAGTTGGGGAGATTGTCAGCCGGATTGAATCCGCCCTCGACCAGACTATGCAAGTTGCCCAAACCGGGCAGACCAGAGTAGGACAGGCCATCGAGATGGTACAACAAAGCGGGCAAGTTATTGCTACCCTGGCCCAGGTGACGCATCGGGCAGCCCAGGAAACTTCGCAGATTGCCCTGTTTGCCGGGGAAGTAAAGGGAATGGCGGAGGAAATTGGGGTAATTACTCGTCATCAACAGAATGCTGGACGGCAGGTACTGGAAGCGTTGGCCGGAATTAATCTGGCGGCGAACCAAACCTCGATTTCCAGCTCGCAATTATCCCAAACTGCCCACGAGTTAGAGGCGCTGTCCCAGGATTTAAAGAGCGTTTTGGCGTTTACAGCTTGAACCTTTGAGAATTAAGAGTTATATTTAGCCTGTAATATGATTGCAGCACTAAATAAGTTACGATTGTATCACCATAGGAAATTTACCTGCTCTTAATCTAACGAAAGGACTTTAATTCCATGCCGATGTCACTGGTGCGCTGGACGGCGCTGCTGGTATTTCTGTTGGGCGGGACAATGCTATTAATTCGGGGAAGTGGGGGAAGTGTAAGTGGAAGCGGCTATGATACCCTGCGACTGGTTCATATTGTGGCGGGGTTGGGTCTACTAGGGCTTTATGAGGCTTCGATGGCCCGCAGCAAACGAGCCGGAGTGCTTTCGGACGACGGCAAGCGCTGGGGTCTGGCGGGCCGCATCAGCCTGACTCTCGCTCTGATTATCGGTCTCTTTTTGCTGCTCTCGTACATTCTAGGCTGGCTGACCGGCGATGCCTTCAGTATCGGGGTTTATATTCACGCCCTGGTAGGTATTATCGCGGTAGCCTTCGCCGCTCTGGTTTTCTGGCGCACCGTCGCGGTTAGAAGACAAAATTAATCGGTTTAGTTCTGATTATAAGCCTTGATAAAATCATTGCGCTCTACCTGACTTTGTTTACACGCACTCACCAGGACCTGGTGGCCCGGCTTTCGCAAGCGGCGGGAGTACGAGTGCTGGTGCCCAATTACCGCCTCGCGCCGGAAAATCCTTACCCGGCCGCAATTGAAGATGCGACGGCAGTTTATGGCTGGTTGCTAGATCAGGGTTTTAAGCCTGAACATATTGCTATCGGTGGCGATTCGGCGGGTGGCAATCTGGCAGTTGTCACCTTACTGGCGCTTCGCGATGCCCGAGTGGAGTTGCCGGCGGCGGCTATTTTGCTTTCACCCTGGACTGACCTGACTTTGAGCGGGGAATCGGTAACGACGCGGGCCGAAGTTGACCCAATGATAAAGCCCGGCGAGACCGGTGAACATATTGCATATTATGTGGGCAATCACGATCCGGCTAGCCCCTTAATTTCTCCTATCTTTGCCAATTTGCACGGTTTGCCGCCTTTGCTTATTCATGTTGGGAACGATGAAGTGCTGTTGGGCGATTCGGTACGTCTGGCTGACCGCGCTCAGGCGGCGGGGACTAAGGTAAAATTAAAAGTCTGGGAAGGGATGTGGCATGTCTTCCAGGCGCTAGCTATAATGCTACCAGAAGGCCGGGCTTCTATTGATGAGCTTGGCGCGTTCGTGAAACTCCATGTTTTTTAGAGCAGATAGTTTTCAATCAAAGCAAGGTTTCCGAAAAGGAGATTCTTAACATGAAGTAAAACAATCTTCAGTCTGGGGAAGTTAGTAAAAAATTTACAAATTTAGAATAGTTACTTAGTAACTCTAGGGCATAATTATTGCAGTAGGGAACGTATAACTGGGAACTACTGCCAAGTATTATCGGTCTACTAGGTTTTCTTTTTATCCGGGCAGGTCAGTAATAAAGGCATATCGCAGACTTTCCCGGTTTATATAGATAGCGAAGAATGGCTGTCCGGCTCGCCAGGCCGAACAGCCATTTTTTCCAAAATTTCCCCTCCCAAAGTTTTCAAAACTAAAGCCTGGCGACAGCAAAGCAAAGCATCACCAAACTGAAAGACTGCTTGAAAATTATGCAAAATATAAACTCTCCTAAAGCTCTTACTAAAAAATTTCTGGCTCGGACTAATCTCCTGGCCCTTTTGCTGGTAATAATTTTGACCGGCTTGCTTTTGGTCGCTTGCGGCGATAGCGGGTCGCGCAGCCTGACTACCGCCCCCGCCGGGACAAGTAGTGCCAGTGTCGGTAACACCCAGGAAGCTACAAATACGAGTGTTTCGACTACTGCTGCTACTACGGCGGCTACAAGCTCAGGTAATTCCAGCAATGCTGCGACAACGGCGGCAGTAGCAACTGTTCCGGCCCAAACCACCCAGAGCGCCAACCCGTCAACCGCTTCTGCCGCCCCCGGTAGCACCGACCAGGCGGAAAGCAATTCGGTGGTCAGCGTGGTCAAGAATGTCAGCCCAGCAGTAGTTACGGTCTACAACAAAAGCAAATATACGCCTCGCGCCCGACCTGGACAAGTTGCTCCGACCCCCGCCCCCGGCGACCAGGGTTCAGGAGGCTTTGTAGTTCAGGGAGTCGGGAGTGGGGTAATTGTCAGCAAAGACGGCTATATCGTTACCAATAACCACGTCGTAGATGGCGAGGACGACCTGGCGGTAGCCCTCAACGATGGCAAAACCACCGTCACCGCTAAACTGGTCGGACGCGACAAGCTGGGCGATATTGCAGTCCTAAAGATTACGGCGGCAGTTCCGGCGGTAGCGAAGTGGGCCGAGCGGACCGATGTCGGGGAAACGGTAGTAGCTATCGGCTCGGCTTTGGGCAACTTCCGCAATTCGGTCTCCAGAGGAGTGGTAAGCGGTTTGAATCGCACTCTGCCCGGAGATAGCGCCAGCAATGTCTACATTCAGACCGATGCCTCGATTAATCCCGGCAACAGCGGTGGCCCGCTCTTGAATCTGCGTGGCGAAATAGTCGGCATTAATACTGCCGTCTTACGCAGCACCGGAGCGAGTTCCCGCACCTCAACCGATATTGCCGAGGGGCTGGGTTTCGCTATTCCCGCCCCGATTGCCAAAATTTTATCCGACCAAATAATCAGTAAAGGCGCAGTCACGAGGCCCTATTTCGGGATTACCTACCAGATGATTACCCCGGCAGAAGCGGGAACGCTCTCTTTTCGGGGAACGACTATCCCGGTAGTCGAGGGCGCGTGGATAAATCGCACTGGCGGCGGACAAACGGCGGTCGTCAAGGGTGGCCCAGCGGATAAAGCCGGTCTAAAGGATAACGATGTGATAACCGCGATTAATGGTGAGCCGCTAAACGACAATAATCCATTGGGTAACGTTATTCTGAAATACAAGCCTAACGATACCGTCAAGCTGACCGTCCAGCGCGGCGATCAGGCACTTACGGTGGATTTGACCCTGGCCGAGCGCCCGGCGGACGCTTAAAGACTATACCCAGCCTTCTACATCATTGATAAGAGGCGTATTACGCAAGTGTAATACACCTCTTCCAACCTGTTGATACCAGAAGATGAAGTCGCGAGCCTTCATCTTCTTTATTTTGCGTTCTTATTTTGCTTTTTGAGGGGGATTACGGCTATAATAGGGCTATTACTCATTCCAAATTAACCAAAGCAAAGGAGCGTGGCATGGAAGAGTCTCGCCAGGAGCAATCTGCTCTCCTTACTCGCCAAGCAAACGTTACGGCGGCTGACCTGACGGCCCTCAGCGCCAGCGAAATAGCCCAAAGAATCCGTGACCGCGAACTCACCGCTCAGGAGGTCGTGGCCGCCTACATTCAGCGCATCGAAAAGGTCAATCCCGACCTGAATGCGGTGGTTGTGCCACTTTTTCAGCAGGCCAGAGCCGAAGCAATTGCCGCTGATGCAAAACAAGCGCGAGGCGAAACCCTCGGCCCACTGCACGGCGTACCCATCACCATCAAGGAATGTTTCGACGTGAAGGGAACTCCCGCCACCCTGGGTTTACCTCACCGCGCCCAGCACAAAGCGACGGAAGATAGTCCGTTGGTGGCTCGTTTGCGGCAGGCCGGGGCGATTGTTCTGGGGAAAACCAACGTACCCCAGCTTTTGCTCTATCTCGAAAGCGATAACCCGCTTTATGGGCGGGCCAATAATCCCTGGAATCGAGAGCGTTCCCCCGGCGGAAGTAGCGGCGGCGAAGGCGCGATTATCGCGGCGGGCGGCTCGGCCCTGGGGCTAGGCAACGATATTGGCGGCAGCTTGCGAATTCCAGCCCACTTCAACGGAATTAATTCGCTCAAGCCGACCAGTGGGCGACTACCAAATGCCGACCCCGCCGGAGAACTGCTGTTGCCGGGTCAGGAAGCCATAATCTCGCAGGCCGGGCCAATGGCGCGCAGTGTCGCCGATTTAAGTTTGGCGATGGAGATATTAGCCGCGCCCGGACTGGAAAAAATTGACCCTTCGATTGCCCCGGTAGTCTGGCGCGACCCGGCGGCAGTAGATGTTTCCAAACTGCGAATTGGGTTCTATACCGATGACGGTTTCTTTACCCCCGCTCCGGCCTTACGTCGGGCCGTCCGTGAGGCAGTGGCGACTTTGCGGGAGCGCGGTCTATCCGTCACCGAATTCACTCCCCCCGATGTAGGCCAGGCCATGAACCTCTTTTTTGGAATTTTAAGCTGTGGAGCTGCCAAAGGCAGTAACGAATTGTTGGGCAAAGGGCCACGTGACCGCCGGGTGGGGGATTTGCTGCGTCTGTCGGGGCTGGCAAATAGCGTGGTGCGGCGACTGGCGAAAACCTTACGGCTGGCAGGCCAAAAGCGCACCGCCCACGTCCTTGCCAATGTCGGTACGCGCTCGACCAGTGGTTACTGGAAGTTGGTCGAGGAGCGCAACCAGTATCGCAAAAAATTCATGACCGCCCTGGATGCCGGACAGTACGATATTCTGATTTGCCCGCCCAACGGCGGCCCGGCCTTTACCCATGGGGCAAGCTATGACCTCGATGGGGTCGCCAGCTATACCATGCTATATAACTTGCTGGGATTACCCGCCGGAGTCGTCGCCGCGACCCGTGTCCGCCAGGAAGAAGAATGTGACCGCCCCAAAAGCGCCGATATTGTCGAGCGCACTGCCCGCAAAGTCGAAATCGGCAGCGCCGGACTACCTATCGGGGTGCAAGTCGTAGGCCGCTACTGGCGCGAAGATAATGTATTAGCCGTAATGAGCGTTTTAGAGCAACATTTCCGGGCGCAAGCCGATTATCCGGCGCGTCCGGGGGAATAGTGGTCAGTGGTCAGTGGTCACTGGTCAGTAAGAAAGTTTTGAGTTTTAAGTTTTGAGTTTTAAGTTTTGAGTTAAACTGCCAGACAATAGCCGGATTTACGTCGTCTTCCGTCTTCCGTCTTCCGTCTTCATTTTCTCACTACTAACCACTGACCACTGACCACTTTTAACAACACAGGAGGAGATAAAAATGGATTACCGATTGCCAGAAGAAATCGTGGAGATGAAGAATGCGACCCGCGATTTGGTACATAATTTTCTGATACCCCTGGAAGCCAAAGTGGAAAAGAGCGGTGAGCCGGACGAAGAGGGTCTCAAGCGGCTTAAAGAGCTAGGCTATTACGGGATTACGATTCCCGAAGAGTATGGCGGAATGGGCTTGGGCCAGTTAGCCTATTGCACCATCATGACCGAGTTATCTCAGGCCCACGTTGCCTTTACTCACGAGCTGGGGATTGCCAACGGTATCGGCTCAACTGCGCTCTTGAAGTACGGGACGGACAAGCAGAAAAAGAAATATCTGCCCGCGATTGGGAGTGGCGAACTGGTATCGGCTTTCGCCCTGACCGAGCCGCAAGCCGGAAGTGATGCCGCCAATATTCAGACCAGCGCCGTCCCCTACAAAGATGGTTGGCTGCTGAACGGCACCAAGCTCTATATAACCAACGCCCTGAACGCCGATATTTTCACCGTTATCGCCTCAAATGACCGCGAAAAACGCTCGCGGGGTGGGATTACCGCCTTTCTGGTCGAGCGGAACACCCCCGGTTTCAAGGTGGCCCAGATTCTGGAAACGATGGGCAGCCGACCTTATGTGCATGGCGAGTTGGTCTTTGAGGATTGCTTTGTGCCAAACGAAAACGTGCTGGGAACGGTTGGCGAGGGCTTCAAGGTGGCGATGGTGGCCCTGGACGAAGGTCGCGCCCATGTCGCAGCCTCGGCCTGCGGCATTGCCCGCCGCCTGATTAATATGAGTACCGAATGGAGCAAAAACCGGATTGCTTTCGGGCGACCCATCGCCGATAACCAAGCGATTCAGTGGATGTTAGCCGACAGCGCTACCGAACTTTACGCCTCCGAGCAGATGCTCTGGAATACCTGCTGGAGGCTCGACCAGGGCGAGCGCGTCCCCAAAGAAGCGGCAATGTGCAAGCTCTACGCCTCCGAAATGGTAGGGCGAGTAGCAGACCGAGCTGTTCAGATTCACGGTGGGATGGGCTACATGAAAGAACTGGCAGTCGAGCGAATGTACCGCGATGTCCGGGTGATGCGGATTTACGAGGGGACTAGCGAAATCCAGCGCATCATTATCTCCCGCGAAATGCTCAAGGGGAATATTTAGGATGGAGTGGCTACACCAGCCATCCAGTTGGAGCGAGGAAGACCAGATAATCGGCCTGATGGTCGAGCCGAAAACCGATTTCTGGCGCAAAACCCATGATGGACATGTCCAGGATAACGGACACTTTTATTATCAGCAAGTAGAAGGCGATTTTCAGTCCGGGGTAAAAGTAAGCGGGCAATATCACGCCCTTTACGACCACGCTGGCCTGATGGTGCGGCTGGACGAAGCCAACTGGTTCAAATGTGATATTGAATTAATAAATGGCTTGCGACATTGCTGTGTAGTCGTGACCCGCGACTATTCCGATTTGTCGCTGATTCCACTTCCTGCCACCATCGAGGCGGTCTGGCTACGGATACAGTGCCACGACTTGACTTATGAAGTGTCGTATTCGCTGGATGGAGAAAATTATACCCTCATGCGCCAGGCATATCTGGCGGCTTCCCCGGCGGTTGCAGTCGGCCTAATGGCGGCTTCTCCGCTGGGAGAGGGTTTCCCGGTGACATTTGAGGGCTTTGCCGTACATAAAAAATAGCAAGAGATAGCAAAGGAGCGTATCGCAGTGAACGGACTAATGATGGATTACCAGTTGACCGTACCGGCAATGTTGCAGCACGCCGACCAACTATTCGGGACCCGCGAAATTGTCACCCGCCGTCCCGACAAAAGCTTTCATCGCTATACCTATGCCGATATGGTCAAACGCACCAAACAACTGACCTTAGCTCTGCAAAAGCTGGGAGTGCAATCCGGCGACCGAGTGGCGACCTTTTGCTGGAATCATTACCAGCATCTTGAGGCTTATTTTGCTATCCCGACTGCCGGGGGAGTGTTGCACACCCTGAATTTGCGGCTTTCGCCGGACGACCTGACCTATATCGCCAATCATGCTCAGGACAAAATTGCGATTGTAGATAAGGTACTATGGCCGCTTTTCGAGAAATTCCGTGACCGGGTGCAGATTCAGCAGGTGATTGTGATTTCCGAGGATGGCAACGTCCCGCATGGAACACTCAACTATGAAGATTTGCTGGCGGAACAGAATGCCAGCCAGTTTAGCTATCCGACGATTGACGAAAATCAGGCGGCAGCGATGTGCTACACCTCCGGCACAACCGGACGACCCAAAGGGGTGCTTTATTCCCACCGCTCGATGACCCTGCACTCCATGGGGGCGGCCTTGCCCGATGTCCTGAATTTGAGCGAGCATGATACCGTGTTGCCGATTGTCCCGATGTTCCACGCTAACGCCTGGGGCTTGCCGTATGCGGCGACGATGGTCGGTAGCAAACAGGTCTATCCCGGCCCGCACCTCGACCCAGTGAGCTTACTGGAAAACTTTGAGCAGGAAAAAGTGACCGTAACTGGCGGCGTGCCGACTATCTGGCTGGGTATCGTCCAAACCCTCGAAAAAGAGCCAAACCGTTACAAGCTCACCCCTGGAATGCGAATGATTGTCGGCGGGTCAGCCGCCCCGGAGAGCCTGATTCGGGCCTTTGATAAATTCGACTTGCGGGTTATTCACGCCTGGGGTATGACGGAAATGTCGCCTCTGGGAACGGTGGGCTATGTCAGCGCCGATATGAGCGAGGCTTCCGAAGATGAGAAATACGCCGTCCGCGCCTTGCAAGGTCGGTCAGCGCCGTTTGTGGATATTCGGGCGCAGGGCGATAGCGGCCTCGTTCCCTGGGATGGCAAGACGATGGGCGAACTGGAAGTACGCGGCCCCTGGATTGCGGCTTCCTATTACAATTCCCCGGAAGGCGCGGATAAATTCACCGATGACGGCTGGTTTCGGACGGGCGATGTGGTGACGATTGACCCGCGGGGTTATGTCAAGATTATGGACCGCAGCAAAGACCTGATTAAGTCCGGCGGGGAGTGGATTAGCTCGGTAGACCTCGAAAACGCCCTGATGGGTCATCCGGCGGTCGCCGAAGCCGCCGTTATCTCAATTGCCGACCCGAAGTGGGCCGAGCGTCCTTTAGCTGTGGTCGTCCTGAAAGCGGGTCAACAGGCTACGCAGGAAGAGCTAATCGAATTCCTTTCTCCTAAATTTGCCAAATGGTGGTTGCCCGACGCAGTAGAATTTGTGGAGGCGATTCCGCGCACCGCCACCGGCAAATTCCTGAAAATGGCCCTCCGTGACCGCTTCCAAAATTACACCCTGGCGACGAAGGCATAGTGGGGGTCGGAAATCTAAAATCTGAAATCTGAAATCTAAGGTCAAAAGTCGAAGGTCTAATATCTAAGTCAAAGGTTAGGGGAATTTAGGGTTTTAGACTTCAGATTTCAGATTTCAGATTTCAGATTTCAGATTTCAGATTTTAGATTACCCAAGAAAGGTGACACGATGTCCGATAGCGCGAGTGGCAAGCTGTCTTATGCCGAATTTCTGATGGATTTTTCCTGGGATAAATTTCTGGAAGGCTGCGATTGGCCGGCTAAAGAGAAATATAATCTGGCCCACGAAATGTGTGACCGCTGGGCCAACGACCCGGCCTACGCCGATAAAGCCGCTTTGCGCTTTGAAACCAAGGATGGCAAAGCCGGACAATACAGCTTTCGAGAACTGGCCCAACTCTCGAACCAGTGCGCCAATCTGCTGGCGGCTCAGGGGATTGGGGCGGGCGACCGGGTGGGCGGGCTTTTGCCCAAAAACCCGGCGGTAGTTATTCTACTTTTGGGGACCTGGAAGCTAGGCGCGGTTTATGTCCCGCTTTTCACGGCCTTTGCCGGGCCTGCCGTCGCTTATCGGTTGCGCCACAGTGAAACTAAGCTACTTGTCACCGACCCGGCAAATCTGCCCAAAGTCCGCGATGGGCAACAGAGCCAGGAAGGTTTACCGGCCCTTAACAACATTCTGCTAGTCGCCCCTGAAAGCGCCCCTTTGGAAGCTGGTCTGGTCAATTTCTGGACGGCGCTCAAAGCCGCTTCCGCTGAAATAAAAGTCGCTGAAACCACCCTGGATGATTTGCTTGTACTGCAATATACCAGCGGCTCAACCGGCAACCCCAAAGGGGCAATGCTGACCCACCGTTTAGGAGTCGGTATCACCTTGTATGCTCGCTACGCCATGGACATTCGCCCGGACGATGTATTCTGGGGGGCAGCAGACCCCGGTTGGGCTTACGGCTTGCTGGTCTGTCTACCTTGCCCTATGCTGATGGGCAACCCGGCCCTGATGATTGAAACCCCTTTTACGCCCGAACTGGGCTGGCAAGTGCTGGAACGCTACGGCGTGACTAATTTCACCTTTGCCCCTACCGGTTATCGGGCGATGGTCGCCGCCGGAAGCGAACTATTGCATAAATACACTATAAAGCTGCGGGTTTGCACCAGTGCCGGCGAGCCACTCAACCCCGAAGTTATCGAGTGGTTCAAGCGCGAATTGGGCGTGCCGGTCTACGATTGCTATGGACAGACCGAGCTGCTGATGATTGTCTGCAACTGCCTGGCCTTTAGCGACCCGGTAAAGCCCGGCTCGATGGGACGACCCATGCCCGGCTTTGGGGTGACGCTGGTAGACGACGAAGGCCGGGAAATTGCTCCCGGTCAGACCGGGCAGATTGCCTTTGACCGCACCAGTTTTTGCTACGCCTTCAAGGGCTACCTCAAAGAGCCGGAAAAGACCGATAATCTTTACCTGGGCAACTGGCATCTGACCGGCGATATGGCTCGGCTGGATGACGATGGCTATTACTGGTTTGAGGGGCGCAGCGACGATTTGATAAACACCAGTGGCTACCGAGTTGGGCCATTTGAAATCGAAAGTGCGTTGCTGGAACATCCTGCCGTGACCGAAGCGGCGGTCATCGCCGTCCCCGACCCCCAGCGCGGCGAGGCTATCAAGGCTTTTGTGACCCTGGCGACCAACTATACCGGCGAGGTGGCCCTGACCGAAGAATTGCAACAAATCGTCCGTGACCGGGTGGGCAAACACGCCTTTCCGCGCAGCATCGTATATGTCGAGGCCTTACCCAAAACCCCT
>JBBRSG010000096.1:0-22787 GCA_038245615.1 Chloroflexia bacterium | reverse complement strand
TATACCGAATGTCCGCCCGAAAAGGTCAAGTTGGAAGCCCTTATCGGTGAGGATGACGAGAGCAAGGCCCGCTACAAAGAAGAGATTATGGCAAAACGCAAATCGCTAATTGATTTGCTGGAAGAATGTCCGGCCTGCGAATTGCCCTTTAACGTCTATCTGGAAATGTTGCCGTCGCTGCGCCCACGCTATTACTCTATTTCTTCCTCGCCCCTGCAAAATGACCGAACTTGCAGTATTACGGTGGCGGTGGTGGATGCTCCGGCCCGTTCTGGCAATGGCGAATTTGAGGGGGTTTGCTCAAACTATCTGCTGCACAAGGCCGAGGGTAGCGTTATTATGGCCTTCGTGCGCGATACCGGCTCGGCCTTCCGCTTGCCGGAAAATCCGCATACTCCCCTGATTATGGTTGGGCCTGGCACCGGGTTAGCGCCCTTCCGAGGTTTTCTGCAAGAGCGGGCCGCCCTCAAGTTGCAAGGCGTTCCGGTGGAGACATCGCTACTTTTCTCCGGCAATCGCCATCCCAAGCAGGACTATATCTATGAGGATGAGCTGAAAAACTTTGAGGAGCAGGGTATTACCAAAGTGCTTCCGGCCTTTTCGCGGCTGGACAGCCAGAAGAAAACCTATGTCCAGGATTTGTTGCTGGAAAATAAGGATACAGTCTGGCAATTGATTGAGGATGGAGCGGTTATCTATGTTTGCGGCGATGCCAGCAAAATGGCCCCTGGCGTTCGCAAAGCGTTTGCGAGTATCTATCAGCAAAAAACCGGGGCCGACGAACAGGCCGCCGAAGAGTGGCTCAGTGGCTTGACCGGGCAGAATCGCTATCTAGTGGATGTGTGGGCTACCAGCTAGAATTAATGGCAGGGTCAATAGTCCGAAATTTGGCTTTTATCCTGCCACGATAAACCCTAGAAATGGTATTTGATGCCAACCCTTTTCCCATTAACTCGCCAGCAACCCGACCACGCCGGCCCAACCTTTGCCATCCGTAGTAGCTTATGGAATAGCGCCCTCAAGAGCTATGGTAACATAAACGGACCGATAAGTATTCCATACGAGGCAATATTACCAGACTCACCTTTTCTGGAAATGATTTGGCGTGGTCAAGCTGAAAACGATGCGATACCTGATTGTCCCGCCGACATCTTGTGGTACATGCGCTTTCTAAAACGGAATGGCAAGACAAGTATTACGGTGCAAGGCCCGACCACGAAAGTTACCCCAGTCTCCTACCTCAAAGGCGATGAGTTTTTGGGTATTCGGTTTAAACCCGGTGTCTTTATGCCTCACCTACCCCTAAATGCTATTACCGATGGGGTGCTGAACCTATCTGAAGCGACCCGCCAAACTTTCTGGCTGGACGGTTCGGCGTGGGAAGTTCCTACCTACGAAAATGCAGATATATTTATTGATCGGCTGCTCCGGGCTGGTTTGCTCCAATATGATCCAGTTGTGAGCGCGGCGTTACAAGGTCAACCCCAAGAGATGACCTTACGCTCAGTCCAACTGCGCTTTTTACGGGCGACCGGGTTGACCCATAAAGTTATTCAGCAAGTAGAACGGGTTCGGTATGCTGCGGCACTCTTGGAGCAAGGCATTCCAATTATTGAGGTGGTATTCAGAGCTGGGTATTTCGATCAGCCGCATTTAACGCGCTCCCTAAAGCGTTTCCTCGGTCAAACACCTGCTCAAATTGCCCATATAAGGAATTACCCGGAGTAGGTTTCGTTTTTATACAAGACAATACCCTTTTGCTTTGTTATCATACCAGGGTTGCAAATAAAGTGAGCAGAAAGGGACTGATATGAGAAAAGTCGTGGTAACTGAGTATGTATCATTGGACGGAGTTATGGAAAATCCGCTATGGATAGGCCCATACTTTAACGATGAATTTTTAAAGTTCAAATTTGATGAACTCTTCGCCGGCGATGTGCTTTTGATGGGACGAGTAACCTATGAATATTTTCTGCCGGTCTGGTTACATGCAACGGCAGATGACGATGCGCCGGGCCAAGAGGGTTTTGCTGACCGAATCAACAGTCTCCCCAAGTATGTGGTTTCGACGACCCTGGAACAGACCGAATGGAACAATTCCCGTCTGATTAAAGCCAATGTCGTGGCAGCAGTGGCCAAGCTGAAACAGGAAGCCGGTCAGGACATCTTAGTTGCTGGCAGTGGTATGCTGGTTCAGACCCTGATGCAGCACGACCTTGTAGATGAGTATCGCCTCCTGGTTTATCCAATTGTGGTGGGGAACGGCAAGCGGCTCTTTCACGAGGGAAGTCTGGCGACGCTAAAATTGGTCGAATCGAGGACATTCAGTTCCGGTGTTGTCGCGCTCACCTATCAGCCTGACCGAAAAGTATAGCAAAGGCATAACAACTACAACAACGGGCCTTTTTATATTCCTTTGTGGATATATTCTATGATAAGAATATATTTTGCAAAGAGAGCGCAAAAAGGAAACCGGTTAGCCGAAAAGCTAACCCAAATCTACAAAGAAATTAGATTGGAGTGCTAACATGCAAAAAGTAATCTCGAAAGATGGCACGCCCATTTCCTACGACCCGTTGGGAAAAGGTCCAGCAGTTATCCTAGTGAGTGGGGCAATGGGCGTTCGAGCGCATTTTATCCCGCTGGCTGAACTTTTATCGAAGCACTTTACCGTCTTCAACTACGACCGGCGAGGGCGGGGCGATAGTGGAGACACCTTACCCTATGCAGTGGAGCGCGAGATTGAGGATATTGAAGCCCTGATTAATCAGGCAGGTGGTTCGGCTGGCGTATATGGCATTTCCTCCGGCGCTATCCTGGCTCTCGAAGCTGCCAGCCAACTTTCCGCCAGTGTCAACAAGTTGGCCTTATATGAGCCGCCCTTCATTTTAGATGATAGCCGTCCGCCCCTGCCGCAAGATTATGTGGCCCAACTCAACCGAGCGATAGCGGCGGGTCGCCGGAGCGAAGCAGTCGAAATTTTTATGACCAGGGCCATTCTTCTTCCGGCGGAATATCTTGAACCGATGCGAAATGACCCATCCTGGGCGGAGATGGAGCAAATAGCTCATACCATCGCCTACGATGGCACTATCGTGGGTGATACCATGTCGGGCAAACCGCTATCGCCCGAACTGGTAAAGCGGATAGCAGCTGTCACGATGCCTACGCTCGTGATGGATGGTGAGATGAGCGAGGCGTTCTTCCACCATGCCGCGCAAGCCCTGGTGGATATTCTCCCCAACGCCGAGCGCCGCACCCTGTCAGGCCAGGAACATGGAGTCGCCCCGGAAGCCTTGGCACCCGTGCTGGTGGAGTTTTTCCTGAATAAGGAGAGGTAACAATGAGAAAAGTCATATCACTTATTCATCTGTCGCTGGATGGCTTGGCGGCAGGTCCTAACGACGAACTTGACTGGATTTCCTATGATGACGAACTTGAGCAAGATGCCCATTCCTTGCACGACATGACGGATACGGTCATTTGGGGGCGCAGGACGTATGAAGTCATGGCAAGCTACTGGCTTACCGTGCCGGGTAATCCAGACAGCACCCCGGCGGAACTCGAACATGCTCGCTGGCTGGACAATGCGACCAAGATTGTGGTTTCGCGCACCCTGGAGCGCATCGAATGGAACAACGTAACCAATACAGTGCTGATTAAGGACAACATCGCCGAAGAAATCCACAAAATCAAACAGCAGCCTGGCAAAGACATTTGGTTTCTCGGCAGTATCATGCTGGCGCAGACGTTTATGCAGCTTGACCTGATTGACGAATACCGCATCAACATTAACCCAACCGTGCTGGGACGCGGCAAATCCCTGTTTGCTGGTGTCACCCGTGACTTCCCCCTAAAACTGCTAGAGGCAAAGACGTTTAAGAGTGGAGTCGTCGCCTTGCGTTATGAACCCGAACGGAAATAGCGCTTGCCCGCTCTGAAAATTCAGCCAAGACATCCAGGTTATAACTTGAGCCTTACCTTTTATTCCTACCCGCAATAGCTAAATTTTTGCAACAATTCAGCCAACCCTCGGAGGGCAACCACGCCGGGCCGCCCTTGAAGGCTGAGTACTTATTCCGGGGCTAAATAATTACAAATCTTGCTCCTTTACTTTAACCCGCCTTCCGCTGTACGTCCAAATGCGAACTGCTTTTAGCTACCCACCTTTCCTGGATAAACTTTATATCTCGTCTAGCAATGTTGTCCGGCTTGACGTGGTGAGCGCATAAGCTATAATGCGAAAGCCGTGATTTAGTATAGTTCTGCACCGCTCACCACCTGGATGCTTGGGTTCATCATAACTGCGATGGGTTCAGAAAAGAGGATTTATGACGACTGAAGCGAGTACCATCCCAAAAGGGCAGACGGTGAAGGCAAATGGGCTGGAGATGTATTATGAGGAAGTGGGGGAGGGTGCGCCGCTTATCCTATTACACGGCGGCACCGCGATAGGCAGCAGTTGGCAGCCTCATCTCCCCCGCCTCGAAAAGCATTTTCGGGTGATAATGCCGGACAGCCGGGGGCATGGGCGGACGAATAATCCCAGCGGTGAACTCAGCTATCGCGGGATGGCGGACGACTTCGCGGCCTTTACCCAGGCTTTAGGGCTGACCAAACCTTTCATCTTTGGCTACAGCGATGGTGGGCAAACGGTGCTAGAAATCGGGATGCGCTATCCTGAACTAACGGGCGCACTCGTCATTGGCGGGGCAACCTATCAATTTTCCCAATTGTATTACGATACGGTCAATTCGTTCAGTTTCATCAATAATGGCGCAGTAGATATTGAAGCGATAGAACGCGATGAGCCGGAATGGGCCGAAGCGTTGAAAACCGACCATGCCCGGCCCGATGACCCCGATAAATGGAAGACCCTGCTGGCCCAAATCACGCCTCTATGGTTGACCCCACTGGACTATTCGCTGGACGACCTGCGCAAAATCACCGCACCCGCATTGATTCTGGTGGGCGATAGAGACGAAGGTGTACCAGTCGAGCAGGCGGTAGAAATGTATCGAACAATGCCGACGGCGGAACTGGCAGTTTTGCCCAATGCCGATCATGGGTCGGCGGGATGGCTCGGTTCCGGTCCAAATCCGCTATTTACGGAAACGGTTGCGGCTTTTCTCTTGCGCCACCCGACATCGAGTGAATAACCGCATCTGGAAGCCAGTATCCCTAATACCAGGGAAAGGGTCAAATGACCCCTTTCACTTTATTACTTCTATTGATTCCGGTTAAATTGTTCTAAAGGAGAAAAGAAATGACCAGCTTGATAAACCCGCCGTTGGCGCGTGAAGCCGCCAGCGACCTATATGCGCCTACCAAGGCCGACAAATTCAGTTTTGGGCTGTGGACGGTGGGCAATCGAGGACGCGACCCCTTCGGCGATTTCGTGCGTCCGATGCTTGAGCCAGTCCATACCGTCAGGAAGCTGGCGGAAATGGGGGCGTGGGGTATCAACCTCCATGATAACGACCTTGTACCGTTTGAGGCCAACCTTGCCGAGCGCAATCGAATCGTTAAAGAGTTCAAGCAGGCTTTGGACGATAACGGCATGGTCGTGCCGATGGCAACCACCAACCTGTTTTTTCATCCCGTCTTTAAGGATGGGGCATTTACAGCAGTAGACCCCGGAGTACGAGCTTTCGCGCTCCAAAAAACCATGTCGGCGATTGACCTGGGGGTTGAACTGGGTGCCAAGACCTATGTCTTTTGGGGCGGACGCGAGGGGCTGGATGCCGAGGCCAGCAAAGACCCCATGATTGCGCTCAAACGGATGCGCGAGGCTCTTAACTTTTTGTGTCGCTATGTCAAAGACCAGGGCTATGACCTGAAATTTGCGCTTGAACCCAAGCCCAACGAGCCACGCTCGGATACTTATCTGCCGACAGTCGGGCATATGCTGGCCTTTATCTACACCCTGGATTATCCCGAAATGGTCGGGCTAAACCCGGAAGTGGCCCACGAGAATATGGCGAACCTGAATTTTACGCACGGGGTGGCCCAGGCGCTAGATGCCGGGAAGTTGTTCCATATTGATTTGAACGACCAGAAAGGCCCGCGCTACGACCAGGATTTGCGCTTTGGCAGCGAGAGTCTGAAAAACAGCTTTTTCCTGGTGAAGCTTTTGGAAGAGAAGGGCTATGAGGGGCCACGCCACTTCGATGCGCACGCCTATCGTACCGAGGACGAGCAAGGGGTTTGGGATTTTGCGCTGGGCTGTATGCGGACTTACAATATGTTCAAGGAGAAGGCCAAACGCTTTGCCAACGACCCTGAAATCCAGGCGGTATTAGCCGAGGTCAACGCTGGCGACCAAACTTTTGGTGGGCTACTGAGCGGCTTTAGCCCCGAAATCGCCCGCCAACTCAAAAATTACCAATTCGACCCAGAAGCCCTGGCGAGTCGAGGCTATCGCTACGAAAAGCTCGACCAACTCACGATTGAGCTAATTCTGGGAGTGCGCTAGATAATTTCTTTAACCTCCCGTGCTGTTACTCGGCGCGGGAGGTTACTCTTAATAAGGAGTATATTAAGTGGGAGAACAAGATAATGTCTGGAAAGAAATCATAGACGGCTATTTCCCCCAGTTTATCGAGTTCTTCTTCCCCCCTATTTTTGCCGAGATTGATTGGAGCAAACCTTACGAAACCCTGGACAAAGAGCTAGAGAAAATAGTCCGGGATAGTGAGATTGGTCGCAGGCTGGTGGATAAACTGGTCAAGGTTTGGTTAAAAGGCGGTCAGGCAATCTGTCTCCTAATTCACATCGAAGTCCAGGGCTATCCCGATGTCACATTTGAAGAGCGAATGTATATCTATAATTATCGCATCTTTGACCGCTACAAAATGCAGGTCATCAGCCTGGCGGTCCTGACCGACCCCGACCCCGACTTTAGACCAAAAGCGTATCGTCAGGAGTTTTGGGGCTTCAGATTGGAATTTGAGTTTCCGATCATCAAGCTTTTGGATTATAATAGAGACTGGGCCGCCCTGGAAGCCAATCTCAATCCCTTCGCAATAATGGTAATGGCCCAACTAAAAGTCATCGAGTTAAGAAAGGCAAAGACGAGCGAGTTACTGAATTGGAAACTGCGGTTAGTGCGGATGCTATACCAACGGGGCTACGAGCGGCAAGAGATAATCAATTTATTTCGGTTTATAGACTGGCTGGTAAAACTGCCCATAGAATTAGAACAGCAATTTCAGGACGAGCTACGCAAAGAGGAGGGTGAAAAAATGCCGTATGTCAGCACAATTGAGCGGTGGGCTGCCGAACGCGCACACCAAGAAGGTCTCGAACAAGGTCTTGAGCAAGGCCGCGAGGAAGGCCGCGAGGACGGGAAACTAAATCTGCTATTGAGCCTAATCAGGCATAAAGTGGGGGAATTAGAGCCAGCCAGCGAGGAGCGAGTGCGGCAACTTGGGAGTAGCCAGTGGGATGAGTTGAGTGTGGCGCTATTTGAGTTTTCCACGCAGGCCGACTTGCAGAACTGGTTGGAAAAGCGACTACCCTCCCAACCAGAACCAAACTAGCAGCTTACTTTATTTATTCTCAGGTCAATGTTCTACAAATTCTACAATAATTAGGGGCAGCGAGTTGACTACCCCAAATTCTCTGTGCTGTTCCCAAATGGGATAAGGCCAGATTGTACTGGTGCATACTTCAGGGGTTACTGTAGACTGCCGCCGTCAGGGTTTGTCTGCGCCGATAACAACTGGCTGACCGGCCAGTTGGCGAATGGCTGAAAGCGGCAGACGACCTACCTGATTGCCTTCCTCATCAATTACCACCAATTCTTCGGCTTTGTGGCTTATCAACAGACTTAGAGCATCCCGCAGATTTGTGCCGGGTGAAATTGTGGGACTATCCAGCCCAAATGAGCGGGTATTATCCCAGGGTAGCATCAGGCTGGCGGCGGGTTGCAGACTCAAGCGGCGCAAGACATCGCTCGCCCCAGTTAATTGAGCTACGAAATCATTGGCAGGGTGCGACAGAATTTTCAAAGGCGTATCGTACTGGACAACCTCGCCTTCCTTCATAATCACAATTTCATCCGCCAGCTTGAGAGCTTCTTCGACATCGTGGGTTACGAACAAAATGGTTTTGCGGACATTCTGCTGAATCCGCAAAAGCTCATCTTGCAGCCGAGTGCGGGTGATATTATCTATCGCGGCAAATGGCTCGTCCATCAACATAATCAGAGGGTCCGCCGCCAGAGCGCGGGCCAGACCGACCCGTTGCTGCTGTCCGCCGCTCAGTTGGCTGGGAAAGCGCGAGCGGTATTCCGCCGCGGGTAAACCCACCAAATCCAGCAATTCATCACTGCGCTGACGGATGCGAGCTTTGTCCCAGCCCACCATTTCCGGGACGACGGCAATATTTTTGTCTACTCGCATGTGGGGGAACAAACCGACCTGTTGAATGACATAGCCGATACTGCGGCGTAGTTCGGTAACTTTCAGGCTGGTTATATCTTTGCCACCTACCAGAATCCGTCCGCCAGTGGGGTCATATAGCCGATTGACCATCTTTAGCAGAGTAGTTTTGCCACACCCACTTGGGCCAAGCAAGACCACCAAATGGCCTTCGATAATCTCAAGGTTTACATCGCGGACGGCAGCCCGCCCCGCTCCATTAAAATCTTTACTTATATGGTCGAAAACTATTGCTTTAGTCATTATATAAATAGAGTACCTTGAAGTTGTGGGGACGGCTTCTAACCAGCCGTCCCCACAACTCGAACAATAAAGTTATTTAATCAAGCCTTCGGTCTTCATAAACTCTTTGGCAACATCGGCTGGCTCTTTTTTGTCAGGGCCAGAAACTTTCCAGTTCAAAGCGGTAATCTTCTCGGTGGTCAGTTTAGCCGAAACCTTGTTCAAAGCGTCCTTGATGGCGGGATAAGCCGCTAGAATGTCGTCGCGGACAACCGGGGCAGTCTGATAGGGCGGGAAGTTGAACTTGTCATCATCCAACCAGACCAGGTTATAGCCCGAAATTTCGCCATCGGTCCCGAAAGCTACACAGGCATCGGCGTTGCCGTCTACGACCGCTTTGTAGCGGAGCTTGATGTCAACCTGTTTGGTTTCCTTAAACACGAAACCGCCATAGGTTTTCTGCAAGCTTTCCAGACCGTCAATCTTGCTGCGCTCGCCGATAAATTCCGGGTTGCTGGCAAACCGCAATTCTTTGGCAACCGGAGCGAGGTCACTCAAGACCTTGAGCTTATATTTGTCGGCGACAGCCTTCGAGACCGCTATTCCGTTAGAGTTGTTATAAGGCGCGACATCCAGCCAGGTCAGCTTGAACTGCTTGGAATACTCGCCCGCTACTAAATCTAACAAAGCTTTGGGGTTAGTTGGCGGGTTTTGGAGTTTGAGAATCGGGCCAGCCGCCGTCCCGGTGTATTCGGGATAAATGCTGATGTCGCCTTTGGTAATCGCGGCCTGGGCAATCGCAGTCGTCCCCAGGTTCAGCTTGCGCTCAACCGGAATCCCGGCATTTTCAAGGGCCAGAGCATACATTTCACCAATGATAATTGACTCTGGGAAATCCTTCGAGGCCACGATAACTTTGCCTTTGGCGGCAGCCGCCGTAGTTGCAGCCGAAGCAGTGGTCGCAGGGGCGGTGGTCGTGGTCGCGGCGGTGGTCGCAGCTGCCGTAGTTGCAGCCGCTGTAGTCGCGGCAGTCGTAGCAGCCGCCGTCGTTGCGGCGGCGGTGGTTGCAGCAACGGCAGTCGTCGCGGCGGTAGTTGCTGCCGCTGTGGTCGCAGCAGGAACGGGGGTTGCAGTTGGGTCGCCACAAGCTACCAACAATACGCTGATAAGTAGCAAGGCGGCCAACCCCAACCCTGCAAAAGATTTACGTTTCATATTGAGAAATCTCTCCTTTTAAAAATTATTAAAAAGTAATGGAAAATGGCAGATTAGGGCGCTCAAGGCTGTCGGGCTACGACCCGCCGCAACCGGGTGGTTCCCGGTACTTTGGGACTAACCAGGCGCTGTAAGCCGCCTAAAGCCAATTCTGCCACAAACGCCAGCACCGCTACCGGGACAGCCCCCACCAGTAAAACGATGTTACTGTTTCCAGTCAAGCCCTGTAAGATAAAATCGCCATAACCGCCGCCGCCTATAAAAGTGGCAAGGGTAGCACTGGCAATCACCTCGACACAAGCCGTGCGGATACCTCCGATTAGGACTGGCAAGGCCAACGGCAGTTCGACTTGCCAAAGCCTGCCGAACCAGGTCATTCCCATCCCACGGGCGGCTTCGAGGGTCGCGGGGTCAACTCCACGCAAGCCGGCATCAGTGTTAATCAGGATAGGAGGTATTGCCAACAGGGTTAAAGCAATTAAGGCTGGGACAAATCCCAAACCTAGTACCGGGTAGAGCGCCAGTAAGACCGCGATACTTGGAACTACCCGACCAATACTGGCTATATTAATCACAATTCGTGCCACCGTACCGAAGCGGCTAGTGAGAATACCCAATGGCACACAGCTAACAATGGCTATCGCCAGAGCCACAAAACTTAGCGTTAAATGTTCGCCGGTGGCCTTCCAAAATTGTTCCTGGTGTTCCTGGGCGTAGTCCAACGCCTTTTGAAATATATCCATTATGCTCTGATTAGTATGATTAATATGATTAGCCCGTTTCCTCTAACCACGTTAAGAAAGTTTAGCATATTATGTAACAATTGCAACTATTTGCAAACGTTTTACCAAATCCATTTTAAACATTCGTTCTTACCAAATTCTTACGAAAGTCTTACCGACTTGTTTACAAACCAGGACTTTCGCTTGAAGTTGGGTGGAAGCCCGAAATATTTATATCTTTGAAAAAAATTACTGCATAATCTTTTTCAAAGATATAAAAACATGCCTTGGTGGTATGTCAAAAGTTTCGCCATCCCAGCAAAAATTGACTAACTGAAAGTCCTAATAAACCTTATTCACAAATCATTTACAAATCAATCGAGACTTTGACCACTTCATCTTCGATTGAATATTTAACTGTGAAGGCTAGTTTACGGCAAATCGCTTGCATTCCCCGGTTTTCAGGGTGGACATCCCCCACGATGCGGGCCAGATGCTCGTCTCGCCCGATTTGCAATAGATGGCTGACGATTTTACTACCCAGTCCGCGCCCTTGCCAGTTATCGCTAACCAGCACCGCAAATTCCGCTTCGCTCGTGCCTTCCAGCTTGTTCAAGCGGCCTACTGCCAGAATCTCGCGTTGCCCGGTTTCGGGGTGGTGATACTCGCCGACCAAAACCATCTCGCGGTCATAATCAATAAAGCAAATCCGGGTCAGCCGCTCGTGGGCGATGCGCTGGCTTAGGCCCAACATGTGAAAATAGCGGAAATAGACGCTGCGCTCAGAGAGGGTTTCGTGGAACTTGACGATGAGCGGCTCGTCTTCCGGCAAAATCGGGCGTAAAGTGACGGATGTGCCGTCTTTGAGCAGTAAAGGCAAAATATAATTGCGAGGGTAGGGTCGGATTGCCAGACGGGGCAGGTCTTCCGGTGGTAAATTAGGGTCGTGCAGGATAATTCGGGCATCGAGGGCCAACAGCCCTTTTTCTGAAACCAGTAGCGGGTTTATGTCAATCTCTTTGATAAATGGTTGCTCTACTACCAGACGACTAAACTGCACCAGCAATTTATCCAAAGCATCGAGGGCGATTGGGGCGCGTCCCCGTACTCCGGCAAAAGCCCCAAAAATCCGGGTACGCTCCATCAAGCGGCGGGCCAGGGTCGTATTGAGAGGCGGCAAACCCAATGCCCGGTCTTTGAACACCTCGACTAATACTCCACCCGCCCCAAAGAGCAGCACTGGCCCGAATTGAGGGTCTATCGAGCTACCCAGAATAACCTCATAGCCTTCCAGTTGAACCATCGGCTGAACCGTCACCCCCAGAAAGTCTTCCGGCCCGGCTTTGGCACTCACGGCAGCTTGAATAGTCTGATAAGCGGCCCGCACCTGCTCCGGCCCGCTGAGATTGAGTTGTACCCCGTTGACTTCGCTTTTATGGGTGATAGTGAAAGAGTGAAGCTTTACCGCCACCGGATAACCCAAATCCTCAGCTTGCCGAATTGCTTCAGCTTCGTTGGTCGCCAGGCGGGTTTCGACTACTGGCAACTCGTAGACCGCTAGAACTTGTTTGGCTTCGTACTCGCTCAAAATGGTGCGTCCGACCTGTCGTGCTGCCTGGATAATATTTTCGGCCTGCTGGCGGGAGTCGGCAGCTCCTTCCGCTCCGGCGGAAAGCTGGGGGGTTTCATAGAGGCTTTTCAGGTTGCGGTTATATTGCCACAGATCGTTAAAGACTCGGGCCGCCGTATCGGGGTAGTCAAAGGTCGGAATACCGGCTTCCTGCAACAGGCGCTGACCGGCAGCGACACTTTCACCGCCCATCCAGCTTGCAAAAACTGGCTTACGGGTGGATTTGGCATAGCGGGCGAAAACTTCGGCGGCGGTGGTCGGGGCAGTCATGGCCTGGGGCGAAAGAGCCACCAGCAGGCCATCACTATTGGGGTTTTTGGTAAGCACTTCCAGGGTTTGGGCGAAACGCTCCGGGGTGGCATCGCCGATAATATCTACCGGGTTGCCGTGACTCCAGTGCGGTGGCAAGAACTGGTTCAGGGCGGTAATCGTTTCAGCGGAAAGTACGGCCAGTTCGCCACCTCCACCAATCAGGGCATCCGTCGCCAGCACGCCCGGCCCACCGGCATTGGTCAGAATCGTCAGGCGCGGCCCAAGCGGGCGGGGCTGTTTTGCCAACACTTCCGACAGATTAAATAAATCGGCAATGTGGTTGACCCGCATCACTCCGCAACGCCGGAAAGCCGCGTCCAGCACCTCATCACTGCCGGTTAGCGCCCCGGTATGGGAGGCAGCAGCCTGGGCCGCGGCCTGAGTGCGCCCCGGCTTGATCACGATTATCGGTTTGGAGAGGGCTACTTCGCGGGCGGCAGACAAAAAGCTGCGGGCATCGCCCACCGTTTCCATATACATTACGATGCTTTTGGTGTGGCTATCCTCGCCCAAATAGCTAATCAGGTCGCCCCAGCTTACATCGGCCATCGCCCCAATCGAGATAAAGGCACTAAACCCAACCTGCTCTTTCAAGCTCCAATCGAGGACGGCACTGCATAGCGCCCCGCTCTGGCTGATAAAGGCGACATTGCCGGGCCGGGCCAACGGGCGGGCAAAAGTGGCGTTCAAGCCAATATGAGGACACATTACCCCTAGGCAGTTCGGCCCGATAATCCGCACTCGGCCTTTGCGGGCTTCTGCCAATACCTGCTGTTCGAGTTCCAGCCCTGGTGGGCCGATTTCTCTAAAACCGGCGCTCAGGATAATTGCGCCTTTAACTCCGGCGGCGGCACATTCGGCTATCACCTGGGGGGTGGAGTGGGCCGGGGTCGCAATAATCGCCAGGTCTACCGGGCCGGGGAGGTTTTTCAGGTCGGGGTAAGCGGGCTGCCCTAGAATAGTAGCGTGATTGAGGTTGACCGGGTAGAATTTGTCCTTAAAAGGGCTATTCAACAGGTTTTCCATGAGAATCCGCCCGACCGTACCTTCCCGCTCACTTGCCCCAATCAGCGCAATTGAGCGGGGCGCAAAGATAGCATCAAGCGGATGGCGCTGTCCGTAACCCATTATATTAGTGGTTATAGGGTTCTTGGTGGTTGACGGGATTGGGGTGAGGGGGGGAAACGAGCCAGGCGCAGCATTTTCGGTTGACATAGAATACCCTTCCTAATCATTGAAATTTAGGCCTATCACTCTATATCCCAATTATACCCAATCTTCGAGCGGCTGGAAAATGATAAAGCAGGAAAATTCGCACGATTTTCCTGCTTTATCAAATCTATAATTTCAAGTTAATCTACGGTTTAGTATAAAAAATCAGGCGTTAGCGGCGGTCGGGGTTAGCTTGCGTTTGGGGGGCTTGAGAGACATTGAGAGACCAGCCGCGATAAAGCCGGTCACTGCCGCCGAAATAAATACGACATGGTAATCACCTAGATAGGTGCGGAATAAGCCGCCCGCGTAAGCCGCGACCCCCGCCCCAATCATGTGGGCGCAGAAAATCCAGCCGAAAATCGTGCCGAGCGAGGCCCGTCCGAAGCGTTGGGCGGTCAGGTTGACCGTTGGCGGCACGGTTGCAATCCAGTCCAGGCCGTAGACTATCGCAAAGAGAAAGAGCCAGCTTGCTTCTAAAATAAAGGGCAAGGCCAGGAGCGAAAGCGCCCGGAAGCCGTAATAAAAGGCCAAGAGCTTGCGATTGTCGTAGCGGTCACTGAGCCAGCCGGAGGCCAGCGTCCCAAAGATATTCATAATCCCCATTAGGCCAATCGCTCCGGCGGTGGTCACTTCGCTAAAGCCGTGTTCGACGGCGTGCGGTAGCAAGTGCGTCCCAATCAGGCCATTGGTGGTATAACCGCAAATAAAAAAGCTACTCGCCAATATCCAGAATTCGCGGGTTCGGATGGCATCGCCGATTTTGGTCGAGCGGCTGTCTTCGGCCTGGGTCACGGCGGCGGCTTGGACCGAAAGTTTTTCCGCGCCGACTGGCAACAAGCCAACATCTTGCGGGCGGTCACGCATGAAGAGAAGAACCGGAATAATCAGCACCCCGATGCCAATCAGTAGGAGGCCGATAGCCCAGCGCCAGCCCGCCGCTGAAGCCAGCGTGATCATGGCGGGCAAGAAGGCCAGTTGTCCGGCGGCGGAAGCGGCACTAAACAAACCGAGAATCACCCCGCGATGGGCTTGAAACCAGCGACTGGCGACGGATGCACCCAGAACGTTGGCGGTAGCGCCTGTGCCGATGCCAACGATGATGCCCCACAAAATATGCAGTTGCCACAGCGAGTTGAGCCATAACAGCGGGCCTAGCCCCAGCGCGATGAGGGCCATGCCGCCGATTAGCACCCGGCGCGGCCCGAAGCGGTCTATCAGGCCACCCCCCAACGGCCCGCCAAACCCGAAAGCGAACAGGCTGACCGCAATCGCCAGCGAAATGCTGCCTCGGTCCCAGCCGAATTCGGCCTCGAAGGGTTTGATGAAGACGGCGGCGGCGTTCCGTACTCCGGCGGTTGACAGGAGCGCCAGGAAAGTGACCACTACAATTATCCAGCCGTAATGGAAGGGCAATTTGGCGGCCCAGGAAGTTTTTACGATTGCGCCCTCTATTCCTATCCCGTCGCGCTGGCTTTCGACCTCTGCGCCCGGTATAGTCGAGCGTTCCTCGCGTGTTTTCATTATTGTCTCCTTAAAAAAGTGGTCAGTGGTCAGTGGTCAGTGGTCAGCAAAATACAGTTCTGAGTGTTGAGAAATACCACGAGCAGTTAATATTTTAATTCAAAACTCAAAACTAAAAATTATCTACTTTCGGTTATTCAGTTAGGGCTGCCAGCGCGGATAGTTCTTTGAGCAGGCTGTAATAACGTTCTTTGCCCATACCTTCGACGATGTGGGCCTGGGCTTCCTGCCACAACGGGAGCGCAACTTCCAGGATGGCTTTACCCTTGTCGGTCAAAGTCCAGAGGCGGGTTCGCTGGTCGTGGCCCGCGATGCTTTCGACTAATTCTTGCGCTTTCAACAGCTTGAGATTACGGGTTAAAGTCGTCTGGTCAATCAGCAATAATTCCGCCAATTGGGTTATCGTGACTGACGCTTCCAACCCAATATTGACCAACAAGGTTAGCTGGGTGGTGTGCAACCCGGTGGACTTGAGCTTGTCATCATAGTATTGAGTGAGGGCGCGGGTGGTGCGCCGGATATTGCCACAGGCACAACGCCGGACGCGGGCAAGGTCGGCTGTTTGTAACATTTTTATTCCTTAGTCCTTCTTTGAAATACCTTTAACAGGGATGGACAGGATGACCAGGATATATACGTTCCTGAAACCGCTTGATGGGAGTTACTATCCTTGTTAATTTTCATTGACGCTGGTGCGCCTTTTGCAAATAGGGTCTTTTATTCAAAAGGCTGTATATACAGTTATTATGATGAAGCTTAACCCAACTTATTCACTTTGTCAATATATCTTTTACTTTATAACAAACTTAGCGGGTTGAGACCCGCCAAATTAGCCACAACCCGCCAGTCCAATTTACAAACTGAAGAACTTAGCTTTGGATTATCTTCAGCGGATTAGGGTTTGTTGGTTTTGACTGGCGCTTTGGTGGGAGCAGGGGCGGGGGCAGCGGTTTTGCTCTTGTCGTTGGGGGCCGTATTCGAGTTATTGCTGCCGCTTCCGACTTGGGCCGGGGGATAGGAGGCCCGCATAATTTTATCGGCAAACGAGGTGACATCATCATACCCGGTCACGCTGATAACCGGCTGTTCCAGCATAATACTGTCATTCCAGTTGTAACCACCGTTGGTCGTCACCGCCAGTTCAAAACCGCTATCGCGCACCACTCGTTTGATAACATCGTTATATTTACCGTAGGGATAGGCAAAAGTCCGCACCGGGTGGCCCAGAATAAGTTCAATATCGCGTTTCGAGGCAGTTATCTCGCTGGTCAGGTCGCGCACCCCGCGCAAGTCAGGGTGAGTACGGGTGTGGGCTGTGACCTCAAAACCATCCTGGTCAATTTGCTTCCACTGGATTGGGGTCAATTCCAGGCGTTGACTGATGACAAAGAAAGTCGCCGTCATGCCGCGTTTTTTCATCTCCTGATATACGAACCAGTTATTGTCGTGACCATCGTCCCATCGGAACATCACCGGCTTTTCGGGCAACAAGATACCGTACTTGAAATAGTCCAAAACCTGACTGGCGGTAACGGTATTATAACCGTTGGCCTGCACCCAATCCAGAAACTTGAGATAGTTAGGTGGGGTAATCGAAAGCCCAAAGCCCAACGGGTCGGCTCTTTCGCTAACTACTCTGGCGTAATGGAACATGAGAGAAGGAATCCGAAGATTGCGGGGCGCTTCAAAGCGGGTGCGAGGGATGGCAGCTAACTGGTTCGGTTTTAGCTGCTGGGTCGCTATTGCCGTACCGAGGCTGGCAATTGTAATCTCGGTGCTGGCGAGAGTAGGGCGCTGTAGCCGGGTATTCTCGAAGTATTGGACTAGCTGGGTTTTGCCGTCGGCCCAGGTTTCCTCATATTCTTCGCTGATGGGTAGTCCAAAAGTATTGATTTCGCCGCTATTACGCCAGTAGCTCAAGAAAGGTTCAGCGAGGCTGTGGCCGGTTTCAGGAAAGTACCATTTGTCGGCAGTTCCGATAAAAGGGGCAACCGGACTAAAATTCAGTTTAGCATCGGCGGCGGCGTTCTGACCGAGCGGCATTAGCTTAACTTCCTCACCAGTTCCATCATATTCGGGATAAAATTCCAGAACCGTGTTTTCAAAAAACTGGCGATAATAGTTTTTGTAGCGCACTGGCTCGGAAAGGGCTACTCCATGTCGCTCTTGACCGCCAGTCCGAGTATAATAGCGGAGTAACGGCCCACTCAAACCATGCCCGGTCGTGTCGAAATAGCGGAACGGTTTGGGGGGTTCGGGCGCAGCAGTCGCCGGTAAAGCCAAAAAGGAGACTGAATCCAACGATAAGAGAGCTATCAGGGTTAGAACCGCCAAGATGGAAAATGCGCCCAGAAACACACGACCTTTTTTTGGCGAAAAGAAGTCAGGCTGTTGGTTATTGGAGAGTAGCATTGACGCAAGTATCCTTAAATTTTATCTAAAATTCCGCAAGTGGTTGAGGTTGGTCTAAGCACTTATTACTTTGATATTATATATGCTTTCGTGAATTACGTCAAAGCTGGGTCTTAAAGCTTTGTCTCGTAAAGAAACCGGAATGTGGAATGCAAATTACTTTTTTGGGAACTAGCGCGGGTGCGCCGTCCCGCACCCGCAATGTCAGCGCGATTGCCTTGCAGTTCGAGCAGCAAAGTAGTACCTGGCTGTTTGATTGCGGGGAAGGCACTCAACACCAGTTTATGCGCTCGGCTTTACGGGTGAGCCAGCTTGAGCGGATATTTATTACCCATCTGCACGGCGACCATGTTTATGGTCTGCCAGGGCTACTCGCCACCCGCTCGCTGCAACAGGGCATGGCAACCCCGGTGACGGTCTATGGGCCGCCGGGTTTAGAAGAATATCTTGGCACCGTCCTGCGGTTGAGTGGGACACAATTGGGCTATCCGTTGGAAATAGTGACAGTGCAACCCGGACAGATTTACGAAGACAAGCGGGTACAGGTGATTTGCGCTCAATTAGAACACCGGATTACTGATTTTGGCTATGCGGTGATTGAGAAGCCGATACCGGGTCATTTCCAGGTAGAGGAGGCCGCTCGGCTGGGAATAGCGCCCGGCCCGCTCTATCGGCAGCTCAAAGATGGGGAAACTGTCCGGCTGGAGGATGGGCGGGTTATCGAGGGGGCAAAACTGGTCGGGCCACCGCGTCCAGGCCGTAAGCTGGTCTATTGCAGCGATACCCAGTATTGTCAATCCGCCATTGAGTTGGCGCGCAATGCGACGGTTTTAATACACGAGGCAACTTTTTGCGAGGAGGATTTAGACCTGGCCCGCCGCAGTACCCATACAACCACTACCCAGGCGGCCCAGGTCGCACTGGCGGCGGGGGTACAAACCCTGATTCTGACCCACTTTAGCGCCCGCTATGAAGCGGAGGATGGTCTGGGAATTGAGGGCTTATTGGGGCAGGCTCGCGCTATTTTTCCAAATACCCTGGCGGCCTATGATTTTTGGACTTACAAGCTTAGTAATTAGGACTTTGGCTTGAAAACTGCCTCAAGCCCAGAAACATTGTCCTAAGCGATAATCCTAAAATAATTGTAACAATTCAGCCCATGTCATTCTGAGGCGGGGCATTGCCCCAATTTTTGTCAAAGTAGAGTTCCCGCCGAAGAATCTCAGTCTACCCTATTGGTGGGGCTGAATAGTTACAAATAATTAAAGCAAGCCTAAAATTTGGGTCCTTTTTGCACCTAATTCCAGCTTTTGATACGTTTATATAATAAATAGCTCAAAGCTAAAATCAGGCTTGTGAGTAGAAAGCTAAATAACGAATTGGGGAATTTCGGGTAGAGAGAATCTAAATGGGAGATTTTAGTATGACAATCGAAGATGGGGATGTAACCTTGCGGCTGGCGGCTTTGACTCGGCAATTAGACCAGCGGGATAGCGAGATAGATAAATTAAAGCAGGAGTTAGAGCAAGAGCGCAATAAGGCCGCAGAGATGTTGAACATGGCCCGTAAATCGTCCCACGATTTAAACCAGCGCCTTTCGGTCTTGCAAGCCGAAATTGACCTGGCAATGCTGGGGGGCGAACCGCCCGACGAAACCTTGCTGACTAAATTACAGATGGTAACCGAGCAAATGACCGAACATATCCGTAGCTATCAAAAAGAAATTCGGATCAGAACGCGGGAATAATTTTTGAAAAAATCAAAGGGATGACCACCGAATTGGGTGAAAAAAAGTCGGGTCTGAGGTAAAATTAAACGTAAAGAAAGCTTTACGAAAATTTGCTTCATTTAGCACTTTGGGATGGTAAAATCAGGCTTGTCGAGAAGAGTCCCAGAGAGGGAGGAAACGAAAAAGATGACCTGGCGTGGTTTACTTAGAACAGTTATAGCGATTGCGCTTATTGCGGCGGGGGCGGCGATAGGTTGGGGAATAGCGACGGCAACCAATCCATACGCCAATCCCCAGGCGGCGGTGGCGACCCCAGCGAGTACCGTGGTAGCCAATACTCCTTTGCCCACTTTTACTCCGGCTTTTGCCAGTACACCGGGTGCTAATCCAGCAGGAGCGGCTGGACAGACAGGTGGACAGGCCGGAGCAAGACCGGGTGCAGGTGGTACACCGGGACAAGGCCAGGCTGCCGGGGGTAATGCGGCAAACCGGGCGCGGCCTATTACTGGGACGGTTGAAACCTTTGAGGCTGCCACCAAGATTTTGACGGTCAAGGATGCCGAGGGCAAAAGCCAGAAATTTAATTTAGGCAGCGCCACCGTCACCAAAAGCCAGAAACTTTCGGCGGACGAGTTCGGCAAACTGGCGGGTGGCACCGGGATTGTCCTTGTGACCGGCGACAAAGGCGGAGATGGGGTCTATAATGCCCGGTCATTGACGGCGATAGATGTTAGCGGCTTTACCCAGGGCGGCGGGGCTGGAGCAGCCGGTGGTTTTCCGGGCGGCGGAGCCGGTGGTTTTGGCGGCGCGGGCGGTGCAAATGCCCCGGTAATCGTGCGCGGTGGAACGCTGGCAACCAATAAGTTTAGTGGTTCCAGCTTTACCGGCGAACCGATTACGGCTAATGTCGGCCCGGATACGGCCCTGTTAAAACAAGGCGCGGGCAGCACCGAGGACTTAAAGGCCGGAACTGCGATTGTGGTTACGGCGCGGGCCGCGCAGGGTGATGCGCCCGCCGAAGCTCAGACGGTGGCGATTAGCTAAAGTGAATTCAAAAACCCGGCCCAAACTAACTGGTTTGGGCCGGGTTTTGGATTCTAAAATTATTTGCGATTGCTGCTGTCGGGCGGTCTTGAGACCGTAGCCGAAACTGGCGATTTCGGGCCGGTGATGACGGTGGGCTTGAGCAGGGTGGCATCGTAGCCCATGCGTCGCAAGCGGCGCTTGAAGCCGATTACCCCTACCGCCAACGAAAAGCCGATAAAGGCGACGGTTGCCAGCAGGGTTAAAATAGGGTCGTTGCCGGGGTCTACCGGGGTGGGAGTGCTACCGCCGCTGACTTGATACAAAATTGAGGCCAGAGTCATAAATCCACCTGCTTTTGCTAATTAACCGTCCCGGTCTTGATGGTTTTCATGGCGAACAGCCGTCCAATTGAGGCGACATTGCTGCCCTTGAGGGCCAGACGACGAGTACAGGCTATCAGGCCGGTCTTTTCGGACAGGGCCGCCAGTTTGCGGTTATTGCCAGCCATGCGGTCTAGTTCTTTGACAAATTTCGGGTTGTCCACCTGGAATTTGAAGCCCCAGACGGTGCTGGCCTCTTCGTCGCACTTTTTGATAACGTCCAGGTCATATTGCCGGGGGTCAAAGCCCATTTTGTTGTAGAGGGTCACAGAAGCGGGCTGGACATCGCGTAAAAACATGGTTATATAGACCGCCAGGGTAAAGAAGCGAATCATAGCGTTGTTGATTGGCCCTTGTAGCACCTGTTTGGACTGCGATTTCATCATGAGGGCGAAGAAAGCGGCGTGGCGATGCTCATCCTCGCACCAGCGCCCGAACCATTTGAAGATGGGATGGAAGCAATTTTCGGGATGGGCCATCAATTCATCGTAAATGGTGATATAGCGCCAGTAGCCGATACATTCGGAGAGATAGACGGTGTAAAACATTATTTTGGGCGAAATTTTGAACCGCTTCTTGTGGTCGGCCAGAAAGCCCAAATCAAACTTGATGTCTAGGTCGCGCATGGTGTGGGTCAGGAAGGAGGCGTGACGGCCTTCATCGCGGGTGATGTACTTGAAAGTCTCCTTGAGCATCGGATTGGTGGTGCGGGCAGAAATTTGGCGGTAGAGCAGACAGCCCGAAAACTCGCCCAGGCAACTGCGCCGCAGAAATTCCTCGAACTCGTGGCGGGGTAAATCAGGGAACTCGGCCTTGAATTCGGCGGTTGGGATAAAATGCCCCCGATTGTAGTCGGCTCTAAATTGGCCCAACATTTCCTCAAACTCGGCCTGATAGTTATCGAAATTGAGGCGGTCCAGCTTTTCGATGTCAATGGTATAAAAGCGGGGAGCGAGAACATCTTCTTTGAGGGCGCTGGCAGTCGCCTGATTGGGGGCATCCATCAGAAGGGTCGCGCCAGCCCCACTATCGGCTGCGCCTGCGCCTGTCGGTTGAGCCACCCGTCCGGTCAGCTTTGAAGTCATTAGTTAGCCTCCTGATTTACCAATATTAGAGCAAGCGATTATACAAAATACCCAGCTTTGGCTAGAAGTATGCTAACAAAGGCGGAGGGCTTAGTCTGTAGTTAATACTACCTTTTAGGCATTTACCGGCTGCTTATCGCCCAATTCTACTGTTTTCAGCTTAGCTGAAACCCGGAGCGGGGCAGCGGTGGCCTTTTGAACTTCCTCGGCGGAGACCCCCGGCGCGACTTCGAGCAGTTCCAGGCCTGTCGGAGTAACTTCGATAACTGCCAGATCGGTTATAATCCGGTTGATGACCTTCGAGCCAGTCAAGGGCAGATTACACTCTGCCAGGATTTTCGGTTCGCCCTTCTTGCTGACATGCTCCATGACGGCGATAACCCGCTTTGCGCCGACTGCTAAATCCATTGCTCCGCCCATGCCCTTGACCATCTGGCCCGGTATCGTCCAGTTAGCCAGGCTGCCGTCGGCTGAGATTTGCATACCACCCAGAATCGCCAAGTCAATATGCCCGCCCCGAATCATTCCAAAGCTGTCGGAGCTGGAAAAAATGGAAGCACCTTTGACCGTCGTGACGGTCTGTTTTCCGGCGTTAATCAAGTCGGGGTCTTCGTCCCCTTCGTAGGGAAACGGGCCAATCCCCAGCAGACCATTTTCGGAATGGAGAAATACGTCCATCCCTTCGGGGATATAGTTGGCGACCAGAGTCGGCAGGCCAATTCCAAGATTGACATAGAAACCATCTTGCAACTCCTGGGCGGCGCGTTGGGCCATTTGATTGCGGGTCAGTGGCATTTTTTACTCCTTTGGCAGTGGTCAGTGGTCAGAAAAGTGCTGAGTGCTAAGTAAATCTGGTTAGTACTTGCCAGGTTTA
>JBBRSG010000095.1:0-22812 GCA_038245615.1 Chloroflexia bacterium | reverse complement strand
CCTACGCCTCGACTGATATTATCGTCCGAGCCATGCAATTGGGAGTCAGTGGCTTTCTGATTAAGCCCTTTACCGCCAGCGAACTACACCGGGCGATTGAGGATGCTCTGGAAAAAAGCCGTAATAATCAGGAAGCCGCCCGATTGCGGGTGCTTGCCCCACTTTTTGAGGCCCGCCGTTTTCTGAACGCCGAATTTGACCTGACCGGGCTGGGACAGGCGGTAGTCGAGGTAGTCGCTAAAGAAACCAAATCGGACTATTGCGCTATCTTCTTGCCGGACGACCTGGATAGTCAGACCCTCGAAGCCAGCCTGAAAACCGTCGCCAGTTTTGCCGGGCCGGATACCCAATCGTTTTCACCGCGCTCTTTTCCGGCGGTCAGGTTAGCCGGGCGCACCCTCGAACTGGGTCGCACCCTCAGTTTGCGCCGTACCACCGATCAGCTACCGGGGACTGCCGAACAAGTGCCGGGCGCGGTTATCGGCGTGCCATTTTTCATTGGAGGGCGGGCGCGGGGAACGCTTTTGATAGGTCGGGCCGAGGCCGATAAGACCTTTTCGCAGGGCGAAAGAGAGCTATTCGAGGTGCTGGCGGCCCAGCTTGCCACCCTGATAGAGAATCGTCACTTGCACGCGACTCTAGCCGAGCGCAACCAGCGATTACGCCTGTTTGCCGGACGCTTTGTATCAGCCTACGAAGAAGAAAATCGCAAGCTGGCGGAACGGATTCAGGCGGAATTGCTGCCGAGCCTGACCACCACCCGCAAGGGGATTCAGGCTTATTTGCAAAAAGTCCGGCCTACTGCCGCCACCGAACTACACCAGGCCGAAGAACGGCTGCACAACCTGATTAACCAGACTAAAAAGCTGGTAGACGATATTCAGCCCTCCAATTTGCACGAATTTGGTCTGACCGCCGCCTTGCGGAAACTAATTAATGACTGGCCAACCGAACCCCAAAGCAAAGCCAAACCTGTTTTCCAGCTGGAAGGTGAAGAACCGCCCCGCCTCGATAGCGCGATTGAAACCGCCCTTTTTCGAGCCACCCAGGATAGCCTCGACAATGCCTCGCGCCATGCCGCCGCCAAAGAAATCAAAGTGACGGTGCGGACAACTGGCCCGCGCAACAAACCGAACCTGTTGGAAATCGAGATAAAGGATAACGGTCAGGGCTTTGACCTAACTACCTTCCAGACTGGCGACCCCACCACCCGGCTGGGTCTGATGGCGATTCAGGAGCGGCTAACCCTGGTCGGAGCAGATTTTCAGCTTCAAAGCACCCCCGGTGAAGGTACAACCATTACTATCAGCTACAAAATCCCCGAAGACTTATACCTGATTGCCTGAGTCGCCAATATCTAATATCCCAAAAATGACCTAAAGCTCCTATAACCCTTGTTTCCACCAGATGTTAGAATACCCCTGTCACAAAGCGGTATATCCATACTTTATGCCTTCCTATTATATTATATGTACAAAGCACTTTTAGGATTATTATGCAGTCTATTGCTGGCGCTACCGGCTTCGGAGAGCTATTCGCCGCCCGAACTCACGCTATCAACCCTTTCTTTGGCAGCGACGGTTCAAAAAGACCGTCCGGCAAATGGTGGCGAAATAAAACTGCGAGCCGGTAGCTTTGACCCTATCCAAAAAACCCCAGCACCTTTAGCAGGTTTCCCGATTGCAAATACAAACTCCACCCAGCCATTTCTAGCTATAATCCAGTTTAGTGGCCCAATTCTGAAAAGCTGGCAAGCTGAAGTCAGCCAGACCGGGGTGAAAATCTATCAATATCTACCCGATTACGCTTATCTGGCCCGCTTGAATACGACCCAGGCCGCTCAGATTGCCGCCCTGAAATATGTGCGCTGGGTCGGGCCGTTCCAGCCTTCTTACAAAGTGGATCCGGCCCTTTTAAATAAAAATGGGCGGGCGCAACTTTCGGCCCTGGTATTGGCGGATGAGCCGACTATCGGCTTGACGGCAGCAATTACCGCCGCCGGTGGCAAAACCACCAGCTCGTTAAATTCACTTGGGCCAACAGCGAGCAAGGCCGGGCGCTTTATCGGGCTGCGTTCCGTGCGTCTGGAAGCCGACCTGAGCGGGTTGGCACGACTGGCGGCCCTGGATGCCGTCGTCTGGCTTGAGCCGTATAGCGTCGTCAAGCCTTCTAATGATACCGCCGCCTGGATTACCCAAAGCAAGCAAACCGGGCTGTATCCTATCTGGGGCATGGGTCTGACTGGGGCAGGGCCATCCCCGGCGACCGGGGCGACCCCCGGCACCGAGCAAATCGTGGCTCTCGCCGATAGCGGGGTCTATATGCAGCACGTAGACTTTGAAGGCCCGCTTTATCCCAACCCGGTGATACTGGGGCTGACCAACTGGGGCGCAGCTTATGGCAGCCCCGACCCGGATGGCGGCGACTCAATCAAGCACGGTACGCATGTCGCGGGGACTATCGCCGGGCGGGGTCACGGCAATAGCCTGTACAAAGGTATGGCTTACGGGGCGCGGCTATATGTCCAACAATTAGGCCCGAACCTGGAGTTTCTGAATGACCCCGCCGTAGCCCACCCGGTGCTACAGCTTATGACCGAGGCCCGCCAAAAGGGGGCGCGGCTTCAAAATAATAGCTGGAATAATGCCAGCTTTGGCGGTTACGATAGTTTGGCCCAGGATGCCGACCAGTTTATGTGGGACAACCCGGATTTTCTAGGCATCTGGTCGGCGGGCAACTATGGTTCGCTGACTGGCTCGATTGCTTCGCCCGCCACCGCCAAAAATGTGCTGGCAGTTGGCTCAAGCCCCAACACCAGCAACTACGACGGTTTGAGCTACTTTAGCGGGCGTGGCCCGACTCAGGACGGGCGCATTAAACCCGATTTGGTTGCACCGGGCGAATGTTTGAATTCGCCCTACGCTGGAAGTACCAGCAGCTATATTTGCAAATCGGGGACCAGCATGGCCGCCCCAGTCACTTCCGGGTCGGCGGCCCTGGTGCGGGACTGGTATATTCACCAACTCAACTATGCCACTCCCCAGGCTGCTTTGATAAAGGCCACCCTGATTAATTCCGCCGACTACGAAATCAGCGTTGGGGGCAATTTACCCGAAAAAGGCCAGGGTTGGGGGCGCATTTTGCTACAAAGCGTGATGCAACCACCCACCGGAGGACGATTGGTCTACGCCGATAACTTGCAAGGGCTGAACACCGGCGAAAGCAGCGATTATACTTACGAGGTGACAAGTAGTAGCCAGCCGCTCAAAATTTCGCTGGCCTGGACCGACCCGGCGGGCTACCCCGGTGCAGCCCGGCAGTTAGTCAATGACCTCGACCTCTATCTTATCGCGCCGGATGGGACGCAATATCTAGGCAACAACTTTAACGGGCAGTTTTCGGTTAGCGGCGGAAGCTGGGACTCGCTCAACAATGTCGAAGGTGTGACCATCCAAAATCCGGCAATCGGAACCTGGAAAGTGCGGGTGAAGGGCTTCAATGTGGCGCATGGGCCGCAGCCGTTTGCCCTCGCGGTTCGAGCCGCCCTCGACTGTTCGTTATCGGTCAATTTTGTGACCGACACGACGGACAATACCGCCACTAACTGTAACGTTAATCTACGCAAAGCCTTGAGCGAAGTGACAACGGGATATGTCTACTTGACCAAGCTCCCGCTCAATAGTACCCTTTACCCGCTTTCACCCTTGCCTCCGGTCAATAGTGGGGTCGGCGTTTTGGCCTTCTGCTTAATGTCGAGTAGCGGCACGCCTTCGGTACGGCTGGAGGGCAGCTATCTGGCGGCGGGCTATCCCGATGCTGCCGGGCTACAATTTGGAGGAACTAACCGGGTCAAGGGGCTGGCGATTGGCAATTTCCCCGGTAGTGGCCTGGAAATCAGTGGCTCAAATCATCGGCTGGAATGTAGCTGGTTTGGTACGCTGGACGGCACAACCCCGGCTTCCAACCGCTATGGGCTAAAGCTCATGGGTGGGGCGGCGGATATAACTATCGGCAATCCCGACGATGCCACCCTGGGAAACCTGATTAGCGGCAACCGGCAGGGCGGCATCTGGACAGTTGGCCCAAACCCCAACATTCGGCTTTCGTACAATCTTATCGGCTACAAAAGCGACGGCATCTCCCTCCTGAAAAACAGCGGCCCCGGCCTCAAAATCGCCCCCGGCGCGGCCCTCACCCTGCTGGCAGGTAATCGGGTTTCAAATCGCTAAGGTCGAAAATCGAAAATCAAAAATCGGGGGTCAGGGGATGGAGGTCTAAAGTCAAAAATCGAAAATCGAGAGTCGGGGGTCAGAGTGCAATCGGCGGGGGTCGGGGTCAGTGGATTTAGATTTTAGATTTTAGATTTTAGATTTTCGACTGCGACTCTGCTATAATTGAACAGGGCTGCAATCTCTCCCCCGGCGGCTTATCACTCAATAGCCAGAGGCGGAAATAAAATGACCGTAGCTTATGATAGTGGGAAAATTTTCCAGAACAATATGGTTACGGTAGGGGTGGTAGACATCGGTAGTAATACCGTCCACCTGATTATTGCCCGCACCGATGGACATCAAGTCGAAATCGTGACGGACGAAAAAGAAATGGCCCGGCTGGGCGATGATGTCAGTTTCCGAGGCGAAATCTCCGCCGAAAAATTTAAGCTGGTATTAAGTCGGCTGGAAAGTTATTCTCGCCAAGCCGAGGCGCATTCGGCCCGGCTGGTGATTTTTGGGACTGAACCGCTCCGGGCGGCCCGCAACGCGGCTCACCTGGTGCAACAGGCCCGCGAAAAATTGGGCCTGACGATTAATGTTTTTTCCCAAACCGAGGAAGCCCTTTTCAGTTTCCGGGGCGCAACCGCTCGCCTCAATCTACCATCTCACTTTATAGTAGCCGACATCGGCGGAGGTAGCACCGAAATTGTGTTGGTAGATTTCAACATGATAAGCGGAATTGTCGAGCTGCCAGTCGGCTCGATTAAGCTTCGCGCCCTGACCAAAGCTTCTGACCCCCTCACTTTAGCCCAAGTCCATGCCGCCCAGTTTAAACTGGGCGAAATTTTTGCCAGCGCCCGCTGGCCCCAAACCTTGCGCCCGCTGGAACTAGGGGTGTTAGCCGGGGGCAACGCCAAAGCTGTCACCCGGCTCTTTAACAAGGGGCGACGCGGTGAAACCATCACCCGCGACGATGTAGCCCAGGCTGTGACTCTGGCGACCACCCGACCCAGTAACCAGTTAGCTATAGATTATAATCTGGTTCCCAGCCGCGCCCAGAACTTTGGCACTGGGGCGCTGATTATGGGGGCGCTGATGGATAAATTTGAACTCGAAACTGTCACTATCAGTAAGTTCGGAATCCGCGAGGGGGTACTCCTGTCCTATGCCTATTATGGCGAGGCCTGGCGCAACTCGCTGCGACTTCCGGCAAAAGATATAAATTAGACCTTGTTTTCGATTTTATTTGCCTATTCTCAAATTTCGTAACTTCCCCGTCATATTATCTTAACACTGCTATGTTAAGATTTTTTTAGTTAGATATATTCTTAAAGATAGTTAATGTTAGCTGGGATTTCCAGCGAAAGTTCTTAATTTAATAGTGAGCGAACAGGCAAACTCACCGTAAGGTGAGGACGCAAAGCTACGGGTCCTAAGTCGGTATTACCGACCAGGATAGCCGGGCTACCGTCTTGAAGGTAAGATGAAAGCCTTACCGAAGTTGCCCGGCTTCACTCTCAGACTGAAGTCGGATTTTTATTGGTTTGATTTTGTCAATTTGTCATTTTGCAGGTTGAATGGGTTTCAGTAAGGTTTTGCCAAAGGCGATAACTTGCAACTAGCGCCTTGTCGCAGCACTGAAGGAGTTATTAGCAATGTTTGAGAAGGTTTCGCGGAATTTTTCGGTGAATGGCTACCGAATATATAGCCTGGGGCTAGTCAGCCTTCTGATAGCAGCCCTCTTAGTTTCCTGGAATGCCACTATGCCCCAGGCCGGACAACCGCTCCGGGCGCAGACTCATCTGTTAGAACTGGCGACCCGCCAGCCCGATAGCCGGGTCAGCATCATCGTCCAAAAGCAGACCTCCGACTCGCAGGCCGAAGGTATCGTCACCCGCTTGGGCGGTGAAATCACTACCGATTTGCATATTATCAACGGTTTTACCGCCACTCTCTCAGCTCAATTTGTGCCGGAGTTGGCCCGCAGTGCCAGTGTGCGCTGGGTGTCGCTGGATGCCCCGGTTGCCAGTACCTATATCGCGGCCCCCGATGATACCAAACTCAAAAGTGCTTTTATCAAAACCATTGGGGTTGATAAGGTCTGGAAGTGGAATGATGTGCTAGGTAAGGGCATCGGGATTGGAGTTATAGACAGCGGATTAGATGCCACTGACGATGATTACGACGATACTTCCGGCTATAGAAACCGGATAGTGGCTTCTAATAACACTTCGACCAGTAATAGCACCAGTGACAGATACGGACACGGTTCGCATGTAGCCGGAATCGCGGCGGGCAATGGTCGTCAGTCGAAAGGTGAATATGTGGGGGTCGCCCCTGGCGCTAACCTGATTAATATCAAGGTCAGCAACGACGCGGGCGGTTCAACCATTAGCAACGTAGTTGCCGGCATGCAGTGGGCTTACGACAACCGCAACCAGTTCAATATTCGGGTAGTCAATATCTCACTTAGCAGCAGTATCTACGAGTCCTATCTTACCAATCCGTTGTGCGCCGCTGCCGAAATTTTGTGGTTCAACGGCATAGTTGTCGTAGTTTCGGCTGGTAATGGTGGCAATCAAAACCTGTTGCCCCCTGCCAATGACCCCTTTGTGATTACGGTTGGAGCCACCGACGATAAAGGTACAACCAACCGCAATGACGACACCTTAGCGCCATTTTCGGCTTACGGACTTACTCTGGACGGCGTAGCCAAACCTGATTTGGTCGCTCCTGGCACTAATATCGTCAGTATACTAGCTGACCCGCGCCGGGGTTTAGCGGTACAGCATCCCAAAAATATAGTTGAGTACAATTACTTTCGCATGTCCGGCACTTCGATGGCTGCGCCGATGGTTGCAGGAACAGTCGCCCTGATTTTGCAGGCTAATCCAAATCTGACCCCTAACCAGGTCAAATATCGTCTGAAATCTACGGCACGCCCTTTCGACCTACCATTGCGGGCCGGAGCAGGCTATCTCGATACCGAAGCGGCGGTCAAAGGCACATCCACTCGCAATGCTAATACCTATCTTAAACCCAGCCGATTGCTTAATCTGAGTGGCAATTCTGGCTCAACCGGCAATACCGCCAGTTGGTCTACTGCCAGTTGGTCTACTGCCAGTTGGTCTACTGCCAGTTGGTCTACTGCCAGTTGGAGTAGCACTTATTGGGCTCCCGGCGAGTAGTTCGGGCCGGGAATGTTCGAGAGTCTGGGGTCAAGGTTTGATGGGAAATGGGCGGATATGGTTAGCACCGTACCCGCCCACTGGGTAGAGTGGGTTCTACGTATAGAGAGCCGAGCTAAGGTTTTCGTTAGGGAGTTTAAAATGTCTGTACGTGCGTGGATTTATATCTGGACTGTATTATTAGTTGGCGGAGGTTTGAGTGGAGTTGCTTTACTGAGTATCGGCGAAGCTGGCACTTCCTGGACAATTTTCGGGGTTCTATTATTTTTGGCGGCTTCGACCCAATTACTAGAAGCCGAAGGTCAAAATCACGAGGCTTACTATCCCCATTTCGTATTCTTCTTTGCCGGGGTGGTTATTCTACCGGCGTCTCTACTGGTTTTGTTAATCATTATTCCGCATCTGGTAGAGTGGGCTAAAAAGCGTTTAACCAACCATTCTACCCTGAAGCAGTGGTATATCCAACCCTTTAACATCGCTAATTTCACCATCGCTGCAATTCTATCGCATTGGTTATATGTCGGTCTGCAAAATAATTCGGCCTTATACAACAGCCCGATTCGAGTCTTCTTTGTACTCTTGATTGCATTGGCCTTTGTGATGTGTGAAAATCTCCTAGTTAGCGGGGTTCTTTATCTGGCGCGCAACATCACCCCGCGTCAGTCCAAGATTTTGACGATAGAGCGGCTTTCACCGGAACTAATTCTGACCAATATGGGCTACGTAGTGGTGATTTTGTGGGCGATTGACCCCTGGTTGCTTATTCCGGCCTTATCGCCGATTATCATTCTCTACGAAGCCCTGAAAGTGCCAAAACTCAAGCAGGAAGCCCAAACCGATGTGAAAACCGGGCTGCTTAATGTCCGCCACTTTGACCGCCTGTTTGATGAGGAACTGGCTCGCGCTAAACGCTTCAACCGCCCGTTGACCTATATAATGGCCGACCTCGACTTGATGCGTAATATTAATAATAAACATGGACATCTGGCGGGAGACATGGTATTGGCGGGCATCGGCAAAATCATCCGTGATAGTCTGCGGCAGTTCGACATTGCCGGGCGCTTTGGGGGCGAGGAATTTGTAATTGCCCTACCCGAAGTTACCCGCAGCGAGGCAGCCCTTCTAGCCGAGCGCTTGCGGGCTACGATTGCCGAAACTGCCTTCCCGTTGCCCAATTCTACTGAAACAATTCACGCTACCATGAGTATCGGTTTTGCCTGTTTTCCTTACGATGCCAGAGAAGCAGTAGACTTGAGTCACGCCGCCGATATTGCGGTTTATCATGCCAAACACATCGGGCGTAACCAGGTGGCCTATATTGGCGATGTTCCGGCAGAGACCAAAATCGAATATAATCTCAAGGGGCAAAAAGACCAGCCGTTGGTTACAAATCTGGGGGATAGCGCCGCGTTCCAGGAGGTTGTTTTAGCCGAGCCTCCGGCCCAAATGAAACCTTATCTTCAAGAAGCTGAAATCAGCGCGTCAAATTCCGAAGAGAGCATGGAACAGCAATTGCGGCTGGCCTTAGCCCGCAACGAACTGGAAGTTTATTACCAGCCCCAGGTTAATCTAACTACCCAGACCATTATTGGGATGGAAGCCCTGGTGCGCTGGAATCATCCGGGGCGCGGTATGGTCGGGCCGGTAGAGTTTATTCCAATCGCCGAACAAAGTGGACTGATATTTGCGCTGGAAGCTTGGGTGCTGCAACAAGCCTGTCAGCAAACCCGGCTCTGGAATAACAATCGCCCGGTGGCCCAGGCCCTGACCATTAGTGTTAATCTTTCAGCCCTCGAATTTGAGCGCCCCGCTTTCATCAAAACTCTAACCGAGGTCTTAGACCAAACCAGGTTGAATCCAAATCTGCTCTTTCTGGAAGTTACCGAAAGCCTGTTGCTCAAGGAGACCGATAGCTCTCGCAACTTGCTCGGACAGATTAAAAAGCTGGGGGTACGGATGGCAATTGATGATTTCGGGACGGGTTATGCCAACTTTAGCTATCTCAAGGATTTGGCAGTAGACATCATAAAGATTCCCCGTACTTTTATTGAGCAACTGAACGACAACCCCCGCAAAAGTGCGATTGTACAGGCTATCATCAATTTAGGGCATAGTCTCGATATAGCGATAATCGCCGAGGGTGCGGAAAATTCTGGGGAAGTAGCCCATCTGGACAAGCTGGGGTGCGAGTTGGTGCAGGGTTACTATTATGCCCGACCAATGCCAAGCCGCGAAGTCGAAGCGATGTTGACTTCTACTCCTAAAGCCCGACCCGGCGGGAAATCGCCGATAAACCCCAACCCGGAAATAATTAGAGGCGATGCCCCAAACTGGCAATCTTCCGGGCTGGTGTTTAATCTGTTCAGGGCGAAAATAAGTCACGACCTGGTTGGCTAACTTGATTAGCTCCTGGCTGCGGATTTCTTCACCCGATTACCTCGGTTAAAGGTGAGGATGGAGAAACCCGCCTGTGACTTAGTAGCTAGAACTAATCATCATCATCATCGTGGCCTGAGTCCTCGAAGCGAGGTACTGACCGACGCGGATAGAAATCATACCCGTTGAAAGGAGTAGCCTGATAGGGGAAGCTATCCAAAAATGGCCGGAAGGTTCGGTCAACTCCATCGCCCAACTGGTTATTAGGTTTGATGTTAAAACCGGGTACTAACACCCCGGCGACTACTCGTAGCGAAACGTCTATGACATCATCTTTCATGCGCCGCCCATTGGGGAAGCCTGCCAGGTCGCCCGCAATCACTCCCAGCGAGTTGGGCCTTCTGGTAGGCGGAATAGCCACATTCAGCCGCAGTTGCTCGGAAGGAACCACGCCCGGCGGTTGATTAAGACCCGGCACCCCCTTCAAGAAAACATTTACAAGGTCATTGCGGGGTGTAGGTGGAACGCTTATATGGTAAAGGTCTCGGAGCAAGCGTGCTGGCTCAGGGTCTGTAACTAGCGCCACGACCGCCGGAATAGTGGCATCCTGCCAGGGTTTCAAGCCGTTAAAGACATCCTTGAGACCCAGTGGCACAACTACCTCGTTTACCAGGGGCATCCCCAGCCGTGAAATCTGAACCCATGGGCCACTGGTGGTCGAAGGAGCGCCGGTGTTAAATACCTGGTTAGTGCGGCGGCTACTGGTCATCCACGAACCAAGCACGGCGGCGGGGCTGGCAGCGTCAGTCGGTTTGCTGCCATCTTTAGTCAAGAGCTTAATCGGAACTTGCAGCGAGATGGTATGAATGTTGAAACCGGCAAAAGTATTCACTCCCCCGCCGTCGTTGCCCGGCAGATTGCGGATGGTCAGCAAATCGAACAGCGACCCAATATCGGCAAAGAAACCGTCAGCGCGTGGCCCGGCGAAAGCCTTGATGCCGCCCGGCAGGGTGCGAATCGCCATGTTCGCTACAACCGGGTAGGTCGGCAAACTGGCTGGCCCAATATTGGGAGGCGGCAACAGCAGGTCAGTTCCCAACACCGTGCTTATAGCCGTCGAGCAGTTGGAAAGCGGCTTGTTTTTGCAGCTCCCGTCTGCCGGGGCATCTACTCTGGTTACAGTCATGCTCTGGCGCAGATTATAATCGGTGTCGGTCAGGGAAGTAATCGGGCCAGTCGCTATCAGGAAAGTATTAAGGTTACTAATAGTGGTCTTGAAGCGAAACTGGAAAACAATATGGTCCTGAGCATCTCCCACATTGTCAATGTGCAATTCGTATAGCACATCGTCCCCAAAGCGATACCAGTTAGGGCCACTGGCAGGAACTTCTTGCGGAATCCAGTTGGTCACAAAAGTCACGGTATCGGGTCGGTCAGGGCTGACAAAAGCCCAAAGGTCGGTGCCATCGGCTACTGGGTCTTGGCTGATAAGGGGCGCTTCTCGGTGACTGGAAGCTTCCACCGAGCTAGGAACAGTGAGGAAGACCATGCTAAAGCTGGACACACACAGTGCCAGAAGACATAGACCTGCCACCCACTGACGGGTTTGTTTGAACATATCAGATGTCCTTTCTTGTCGGTTCAAATACTCAATCAAACACCAAAGCAGCCTGAATTCGGGCATGGCTAAACAAAGGTAGGGTTATACCGATTGGTGTGAAGCTATGAAGTTGGTTTACTCAAAAAACTGGGCGCGTTAAAACCAGCTCCGGGTTAAAATAGTTCCGGGTTAAAAATAAAATTGTAAATAAGTATCCGAATCCTGTGTCCGAGCAAAACTAGAATTTAAAAAGAGTGTTCAGATTGTTAAAAGAATGTAAGGTTTTATTTCACGATGTGGATAAAACCTCGGAGTAGAGCAACGAGTATAAAAGTGGGAGAGCGAGTTCAAGTTCAAACAAGACACTACTGCTAATTATCTTACGTAAAAGGATTTTAATCGGATTAATGATTAGTGAGGAGATTTTCAAATTGATTTGAAATTGGGGAAACTAAGAGAGTGGGCCGGTTTTGAAAATAACTTTCGGCCTGAAGCCCGGATTTATCTTCTTTACTCAGGCCGCAAACCAGCAAGTAGCAGGCATACCACGATAGGAAAATATCGTCGTTTTGCAAATCGGCGGCGCTATCGAACCAACTTTTATCGCGGCCTGAAGCAATAAAATCGCGGGCAGGCAACCCCAGCCGGTTTAGTTCAGATTTAAGAAGGCGGATGCGATTCTTGAAGCCACGATAATTGGCATAATCCAAAACATTTGCCAATTCCCGTGCCGACCAATAATCGCTCCCGCCGTCGGTTTGCCGTCTTATATCTTCAAAAGAAGAAGTAATCACGTTTTGCAACCGTTATTAAACGTCTCGACCAACCCAAAAATAATTCTTGGGGACGTTCCGGGCGGGCATTACTCGCAAATCGGCCCGCAACCCGGAAGCCTGATACTCCGAGGCCGGTACAGTATCATTGAGCATACAAACATTAGGTGCGCCCCCATACCGCTCGATATAGCGGGTTACGGCCTCACCAATCTTAACTGCCACCGTCTTGGTGGGACTGTCATCATACCATACAAAATACATACCAACTACCTCCTTATTTAGTGCTGAGTGCTATATTTTCAGATAACGATTGCAATCAGCCTTATATTTTCGCGGTGGTGGAAATTACTCGCCTTCGCCGATGGTGCGGTACTCGCCCTCAACCGTTTCCTCTCTGGCGGGACGGCGAGAGCGGGTCGGGCGCTGGGCGGGACGGGCCTTCGCTTCCCGGCGACCCGGTTGGACGGCGGGGGCGGCTTCATACTCATCTTCCTCATAATATTCGGGCTGGGCCGCATAGCCATAATTGGGCTGGTTGCGAACCGGCGGGCCATAATAGGCATCATATTGCTGGGGCTGGGGCGGCGGCGCTTCATATTGATAGGGTTGCTGATAAGATTGATACTGGTCATAGCCCGGCTGATTATAATAATAATCGTTAGGGTAATATTCCGGCGCTTGCGGTGGCAATTCCTGCGTCCGGCGGCGACGACGTGAGGGCGCTAACTGGGCCGGTTGTCCGCCCGCGTAGCCATTCTGATACTCCGGGGTGACACTGTAGCCATAACCGGGATTGGCCTCAAAATAGCCGTAGTTAGCCGCTTCCGGGGCTGGCGGCATTTGCTGAAAGATGATAATCGGCTGAACTGGCTCTGGCGACGGCGTTTCATAGATGACATGACGACCTGAATTGCCGCGTCCAATCAACATCAATAGCACCAGCAATAGTGGGATACAGCCCAATAAACCTAGCCCCACCCCAATCGCCACTCCCCAACCGCCGGGCGGCATTGCCAGGGCCACGAAAACTCCGAGGGCCGCCCCAAACCCGATCATCAGGCTCGCAAAAAGCTTTTTCATTATCTATACTCCATCGGACAAGCTTGGTGACAGGCCTGGGCGACAAGCCTGGGCTTTGTCCCGGTTAATATTATCAAGAACTGGCCTTCTTTATTGGCTCGCTCTTGCGAGCGGGTACATTATTCAATAGACCTCGCCCATTATTCATCGCGCCCGGTTTATTCATCGGCGGCGGCATCGAGCGGGTCAGGGCCGGATGGCGGACTGGTTCGGGACGGCGGACGGGCGGACGAACTTGCTCCATTTCGTCTTCCTCTTCGAAATCACCCAAATCTTCTTCTTCGTCTTCCGGCTCATTCCAATTTGCCGCCTTGCGGGGTGGAATTGGAGCAGGTCGGGTCGCTCGCTCGTTGACTGGCGGCACGCGCTGACCAACGGCAGGCTGGGCCGGACGTATCGGCTTTTGGGGATTAGCATACCGCAACTCATCTTGGTCTTCTTCGTCCTCTGGCTCTTCCTCCACAATCTCATTCTGGCGGCGTTGCTGGAGATTGGCATTGTAACTCGCCAATTTTTCGGCTACCCCCCGCCCCTGACGGGTTTCGTCATAATAGCCATTCGAGGGCGCAGATTGAAAGTCGCGCGACTTAGTTTGAGGCTTGCGCTTCACTGGTTGGGCATAATACTCATCTTCTTCGTCTGCTTCATAATCCTCAAAATCCGGTTCATAGGCCGGATTGCGGCGAGTGAATTCCTGCACCATTGGGGCTTCTTCGCTATAGTTGCCCATATAAGGGTCTTCGGCCTGAGCTTTGCGCCGGGGGGCCGCTTCTTCCACCGGAACTGCCCCACCCAAATGGGCGACAGTCTGCTGCATTTCGGCGCTACTGACGTGCGCTCCCTGCAATCGAATCGCCTCACCCCTGGCGAATAGCAGGAAATCGCCCCGACCCATTAGCTTGTCCGCCCCACTTCCGGCGACCCCACTGGCAGTACGGGCATCCTCCGCCGACACTACCCGCCCGACGATGCGGGTCGGAAAGTTGCTCTTGGCAATCGCGCCGATAACGCTGGCGGCAGGTTTTTGGGTGCAGGCTACCAGATGAATTCCGGCCTCGCGCCCGCGCTGGGTCAACCGCGTAACCTGCTGCTCCATATCTTTGCCGCCGACCATCATCAAATCCGCCAGTTCATCAATAAAAATGACCAGCAAAGGGCTGCTAATCTCGTTAGCATCGCGTTTTTCCATGTGGCGCACCGCCCATTTCAGCCGATGCAAGCCGTCCAGCGGGTCGGTCACAACCGGGCAAACCATGTGCGGTAGCCCATTAAAGTCTTTGTAACCGCGTCCTTTGGGGTCAATCAGCAAGAGGCGAAGTTGGTCGGGCTGGTTTTGTAACGCCAGGCTTGCAATCATACTGCGGGCCAAGACCGTTTTGCCACTGCCAGTCGTACCGCTAATCAGGATATGGGCAATATCAGACGAGTCGATTCGCACCAAAAGAGGCGTGCCATTCTCGTCCAACCCCAGCACTGGCGAGTTTTCCGGCAAGCTACCGGGCAAATTCCGCATTAAGGGAAAGAGCCGGACTGCCACCGGGTCGGGGCGTGGCACTTCCACTTTGACGTAATGACCATCGCGGGTGATACGACAATGTACCACCCCCAACGCCAGGGCTAATTCGTCCGCTAGAGCCACTACCCGATTATATTTGACTCCGGCACTCAACTTTATATGAAACTGGATTAGCCGGGGTGAAATATTGCCGCCGATAACTTCGGCTCCAATCCCGTGTGATTTCAGGGTATATTCAATCCCATCGGCCTGATGGTCAAGTAGAGAGCGCATCTAGCCTAATCCTTTTTTGTAGTTTTGAGAGCCGAATCCTGAATATCAAGAATCAGTTGGATAATTCGGACTTTCAGCCCTCGAAGCAGTTCGCTTAATTTTGATGCACCGCAAGTGTGAGCAGGTGTGTTCCGTAGATTGACCCGGTGGCCTCGATTCCGAGTGTTATCTGGTTCTAAATTATAGAAATGGGAAAGCAGTTTAGAACCAATGTTCAAGCTCCATTATATTAGAACAAATAAGCGGTGTCAAGGGTTTTACCTCGATTTCAGGCATGATTTAGAAAATACATGCTAATTTTAATCTGCCTTCTCGTAATTTTGAGCCGCAATCTTAGGGTATACTAAACAGGGGATGAACTTGGGGAAATTGCTAAGGTTCGCCCGCACTGGGGCTACAACCGCTAGGGTGTTTTTGGCAAAACTCTAACAAGTAATTCAAGATACCTACGGTAATTTGCAGAAAATTTGACCCAAGTACGAGCGTACAAGCTGTACGCCCGTACCAGTTCGGTATCTTTGCAAGTTGCCATAAAATTAACTCAAACTTAGCAGTACTTATTAGAGTTTAGGCTTATACCAGCTTTGCGTAAGTCGGGATTAGAGCGCCGCTAACACTGTCTGCCGCGGATGAGGCTAAAAATAGGACTACTTCGGTAACTGCCTCCGGCTTAATAAACTGTTCCGGGTTGGCAGTTGGCATCCACTGGCGAATTTGCGGCGAATCGATCATAGAAGGCATTACGGCATTGATATTAATACCCTGCTCCTTGTATTCTGCCGCCATCACCTCGGTTAAATGGGCCAAAGCACTTTTAGAAGCGGCAAAAACCGCCTCTTTCTGGCTCGCCACCAGGGCTTGCCGCGCCCCGATGTTAATAATTTTCCCCTGCTGTCGCTCAAGCATAGCCGGAAGAACGTTGCGACAAATGTTGAAGATAATCCGGCCATTTATATTCATCATGTTATCCCAGGTATCGAGGGTGGTTTCGTGGGTTAGCTTCATTCCTTCCCAACCCCCCACCGCATTAACCAGAATATCTATCTTGCCAAAGCGCCTAACAGTCTCATTTACCAGTTCCGCCATAGCCGCTTCTTGGCCTACGTCAACTCCATCAGCCAGATAATGGTCGCCGTTTTGCAGTTCAGGAAAGAGGGTAGCCAAACGCCCGGTACTGCGATCAGGCAACACCAGCTTGGCCCCCGCCCCGGCAAAAGCCTGAATAAGACTCTTGCCCAGATTGCCGTTGCTACCAGTCACCATTACCACTTTGTCGGTAAAATCGTACATTTCGTCCTCCGTAATTTAAGTAGTTTATACTTAAACTATATGAATAAAAAATTAGTCGAGTGAATTTTCCAGCTTTCTTATTAAAGTTAGTAGAGTTTGTTGCTCCTCTGTTGAAAGAGCATCCATTATAGTGTGAAGCTGATTTTTATGAGGTGGCAACACTTCGGTCAGAAGAGTTCGACTCTTATCAGTTAGAAAAAGTAAATGTGAGCGGCGGTCTTCCGGGTCATTCCGGCGTTCCACCAACCCTTGCTGTGAAAGCCGATCTATAAGACCGGTAACATTCCCCTTGGTGACAAGTAAGCGGTCAGCCAGTTGCTGCTGGGTAATACCCTCCTGGTTATTGAGGCGCACCAGTACATCAAATTGGGCCAGGGTTAAATCGTAATCTGCCACCAGATTTATAACGCGCTGCTGGATTTTCTGATGTACCCGCATCATATTCATCCAGGCGGCAAACCCGGCGTGATAATCGTCTTTCAGCTATAGCCACCTCTCTAAGTTAGTTTAGCTAAGTACAGTATATATATAAACTAATTTAAGTAGTTTGTCAAGAGCTTTAACCTTGAAAATAGGGTAGCTTAAAAGCAAGCATTCTCGTATAATAGATGACCAGCCTTTTACTATAATCACTAGCAAAGCAAAGGAAAATATGACCGCCAAAACCCAACTTTCCGCGCAACCTTCGGTCTTGATAACCGGGGCCGCCAGTGGTATCGGGTTGGAAACGGCCCGCCAACTGGCCCAAAGCGGCTTTAAGGTCTACGCCACCGATAGAAATGGCCCAAAAATGGCGAAGCAGGCCGAAATATTACAAAGACAGGGCGGGACTATCTGTCCTTTTTATCTGGATGTGACCGACCAGATTTCGATAGCCGCCGTCCTCGCCGAAATCGAAGCTAAAGCCGGAGGATTAGATGTGCTGATAAACAATGCCGGATATGCCTTGCTCGGCCCAGTCGAGGAAATCAGCGACCAGGAGGCCCACCGTCAGTTTGAGGTCAATTTCTTTGGTAGCCTGAATATGATACGGGCGACCTTGCCCTTGCTGCGGGCGCGACGGGGACGAATTATCCAGCTTAGTTCGATGATGGGGCGGGTTTCAACTCCCGGCTGGGGAATTTATTCCGCCAGCAAATACGCCCTCGAAGGTCTGAGCGAGGCTCTGCGGATGGAACTTTCGCCCTGGGGCATCCGCATAATCCTGATTGAGCCGGGTAGCGTCCTGACTAATTTCACTGACACCGCCAGGGCCGCCCTGCCCGAAAAATTCCGAGGGCCGGATACTCTCTATCCCGGTCTGCGTCCGTCCCTCGAAAATTATACCGATTTCACTGCCAACGTGACCCCCGCCGCCGTCGCCCGGATTATCGTCAAGGCCAGCGAAACCAGATGGCCCAAAGCTCGTTATATGATAGACTACTCTAGCCGCCGTGACGTGTGGCTGTACCAGCTGCTCCCGACTTTCCTGACCGATTGGGCAGTCAAGCGGCGGGTAAAGTATGGTAAAAAGTCGGTGAAGAGATAGTCTTTTCTCGAAGCGGGAAAAGGCGGAGCGTTAAAATGGAAGTAGTTTCCAACCACCTGTTTAAAAATTTAATCGGGCAGACAGTTACAGCAGTCTCAAGGCTTGCTTTGAAATCCAGTACAAATACTCAAACTCTTATGGATACACTGGTACTCACACTTTCAGATGGGCGGTATTTCGAGTTCATCGGCGGACAGGCTAATTTTCGCCTTGCAGAAATTTTGGATGAGAGTAAATTTATCGCCGATTTTGAATTAGAACCGGGCGAAACCCTAAAACTAAGCCATCTGAAAGCGAAAAATCTAAACAAATCTTTTGTTATCGCTGGAGTTACGGAAGTCTGGGCCGGAGAAGGCGAAACCCGCTTTTTGGTAGCGGTAATCTTTTCAGATGAAAACCGCAAGCCGCTTTTATCCATTTGCACCGAAACTGATGAACTGGAAATAATGAGTGTCAAGGCCTTGCGCTCCCGCATCGAAGAAATGCCCTTTTATTATGGCTCAGTCCAACACCTCTGGTATGCCGAACACCCTCAAAATCAATCGCCGGATTATGCGGCGCTGGCAACTCTGCCTAGCTAGAAAATATCAATGCAAAGGAAGCTAATGTCCCTCAAATTCAAGATTATCGCTATTATTTCGCTGCTTTTTGGCAGCCTCTTTTTAAGTAGCTGGGAAACCCGCTCCGCCGAGGCTGCGCCCCCGATACCCTTGCGCTGGATGTACTATGTCAGCGGAAAATCATACGACTCGCTGTTGGCGAATGCCGGGAATATAGACGTGGTATCGCCTAATTACTTTCGCCTGAGCGGAAATGGCACGGTCTATGGTAGCGACAAACCGGATGTGACCGCTTTTGCACGAGGCCGCAATATCAAAATCGTGCCGATGATTCAGAATGACCCGGTGCAAGGCGAATTCAACGCGCTTCTAGCCGACCCCAACAAGGTCAAAAGCATTATAGACACGATAGACCGCCAGATATTTGAGAACGGCTATGACGGCTATCAGGTAGATTTTGAAGACCTGACCGCCGCCAGCGAACCGCTCCTGACCAATTTTATGAAGGCGCTTTACGAGCGGCTGCACCCCAAAGGCAAGTTGGTCACGATGGCCCTGGTGTCGCGCACCGTGACCTCGACCAGCCAGTTTTCCGCCGCCTATAACTATAGCGCCCTCGCGCCTTATCTCGATATGGCGACGATTATGACCTATGATTTTCATTATTCGGGCGGCGAGGATGGCCCGGTTGCGCCGGTGGACTGGCAGCAGCGGGTTATGGATTATGCCGTGCCGCGTTTAGGCGCAAATAAAATTCTGCTTGGCATGCCGTTCTATGGCTACGACTGGAATTTGACCAAACGCCAGACCGATAAGAGCGTCCGGGCCGTATCGCGGGGCTATGATGAGGTGATGCAACTTCAAAAGACCTATAACGGCACTTTCGGATACGATCAACTGGCCCAGACCCCTTATTTGGATTACACCAATAATGGCGAAAAGCACAAAGTCTGGTTCGAGAATGTAGCTTCGCTCAATGCCAAGTTCGATTTGATGAAACGGCAACAGGTCAAGGGCATGGCGGCATGGCGACTGGGCTTTGAGGGCGCAGATTTTTGGCCCGCCATCAAAAATTTGATTGTTCCGACCAAACCAGTCCCGCGGCCCGGCCCGGATACCGGCTTTCGGGTCTATTTTCCGGCCACTGGGCATACTCTGATAGGTACTTTCAAGAACTATTGGGATAAATTCGGGGGGCTACCCCAGTTCGGGTATGCCTGGACCGAAGAATTTCAAGAGCCTTCACCTAGCGAACCGGGTAAAACCTTCACGGTTCAGTATTTCGAGCGCAATCGCTTTGAATATCATCCCGAATTTGCCGGGACAAAATACGAGGTGCTGTTGGGTTTATTAGGGCGACAGGTGACGCAAGGCCGCGAAAACGAAGCGCCTTTCAAACCAGTCGCCAATCCCAATCAAGCCGGGGTCAATTTCTATCCTGAAACCGGCCATACTTTAGGGGGAGCCTTCAAGAACTACTGGCAGAAAAACGGGGATTTGTTTATCTATGGCTATCCGATTTCCCAGGAATTCCAGGAAGTCAATCCCTCGGATGGCAAAACCTATACCGTCCAGTATTTTGAGCGCAACCGCTTTGAGTTCCATCCCGAATTTGCCGGAACAAAATCGGAAGTCCTAATGGGCCTGCTGGGAAACCAGATTATGATAAGCAAAAGCTGGCTTTAGCAGTGGTCAGTGGTCAGAAAAATACAGGGCGGAGTGCTAAGAAACTCCGGTTAGTAATTGACATTTACCAAAAACGCAAAGTTATTCTACTGACCACTGACCCCGACTTTTTTGCTACTTGTAGAATGGGCAGGCTTGAATTATACTATAGAGCAACACCGTTCTGGGAAAGAGATAATTTAGCTCGCACGTAATTTGGGTCAAGCTCGCATGGTTGACAAGAAAAACAACCGCTCCAAAATTGAAGATGAGATCGGGTCAGCTGAAAATCAGCCGCTATCTTCGGCTAGTTTTGCCGACCTCGACCCCGATAAAGTAGTTGCGTATCTGGCGGCCCTCGATGAAGCCTCGGATGACCGCAGCACCGCGGGCGATGAACCCGAAAAACGACTGGCAGACCTGGGGCTTTTATTGCCCGTCGCCGGGAGTGGCCCAGCCCAGCGCCCGACTACCGCCGCTTTACTACTTTTCGGACGGCAACCCCAGAAATTCTTACCCCAGGCCAGTGTGAAGCTGGCCCATTTTCGTGGCTCGGATGTAGACGGCCTGATTGTAGACCGCAAAGAGGTCTTTGGAACGCTCGACAAGGTGATTGAGGAAGCCGCTCGCTTTGTCTCCGGTAATATGCGGATTCCGGCCCGGATAGATGGTCTCTACCGCGAGGATATGCCCGCTTATCCGATGGTCGCCGTCCGTGAGGCGGTCACGAATGCCCTTTCGCACCGCGATTATTCGATTGCCGGGCAGAAAGTATCGCTGCGGATGTTTGAAGACCGCCTAGAAGTGGAAAGCCCCGGCGGGCTGGCTGGCCCGGTCACGCTCGATAATCTAGGCCAGAAACGCTATAGCCGCAACCCGCTTTTGGCGCGGCTGATGTACGAACTGCGGCTGGTCGAGGAGATGGGGACGGGTATCCGCCGAATGCGTCGGGCGCTGGCAGAAATCGGCAGCCCGCCCCCCAGCTTTGTCTCGGACGGCTCATCCTTTACCGCCACTCTGCCGACCCGCCCTCTGCCCGAAGTTGTGCCAATCCCTGACCAAACCGCCCGTAATGGCAGCGCCGGGCCGCTCGAAGCTGTCCCAGTCATATTTGAAATCACCGACACTAATCGGGCCGAATATTTCGCTTTATTGCAAACTGGCCTCAATGAACGCCAGGCGCGGGGCTTGCTTTATGCCCACGAGCGTGGTCGACTCACCAACCGCGATTACCGCACCGTCAACCCCGATATTACCGAAGAAACTGCCCGCCTCGACCTCCTGGCCCTGGTAGACAAAGGCCACCTCTTACGCATCGGCGACAAAAAAGGCGCGTCCTATTTGCCGCGGTAGAAATCTAAAATCTAAAATCTGAGGTTGGGAAATATAGGGTTGAGGAGATTTATGATTTACCCTCAAATCGGGCGAGGCCGCGATTAGGAAACCCAGTCCTCAGGTTTCAGTCCTAGATTTCGCCGACCTTCGATTTTCGATTTTCGATCCTTGACCTCCGCCCCCTTGACAATGCTCCTTTTTTTGATAAATTAGATATATAATTAATTTCGGGATTGGACGATAGAGATTTATAGTTTATTCAGTTTTTGCAATTATAAGGAGCAAGGTTTATGCGGTTGCGTCCCGGTTTTAGCTCTCGCCTCAATTTATCTTTTATCGTTTATCCAATCGCTATTTTTGTTATTTTCGCTTTCCTCTTGTCGCTGGCAGGTGTTCAGGTTGCTGGGTCTAAAAATAGTGCTATGCCGTCGGAAGTAGGGCCATCATCTTCCTCGCCGTCCGCCAGCACCGGAACGGGTACATGGCTCTGGCAGCACCCTACCCCGCAAGGTAATACCCTTAAGAGCCTCAGTTGTCCGTCCGATAGCGTGTGCTATGCCGTCGGTACTGTCGGCACGATTATCAAGACGGTAGACAGCGCAAGTACCTGGAATGTCCAGCCCTCCGAAATCAGTGCCAACCTCAACGCTATCAGTTGCACCGATATAAATACTTGCTACGCCGTCGGTGATGGCGGCATTATCCTCAAGACCAGCGATGGCGGCACGACCTGGCTTGCCCAAAATTCCAATACAACTGCCAATCTATATGGCTTGAGTTGTCGCCCCGCGACTGGCATCTGTTACGCAATCGGGGCAGGCGGCACTATCCGGGCTATCACGAATGGCGGGCCGAACTGGATTACTCAGGTTTCCAATACCACCAACGACCTGAACGCGATTAGTTGCCCGGCGGACAATACCTGCTATGTGGTAGGCGCAAGCGGTACACTCCGCAAGACCATCAACAGTGGCGGACAGTGGGACACCCAGACCTCCGGCACTTCTGACGTTATCACCGCTATCAGTTGCCCTGATATAAATATTTGTTACGCTGCAAGTGTAAAACCTACTTATCCAATGACTTCGTTTTTGAAAACTATTGACGGTGGCGTAAATTGGAATATCAGCACCTTCAATCCTGCTTCAATTGATCCAAGAATCACTACTATTTTTTGTATTAGCGCAAGTGATTGCTATATGGCGGGTAGCATTGGAGCATATGCTTACGATGTACCGAGTGCTATATTTTTTACCAGCGATGGTGGAACTATACTATCAAAGGTCACAAACTGCGCTTTCAAAGGTCTGAAACTTTAGGACTAACAACTTATCCAAGGCCGCCTGATGAAGGTCAGTAGTGTGGCTTAAACATTCACTAATGGCTTGCTTGAAACCGTCAAACTTTTCGT
>JBBRSG010000094.1:0-22838 GCA_038245615.1 Chloroflexia bacterium | reverse complement strand
GTAAATCGTAAGTCCCCCGACCTCCGACCCCCGTCCCCTGCCCCCCATAAGCAGCACTTTTATGAACTCACCAGAAGTCTCGATAATTATTTTGAACTGGAACGGGCAGCACTTTTTGGAAGGCTGCCTGGTTTCGTTGTGGGCGCAAACTTTTCGGCAGTTCGAGGTCATTTTGGTGGATAACGGCTCGGTAGACGGCTCGGCGGAATGGGTGCGCCAAAATTTTGGTGAGCAACTGGCGGAAGATGCCGCCTTGCCCCGCTTGCGGCTGCTGGAATTAGCCGAAAACCGGGGCTTTAGTGGCGGAAATCTGGCGGGGCTGGACAAATGCGCGGCCTCTAGCCGCTTTATTGCGACCTTGAACAACGACACCGAGGCCGAAAGCGATTGGTTGGCTCGGCTGGTAGCGGGTTTAGAAGCTCGCCCCGGCTTTGGGGCAGTCGGTGGCCCAATGCTCTTTGCCTCGTCAAAGGGCCAGCCGCAACCGCTCATCGCGTCGGCGGGCATCGAGGTGCGCCGGGATGGGCTGGCGATTGATCGGCAACTGGGCCAACCCTGGCAACCCGACCAAGCTCCCCAGGAAATCTTCGGACCGTGCGCGGGCGCGGCCCTCTATCGTCGGACGGCCCTGGAACAGGTCGGCTTTTTTGATGAAGCTTTCTTCGCTTATCTGGAAGACGCAGATTTGGCCTGGCGGTTGCGGTTGGCGAACTGGCCCACCCTTTATGTGCCGGAGGCAAAAGTGTGGCACGCCTATAGCGGCACTGGCAAGCAAGGTTCGCCCTTCAAAAGCTTTCAACTGGGGCGCAACCGGCTATGGGTAATTTTCAAGAACTGGCCCGCCAGGTTGCTCTGGCGACATAGCTGGCGCATCTTGGGCTACGAAATTGCGGCCTGCGGTTATACCCTGCTCAAGGGCAATATTCACCCGACTAGAGGCCGATTAGCGGCCTTGCACCCCCGCCACCTGCGCCGGGTCTGGCGTCAGCGCCGGATAATTCAGCAAACCCGCGCCGTCACTCCCCAAGCTTTGGAAAGCTGGCTGACAAAATCCGCCACTCCCGCCGAAACCCTGCGCTTGCAAAGAACCGCCGACGAACTGGCGGTATCCTCCTAATGGAAGTGAAAGCGCTTTCGAGCCGCCGCCTGTTCCTATTATGCTGGGGGCTGGCGACCCTGGCAGTAGTCGCCTATCTACTGGTATCCCTGACCACCACCACGATTGGCTTCCCGCTGGACGACGGCTGGATTCATCAGGTTTTCGCCCGCAATCTGGCCCAGCGCGGCGAGTTTTCCTACAACCCCGGTCAGCCGGTGGCTGGCTCGACTTCGCCGCTCTGGACGCTGCTCCTCACGCCGGGCTATTTCTTCAATGGTCTCTCTAACAGCTTCTATAGTTGGTGGACTTACGGGCTGGGCAGCCTTTTTCTGGCCCTGACCGCCCACCAAGCTTTTTTGCTGACCAAAAAACTGGGCGGCAACCCGACCACCGCCCTCGGCGCGGCCCTCTTTACTCTTTTCGAGTGGCGCATGGTCTGGGCCGCCGCCAGCGGCATGGAAACAATTGTCTTTGCTTTCGGCACCCTCTTTTTGGTCCGCTACTATCTGGGAGATGGGGGTCGGGGAATTTTTACAGCGATAGACAGGATGTTCACGATAAAAGGGTTACGGGCGGAAGACAAGAAATTTTCGATTTTCGATTTTCGATTTTCGATTAGAAAACCCAGTCCTCAGTCCTCAGTCCTCAGTCCAGCCTTTCCCCCGACCCCCGACCCCCATCCCCCGTCCTCATCTCCTCAGTCCTCAGTCCTCAGTCCTCAGTCCTGCCTATTTCTCGGTTTCCTCGGCGGGCTACTGACCTTTGTCAGACCGGAAGGTGGGGTATTACTGGGGCTGGCAGGCTTGGATTTGGGTTGGCGATTGCGGGGAGAATGGACGCGACTGGCGAAAAGCTGGGGGCTGATAGTCGGCGGGTGGCTGGTAGTCGGCGGGCCATATTGTCTGCTCAATTATGCCCTGAGCGGCTCGATTTTGCCCAATACTTTTGGGGCTAAGTCCGGCTTTTATGGCGATTTCTCGCTAAGTGGTCTGCTCAATTATGGTTGGAATGGACTAAATCAACTCGTATTTTCCGGCCCGGTGGTACTACTGGTACCAGGGCTGCTATACTGCTTTCGAGATTTCCGGCGCGGCAACCTCGATTGGCGACCATTGGTATGGCCCCCGGTGTTATTTTTGCTCTATGCTCTGCGCCTGCCCGTCACCTATCATCACGGGCGCTATTTGATGCCTTTAATACCTTTTTTGGTAATTTATGGCATAATCGGGACAGCCGGGTTGATGGGCTGGCTGCGGGCGCAAAAATTGCCGATGGTAGCGCGGGCCGTTCCCCTATTGCTGGCCTTTGGGCTGATTTTTGCCGGAGGGAGCGGGGCGTTGGCCTATCGTTTTGATGTAAAATTCATCAACGATGAGCAAGTCACAGTTGGGCGGTGGCTGGCGACCAATACCGCCCCGGATGCTCTGATAGCAACCCACGACATCGGGGCGATTGGCTATTTCAGCCAGCGCAAACTGGTGGATACCGCCGGGCTGGTCAGCCCCGAATTTGTGCCAATCGTCCGCGACCAACCGGCTATCCTGAAAAAACTGGAAGATATGAAAGTCAATTATTTCGCGCTCCTGCCGACCTGGTATCCCGATTTATATAGCGAGCTTGAGAAAAAGCCGCTCAAGGTCTTTCAGCCGCAGGAGACCTATCTGGAAGAATTTGGCGAGAAAAATATGGCGGTCTATAAGCTGAGGTGACTTTTGATTAATCCCAAGCCAGAGCAAGCTGCCTCCGAGCCTACTCCGCCGGGGGTATTTTCTTATACTGAAGCCCTCGACTATATCAATAGTCTGGTCAACTACGAGAAAGTACCGATGCCGCCGCCAACCGCCGGAGCATTTAATCTGGAACGGATTCGGCGCTTTCTGGGGCGCTTGAACCAGCCTCAGTCGAACTACCCGGCGATTGTCGTTGCCGGAACAAAGGGTAAAGGCTCAACCGCCCTGCTGATTGCCAGCGCCTTGCAGATAGCGGGCTACCGGGTCGGGCTATACAGCCAACCCCATTTGCACACCTATCGGGAGCGCATCCGGGTCAATGGCGCGTTGATTCAGCGCGAGGAATTAGCCGAACTGGTTTCGGAAATGCGCCCGATTGTACAGGCCAGCCTGGAACAAGACTTAGCCGAATGGGGCGCAATTACCAGCTACGAGGTCGGCACCGGGCTGGCCCTACTCTATTTCGCCCGGCAGCAAGTGGAAATGGCGGTGCTGGAAATCGGGTTGGGCGGACGGCTGGACGCGGTAAATGTGGTCGAACCAATAATTTCAGTGATTACCTCGCTCTCACTCGACCACATGGCGGTCTTGGGCGATACTATCGAACAGATTGCCGCCGAAAAAGCCGGGATTATCAAGCCAGGGATTCCAGTGCTGACCGTCCCGCAGTGGGCCGAAGCCATGCCAGTCCTGGAAAAAATAAGCACCGCCCAGAATGCCTCGCTTATTATCGTCGAACCGGCCCGCTTGGTGGCAAAAGCCGAAGCTCTCAGCCCTCAAAATCGGCGGCACCCGCGCCAGTCCGTCAGCCTTGAATATGGCCCGCAAACCATTGAGCTGGATTTGCCGCTGCTGGGCGCACATCAGCGCCTGAATGCGGCCCTGGCAGCGCGAGCGGTTTGGGAACAACAATTGCGGCCCGGCGGTCTGGCAGTGAGGGCCGACCAGCTTGCCGCCGGGTTCGAGCAAGCCGACTGGCCCGCCCGCCTGGAAATCTTGCAGGACATCGCGGGTCAGCCGCTGATCGTAACCGATGGGGCGCACAACGCCGAGTCTATCGCCCGATTACGCCAAGCCTTGACCGAAAACTTTTATTACCAAAAGCTATGGCTAGTAGTCGGGATATATAGCGATAAAGACCTTGCAGGTATTTTCAAAGAACTGCGGGCCGACCCCGTTCCGGCAGGCCTGATTCTGACCCGCTCCCGCAATCCCCGCGCCACCGACCCGCTCCAATTGGCAGAAATAGCGGCCCACTATTTCGACCCGGATACTACCCGGCTCGAAACCAGCCAGAGCGTAACCGAAGCCATCGAAAAAGCCCGACAACTTGCCGGGCCACTGGATTTAATCGCTATCACCGGCTCACTCTCAGTCGCCGCCGAAAGCGAGGAGCTTTTCTTTTAATAGGGATAAACAGGATTTACAGGATGATAGAGTTGAGAAAGTCAAAGCTCGGTATTTGTAGGGGCAATCCCTTGCGGTGGCCTTGCCGCCTTTGGCGGCTACCGAACGAACCCTTACCACTCGTTAGCTCTTTAGCGTATTCGCTTCATCATATGCTAAATAGCAACCATAGCTAACCGTTCATGATTAGCGGCCTTGCGGGCCGCAGGGCAACCACAAGGGATTGCCCCTACTAAATACCTTCATCTCTTGCTACTGATGCGATGTATTAAAATTTATCCTGTTTTTCCTGTACATCCCTGTTAAAAAGTTCTATTACGCCGTGACTGGCTGTTTGGTCGGGGCGGACGACTGGTCGGCGGTTTCCCATTCCCGGATTTTGTCCAGGGAAGGGCCCATGGCGGCATTGGCCTCGCGCTCAATCAGAATTTCGACCAGCACCGGCAACTGATGGGCCTGACTTTCGGTGGTAGCCCATTCCAGGGCCGCCCGAATATCGCCGGGGTCGGTCACGCGCCGGGCCAGCCCGCCCATGCCTTCCATTACCTTCACGTGGTCAATTCCCGACTCGTAGGCCGACGGGTCGTTGGTATTATCGAAAGCGATGCTGACGGCATAGTTCATATCGTAACCCAATTCGGCCTGTCGAATCAGCCCCAGATAGCCGTTATTGAGCATCACCAGCACAAACGGGACTTTGTACTGAACCGCGACTGCCACTTCTTCCATCATAAACTGGAAAGAGTAATCGCCGACCACCCCGACAATCTGCTTGTCCGGCATTCCCAACTTTGCCCCAGTACAGGCCGAAACTTCCCAGCCCAGCGGCCCGGCCTGTCCACAGACCATATAATGACGCGGTTGATAGGAATGCTGGAACTGGCCTGACCAGATTTGATAAAGCCCAATCGCCGTCACGAAGACCGTATCTTGCCCGAAATACTCGTTGACCTCTTTGAAGACGCGGGCCGGTTTAATCGGCACATTGTCATAATCCATCTTGCGGGTCAGGGTTTCGCGCAATTCGCCAACGCGGGCGACCCACGCTCCGGCGCTACGGGCCGAAGTCATATCGGTGGCGCTGGAGACCAGAGCTTGCAAGGCCAGCTTCGCATCTGACACAATCCCCAAATCCGGCTCAAAGACCCGGCCTAGCTGGGTCGGCTCGATGTCAATATGAATAAACTTGCGATTGCCCTTGTAGACCTCGATTTGCCCGGTATGGCGCTCGGCGAACCGCGCCCCCACCGCCAGAATCAAATCCGATTCCAGAAAAAGTTGGTTGCCGAACCGGGTTTGGGTCTGTAGCCCCGCCATGCCCGCAAAAAGCGGATGGTCTTCCGGGAAGCCGCCTTTCCCCATCAAGGTAATCGTCACCGGGATTTGCAGATATTCCGCCAGTCGCCGGAATTCTTCGGTAGCATTCGCCCCGATGACCCCGCCCCCCAGCATCAGCATCGGGCGCTCGGCTTCTAAGAGCATCTCGACGGCCCGCCGAATACGATCCAGGTTCGGGCCGGGCCGGGTTATCGGCAAAGGGGCATCAATCGCCGCATCATACTCGACTGTTCCGCGCTGCACATCCAACGGCAAATCAATCAGCACCGGGCCGGGTCGCCCTTCCTGAGCCACCTGGAAGGCCCGTCGGATAACCCAGGGCAGTTGAGCGGTTTCCTTGACAATCACGCTCCATTTGCAGACCGGACGGGCGATTTCGGCGATGTCCACCGCCTGAAATGCCTCCTTGTGCAGCACCGTTGTCGGCGATTGCCCGGTAAAACAAATCATGGGGATGCTATCAGCCATGGCGGTATACAGCCCGGTAATCATATTCGTCCCCGCCGGGCCGCTCGTCCCGATATTTATCCCGACTTTCCCGGTCGCACGGGCGTAGCCATCGGCGGCGTGGGTGCCACCTTCTTCGTGCCGCACCGTCAGATGCTTGATTTTGGTGGACTTTTGCAGGGCTTTGTACATCGGCAAAATGGCCGCGCCCGGTACTCCAAAAACGTACTCGACCCCCTCATTTTCCAATATCTGAACCACTGCGTCCATCACCGGTATACGTGCCATCTTCTCTTGCTCCTTTTTCTTTATCTAAGCTAATATTTTCGCTAAACCTCGAAATTATATTTGATTATATTCAAATTATAGGTCGCTTCGCTGCCAAACCCTACCCAGAGGTTTCCGGGCTATTGCTTGCCCGCACCGGGCTAATAAATTTTTACAAAATATTCCGTATATCCCTAAAGCGGGGCTAAAGCTTTAGCCCCGGTGCGTTCAACCGCTGAGTACTCACCCTGGGCTGAATAACTACAATCGTAAATCCTTCCGTCCTGGAAATCCCCCCCGACCCACGTCCCCTAAACCAGTTCCAACAGGCTGCTGATAATCGTGTCGGGGACGACTCCCAGTTCTTCAACCGGCGCGTTTTGCCGATTAATCCAAAAGACCGTGAACCCGAAGGCTTTAGCTCCGGCGGCATCCCAGCTATTCGAGGAAACAAAACCAATTTCCTCTTTTGCCAGACCCAGTTTAGCCGGGGCTAACTGATACACCGACGGATGTGGTTTGAAGATTTTCACCTCGTCCACACTGATAACGTGGGCCAGTTTGTCGGTCAGCCCGGCGTGAGCTACCACCGCCGCCAACATTGAAGGTGCGCCATTCGATAAAATCGCCATTGACCGTCCTTCCCGGCTCAACCGTTCCAGGGCCGGAATTGCATCCGGGTAGGTATCCAGCATCAGATAACTTCCCATCAGGCGAGCAATAGCGGCCTCGCTCAATTGCAGATTTAACGAGCGGCAGGTGTATTCCAACCCGGCCCTGGTCAGCTCCCAAAAATCCTGATAATGGCCCATCAGCGAGCGCAACCAGCTATATTCCAATTGCTTGATGCGCCACAACCCGGTGATAGCCAGGCCGTGACCCGGAAACTCGACCTCACATTGGGCCAACACCGATCTGACATCGAACAGCGTCCCGTAGGCATCGAAAACATACGCCTTTGGTTGGTTCATCGCTTCCTCCTGCGAAAAGGACTGAGGACTGAGGACTGAGCAAAACGGCTCACGCTAACTGTATTTTTCCGTCTTCCGTCTTGCAAACCTCAGTCCTCAGTCCGCCTACTAGACCAAAGCCGGTTGCAAACTAGCTTGAGCCGCCAAATAAGGTATCGTCTGCGGGCCTTGTGGCAGGACACAAATAGTGGTGTCCGGGCCATACTCGGCCTTGAGACGCTCGACAGTTGCGGCAATGTCCTGGGTTGGCTCTAGCATCGCCGCCCGTACTTGCTCCTCACTCAAAAAGCCATTTTTCAAAAAGACCCGCGCTTTGGTCTGGATTTTGGCCTGTACCTGAACCTGCCACTGGTCGAGCATAGCGAAGCTGGGAGTTTCGATTAAATCCAGCAAACCTCGCGGACTATGCGACATCTGCAAAATATCCTTGTAGTTACCGTGATTGGGCAAGCCGTCCGAACATTCCGCCGCCGCGATAATGACCCCGCCCGGCTTCACTATCAGGGCCGCCGCACTCATCCCTTTGACCGCCTGATAAAGGTTCTGGTCAAGCGGATAGCCCGAATTGGTGGTTATCACAATGTCGTACAGGTACGGGACGGGCTGCATCGCGGTCTCTTTGACGTACTGGCAACCAATCTTATGACTGGCAAACATCTCGCCCGCAAAGACGGCGGTAATGGCGTGGTCTTTGTTCAAGGCCACATTCAGGCTGAAATCGGGATGGGTCATCGCTGCAATCTCGCTGAGTTCACCCTGTACCGGGTTGCCCTCCATGATACCCCACATCGCCTGCGGGTCGCCAATCATGCGGGCATTGTGGGCGTGCATGACGGTATCATATCCACTGACGGCGGGCGTGACCATCTTGGGGCCACCACTGAACCCGGCGAAAAAGTGCGGCTCGATAAAGCCGGTCAAAATCTTGAGGTCGGCCTGGACGAATTCGGTACAAACCCAGCCTTCACCCCCAAAACTGCTGCGCCCGACATAGCTCAGGGTGGATTTGTCAAAAGCGTTGTGGTTAATCACCCGGTAATTGTCCATCACCAAATCGCCCAGCATCCCACGTAGTTCGGCCTCGGTGTTGGGCCGGTGCAGCCCCGTCCCGTTAATCAATACAATGTCCTGACGGGCAATCCCGGCGCTTTCCAGTTCTTCCAGCACCACCGGCAGAACCCGGTCATTGGGCATCGGACGAGTGATGTCGCAAAAGGTAATCGCCACTTTCTGACCGGGGCGGGCCATCTCCCGCAGTGGTTTTGAGTTAATTGGGTTACGCATCGCTTCCAGCAATCCGGCCCGCTCATCCGCCAGTCCCTCGACATATCGCGGCTCGATTACCGTCAGATTATGCTCCGGCAAATCAATTTCCAGCCCGTTTTTTCCATACGCCAGTTCTATCTTCATTTGTCAGCCTCCTTTAGCAGTGGTTAGTGGTCAGTGGTCAGTGGTCAGTAAAATAGTTTTGAGTTGTAACCGTTCAGCCCGCCTTAAATTTGTCACGCCCCTTTATGGGGTGTGAGCGAAGCGAAGGATAAAGATTCTTTGCTTCGCTCAGAATGACACGGCTGAATAGTTACTTTGAGTTTTGAGTTTTGAGTTAAAACGCCAAGCTCTAGCAGGACTTTCTTGCGTCTTCCGTCTTTCCCTGACTACGGTCCGCAGTCCTGAATTTCTTCCGCCTTCCGCCATCTGACCTAAATAGCTTTATCCTGCAATTCCTGTCCATTCCTATTAAAATTCCCCGTTCTCTATAATTCAAACCTCAAAACTCAAACCTATTTCCCCGACCCCTGGTAAGAAGCTAACTATACAACAGCTAAGGCTGGATTAAAATCTGTTTGCCCTTGTTCGTTAGATTTTCGCAATATGGAAGTATATTTTGTATCGTGGAATAATCATAGCTGATAATTTTCAATCTGTCAAGAGGTATTCTCCTTTTTTTAACACTAAAATCCTTTTCGGCGGTTGACAAGCTCGCAAGCTAAAGCTATGATGCAACCAAGTTTCGCAATACGAAAATCTTTAAGTATAGATGGTGATATGTGACAATTGCAAAAGAACAATTAATCGGTGGGTGGCGGCTGATTTCGATGGAAGCGCATCGCTCGGACGGCAAAAGTGGCTTTCCTTATGGGCAGGACGCAACTGGCATCTTGATTTATCTACCGGACGGCTACATGTCGGCTCAGATTATGCGCCCCAATCGCCCGCTGTTCGCTTCCCGTGAAGCGCGGGTCGGCAAGCCGGAGGAAATCGAGAAAGCCTACCTGGGCTATTTGGCCTATTGGGGACGCTATGAAGTAAACGAGGCTGCCAGCAGCGTGACCCATTACCCCGAAGGTAGTCTCTTTCCTAATTGGGTCGGAATGGCCCAGTTGCGCCACCTGGAATTAAATGGCAACCGATTGGTTATCAAAACCCCGCCCCAAGTTTTTGGCGGGCGGACGACAATTACGACTTTGACCTGGGAAAAAATGTAAGCTTGAGAATGTCAGGAAACTTTTATGCGGGGTAGACCTTCAAACGGAAATGAGAATATAGCCGCCCAAACCGAGGAGAACCCGGAGGCAAAGGTGGGTCGTCCAACGGTTCAATCCGTTGAGCGCACCTTCGATGTGCTGGAAGCCCTGGCAACCGCCCGCCATCCTGTCGCGATTACCGAATTGAGCCAGCAATTAGGCTTGCATATCAGTACCGTCCATCGGTTGCTGGCAACCCTGATTGAGCGGGGTTATGCCAAACAGGACGAGCGAAGCGGGCGCTATTCGGTGGGCGGGCGCTTGATGGAACTTGCCAGTGGCCTGACGGAGCAGACCGATATTCGGCTGGAAGCGCATCCGGCCCTAGAGCGACTGGCGGCCCAGGTCGGCGAAACCGCTAATCTTTCGGTGCGAAGCGGCGATAATCTGGTATACATAGACCAGGTGCAAACCAATCGGCTGGTACGCATGTTTACGCGAGTCGGCAGTAGCGCCCCACTTTATTGCACCGGGTCGGGCAAGCTGTTTTTGGCTTTTGGGGAGAATTTCGAGCGGGAGCTAAACCGCTATATTCTGGAAAATCGGCTTGAGCCGCGCACCCCTGGCACCCTGACCAACCCCCAGGCTTTGCGTGAAGAATTGCGCCGCATCCGGGAGCGCGGCTACAGCTTCGATAACGAGGAAATGGAAGAAGGGGTGGTCTGTGTCGCCGCCCCCATCTTTGACCGACAAGGCCAACTGGCGGCGGCTATCAGTGTCAGTGGCCCGACCAGCCGAATGCTGGCAACCGATGTAGCTCGCGTCATTGCCCCGGTTCAGACCAGCGCTGCCGAAGTTTCCACCCTGCTGGGTTACAAAGAGCCAACCCCTAGCCAGTAACCGCTTTTAGATAAACGGCACTATACTAAATCGGCCCACCGCGATAATTACCGTCAGCAGAAAAAGCACTACAGTAGCACCCATGTTGGGGTACTCTTTCCGTAGCAAATGCGTGCCAACTGCCCCTGCCATAATAATCGCCAACCCAATCGCTGCCACCGGGGTCAGCCAGCGCCAAACCCCGGTAACTGCCGGAATAATCAGCCCTATTCCGCCCAGTATTTCGCAAATGGCGATAAAACGCACAAACATTGGCGGAAAACTTGGTATCCAGGTCATCCGTTTCGACAGCTTTTCCAGGGGCTGAGTAGCTTTAGCCACGTAATCGGGCCACTTTTTATGCCCACTTTATAGATAAATATGCCCTGCTAAATCATAGTATTCGCCAGGCTTTCCGGCAATTATTAAATAGCCGTCTGTCGGTGAAAGCCGAATTTAATAAAACTAACCTGCATCTGCTTATTCTGACCGCCTTTGAGTTTTTGGGCCACTTCCACAGTAAATGCCGCAAAGGGGACAAACCAATTGAGCCACTAATTGAGGCTCAGGTGCAAATCGAGCTATATGAGTTCATTCTGGAATGGTTTACTCACCACCAGTGGCAGGAAGGCGAAAGCACTCCGCTGCCCGAAATCACTGCCACTACGATGAGCTGGGCGATTTTCGGGGTCGGTATCCAATGGAGTCGAGGGGATCGAAAATTCACCGCCGAGCAAGTGGCCGACCAGGTTGTAACATTCTTATCAGGGGGCATAGGCTGCCCGCCGGGATAATAAGCTAATCATAATCCGCAACTTATCGGCCTAGCGCGCCGTTTTGCTTTGGGAAACAGCTATAGAAGTGAATGTGGCGAAGTAGAATTTAAAGGCCGCGAGTGAAGATAAGCGCCACCAAAAGAAAATTTCTGGGCTGGGCTGGGCTAATCTATCCGGCCATGTTGCTGTTGGTTGTCACCCCGCTTCAAGTCTTTTTCCCGCAACCCAAAACTCCATTGGCCTTTTTTCAGGTTTTCGCGCCCTATTTATGGCTGCCTTTGCTGGGCTTGATACCATTGCTGTTTTTGAGGGAGGCCCGTTGGTTGCGCTGGCTGATGCTGGCCTGCGCGGTAGTCTGGCTATTGCGGTTTGGGCCAGACCTAAATTTCTTTCCGCCTCAGCCGACCCCCGGCGCATTTCAGGTGGATATAGTGACCTGGAATATTTATATAGATAATCCCCGGCGAGATGAAGTCCGTAAATACATCTATTCCCGGCCCGCCAGCCTGATTGCGATGCAGGAAACCAACGGCGATTGGTTGGAAGGCGATGCGACTATCGCCCGACTTTACCCCTATCAATACCATATCGGGCATGCCCCGATTCGAGGGTTGGTACTGTTGAGCGTTTACCCGATTCTGGAAAGCTATCCACCCCCCACCCAGTATATTGATAGCGGCGACCTCAAGCTAATGTGGGTTAAACTCGACCTGGGGCAAGGCCGCACCCTGACGGTTATCAATATCCATCCGGTTATTCCTCAAGTCTGGCGGGTAAGCTGCAACAAGCCTTTCTGCTATGATTCTACCAATCGTGACCGGGAACTGACCGAAATACGCGGGTTTGTAGACCAGTTTTTGCAGAAAGGCGAGCCATTTGTATTGGTTGGTGACTTCAATACCACTGAGCGCGAACCGGCCTTCAAAGAAGTATCGAGCGGCTTGCAAGATATTCAGAAAAAGGTGGGGGTCGGCTGGGGTCTAAGCTGGGGGCGGCTGTGGAAGCTGGAAAAGCTGATAAAGCTCGACCACCAGTTTAGCAGCCCCACTGTCACCCCACTCACTACTTCCGTAGATTGCACCTATCGCGGCAGCGACCACTGTTTGGTTTATGGCAAATATGAACTGAAATGACCGCTGTGAATGGCGATTGTCCAGAACGCCTAGCGGTGCAATTTCAAGTAAGGCGCTGGTAATTCGCCGACCAGCGGCATTGCATATTCGATAAAGGCCTGGGTCACGAAATTACCGCTCTCGTTGAGGTAGTGAGGCGGCATTTTGTGTTCGGTATTGGCGATATTCGCCAGGGCTGTCGCCCCAAACTCGCAGCGATATTCCCCCGCCGAGTCGCTGGCCCGCAAAAGAGTTATCATCTCATCGGTTTCGCCTGCGACAGCCCGCCGGACGGCCTCGGCCCCGGCCTGCCACGCCTCGTCCAAATCTACTGGGCTGGCACATAGCATGCTCATCCGTTGCAAAGTGCCGGGCTTATCGTAGCGGGCCGTGATACCCAATTCCTTGATGACCAACCCCATCAGATATTGGGCCGGGCCGTGATAATATTTATGTCCAAAAGAATCTACCAGATACGGTTCGGCCTGCGAGCCTAACGTTTTGCCATCCAAATCGCGGACGGTTTCACCGATAATCGCCACACAATAGCCGTAAGTGTCATAGACCGTTTTGACATCCTGCAAAAAGCGTTGGGGGTCGAGGCGGCGCTCCGGGGTATATATCAGGTGGGGCGCATCCTCTGGGCGGTGCTTGCCCAGCACGGCGGAAGCCGCGACCCAGCCCGCGTTCCGGCCCATTACCTCGATAATCTTGATCGGATGAACCAGATGGGCCGACTGGGTATCAATCCCGCTATCCTGGGTCGCAATCGCCAAATAGCGGGCTATCGAGCCATACCCCGGACAGTGATCCATTTCGGGCAAATCGTTGTCAATTGTCTTGGGGATACCAATTGCGTGCAGTTGGTAGCCCGCTTCCTGGCTGAGTTGGGCTAACTGATGACAGGTATCGGCGCTATCGTTGCCGCCGATATAGAGAAAATAGCGGATATTATGCTTCTTTAGAACTTTTAGAATTTGCTCGCGCTCTTCCTCTTGAAGCTTGTAGCGGCACATTCCTAACGCTGCCGCCGGGGTGTGCTTGAGCTGTTCCAATAGGGCGGGCGAACCGACCTGCGCCCGCAAATCAATGATTTGCTCCTGTAATAGTCCTTGCACCCCGTCCAGCATCCCATAAATTTCGCCAATCTGGGCTTCGTGCTGTAAGGCTTCGGCAATCGCCCCGGCAAGGCTACTATTAATCACCGCCGTCGCGCCGCCCGATTGTCCAATAACCAAGTTAGCTTTTTGCATTTTACCTCTCTATTTATCATCCTGCGAGTTCAGGGTTTATTTTTTAGGGCAAGTGTATTATAATACAAAAGTGGTTTGTTGCCATGCCGCCCTAATTATAAGACTGACCTGAGCTGCCAGGCAGCGTGGAACCAGGGAAGCTATTTCAGGAGCATTTCGTGTCCGACAAGTTAGAACAAGACCAGCCAAATTCGTTACCCCATCTCAGTGAAGTAGCCTCACAGCCTGACCCGCACCTTGCCCATTCGGATACCAGTTCTGGTCAGCCGGTTGGCCCCTCGTTTCGCCCTAATACCGTTTATCCCGCCGCCCCGGTTATTATCACCCCGGCGGCAGATGCCAGCCACGACCCCGACCAAACTTTGGAAGATGCCGAACCCCCGGCAACCACACCCGCCGAAATCCTGCCCGGCCTGGTCGCCACCAAAAGCTTCTGGCGCGAGGTGCTGGAAACCGTCCTGCTCACTATCATTATTTTCTTTTTGGTCAAAGGGCTGGTGGCAAACTTCCGGATTCAGGGCAGCAGCATGGAGCCGAGCTTTCATACTAATCAGCTGGTTTTGGTCAACAAAGCCGCTTACTTTCACTTTGACCTAAGTTCGTGGGCCAGGCTGATACCGGGCGGACAATCTCAAAAATCGAATGTGGTCTGGGTATTTGGGGGGCCAAAACGGGGTGATGTAGTAGTTTTCGAGCCGCCCGATGTCCATGATGAGGATTATATCAAGCGGGTGATTGGCCTGCCGGGGGATAAAGTGGAAGTCAAAGGCGGCAAAGTTTATGTCAACGACATTGCTCTGGAAGAGCCTTATATCAAGGAAGCCCCTTTCAGCCCATATAATGTGACCATCGTTCCGCCCAATAATCTGTTTGTGCTGGGCGACAACCGCAATGCCAGCCGCGACTCGCGCTCCTTTGGCATGTTGCCGGTGGATAAAATTGTAGGCAAAGCCATGATGGTTTACTGGCCTTTCGGGGACAAATGGGGCATAGTCCCCGAATTGAAATAACCAACAATAGCTTATTACAAAAGGCTATAATTATCTTTATTATTCAGAAGTCGGGACATTATCCCCTAAGCTTCACCGCACTGTTATTTGCAGACTGAACCAGAGGTGCTATACTGACCCTACTTAACCAGCGAGGTTATAAAGCTACAACTCTGACCCCAGTCGGTTGGGAGAACCAAAAAAATGATTGAAGCTAAAATTCATAGTATTAGAATGAGTCTGGTAACGCAGCATCGGGTTGTAATTCTAAAGGAAGTCAACGCCGAGCGCTATTTGCCAATCTGGATTGGAGCATACGAAGCCGATGCGATTGCCGTCGAAATGCAAGATGTGTCGGTTTCACGTCCCCTGACCCATGACTTGCTTCGCACCGTGATCGGTGAGTTAGGGGCAACCGTCCAGAGCATTTTAGTAAACGACCTGCACGATGATACTTTCTTTGCTCGCATCGTAATGGATGTCAATGGACGTTATGTCGAGGTGGATAGCCGCCCCAGCGATGCGTTGGCCCTGGCGGTGCGGGTCAAAGCCGCCATTTTTGTGGACGACAATGTGATGGATAAAGCCGGGGTGCTATTGGATAGCGATGGCAATACCACCAAAGCTCCCGCCCCAAAAAGCGAGCGCAGCAAAGCCGAAGATGAAAAATTGTCGGTCTTCCGGGATTTTATCAATAGCCTGGACATGGACGACCTCGGCAAATCCAACGATGATTAACTAGAACTGGATTGTTTAAGGGGTGGCCGGATGCATGACCACCCCTTTTTAATACCGCAACTCCTAATTACCCAAAAAGGCCAATGATTATGCCGACTATCAAAATGTACTCTACTGTCTGGGCGCAAGATTGCAAACGGGTTCGCAAGTTTTTAGGGGAACAAAAGGTTCATTACGATTTTATTGACATCGAGCGCGAGGCTAGTGGTCTTTTTTATGTCGAGCGCCTGAACAAAGGTAAAATTATCATCCCGACCCTGGTGATTGATGACACCGTTTACCCCAATCCAACCGATATGGAAATAGCCGGGGCGCTGGGTTTACAGGTCAAAGCCGAGCGGCCCTTCTACGAATTGTTGATTATCGGCGGTGGCCCGGCGGGGCTGACGGCGGCTCTGTTCGCGGCCCAGGAGCAAATTAACTGCCTGGTCATCGAAGGGGCGGGCCTGGGCGGACAGGCGGGCCTGACCGAACGACTGGACAATTATCCCGGCTTCCCGGAAGGGCTGACCGGCGAGGAGTTCGCCAAGCGGCTGGTATTACAGGCCCGGCGCTTCGAGATAGAGATGATTTCGGCCCAAAAAGTAATCTCAATCGAGGTGGATGGACGCTACAAGGTGGTACGCACGGCCAACGAAGATGAATACCGCGCCCACTCGGTGCTGATTGCCACTGGCTCGGCTTATCGGCGGCTGGGAGTGCCGGGCGAATGGGAGCTGAACGGGGCAGGAGTACATTATTGCTCGACCTGCGATGCCCCTTTTTACCGCGACAAAGAAATAATCGTAGTCGGCGGCGGCAACAGTGCGGCGGAAGAGAGCCTGTATCTGGCAAAATTCGCCTCGAAAGTCACGATGCTGGTCTGGAAAGATACAATGTCCGCTTCCAAGCTGGTCCAGCAAAAGGTTTTGGAACATCCCAAAATCGAGGTGATGTATAATACCGAAGTGCGTAAGTTCAATGGGCAGAGCCGCCTGGAGTCCATTACCATCGAAAACACCGAGAAAAAAGAGACCTACGATTTACCGGCTAACGGCTCATTTATCTTTATCGGCCTGATACCGAATGCCGATTTTGTGGCGGGCAAGGTCAGCAAAGACGCGGGCGGCTTCATTATGACCAATCCGAGCCTCGAAACCAGTATCCCTGGGGTCTTCGCGGCGGGCGATGTCCGCAGCGGCAATATCAAGCAAGTCTCGACCGCCGCCGGGGAAGGCACAATGGCGGCCTTTATGATTCAACGCTACCTGCAAACGATTTAACCCCCGGCTTTTGCTCAACCTCGCTATTTTATAAAGCACCCGAAAAAGTAAATAGAAAGAAAAATATTCCGGCAGCATGGCCTACTGCCGGAATTGGGTGTTAAATATGGAGAGCAAGGGAGTGATAAATTGCTTTTGGCAATCTACCGCTCAAGCTAACGTGGAAACAATAAGAGGATAAAATATTTGGGGAAGAGGTTTGTAACCTCGCTTTTGTTAGAAACAGAAACCGCGTCGAGCGTCCCCCAAATCAAGTTAGTTATTCCAGATTACTTGCCGTTCTTGGTCGCGGTGGCTTCCACTTTGGCTTGAATTTCGTCAATCCGCTCGTTCAGGTCGCCGACATTATTGTTGGTCACAGCCCGGAACTGATTTACTACGTCTACGCTGTTTTGATACATCTGCTGGAAAGTTTCCTGGGTCAGATTCTGCGCCCGCTTCAGTTCACTATTGAACTCATCGGCAATCGTCTTTTCCTGGCCCTTTTCGGTCTGGCCCAAAACCATTTTGGTATACTCCATCGTCCGCTCCTGGGTCCACAACAGGCTCTTGACATAGGTGCGATAGGTATCGTTAGCCAGTTCAAACCATTTGTTGGTCATTTCGGTGTAATATTCAGGCATTATTTTTCTCCTTTAGAATTCGACTTGTTCCCGTACTTCGGGCCAGTCAGCTTAAAACCAAACGGGCTAGGCAACGTGCCACCCGTATACATCTTGAAAAAGAAGTCCAGACTCTGACGATATTGATCAAGCCCCATCGCCCAGAGTTGCAAGAAATTTTCCCCGGTATCGGTCAGGCTGTAAACCCGCCGGGCCGGGCCTTCGGTTGCGGTGTCCCATTCACTTTTAATCTTGCCTTCGCGCTCCAATTGGCGCAAAGTGCGGTAGATACTAGCCCGGTCATTGGCATCCAGACCGGGAATACCCATTACCATCAGTTTTTCCCAGATAGCGTAGCCGTGCATCAGCGAGTCGCGGAGCATCAACAACATATAAGGTATCAGGAAGGTCTTGGGTTGGAGGCCAATTTCGGCCTCGTTTTCTTCCACTTCGTCAAACTCGCCATTTTTAGCCTCGCCAGTTTTGGTGGTACGTTTGCGAGTTTTAGTTTTCGGCTCAGTAGCCTCCTCGACTGCTTCCGCCGTCTGTTGGAGAGCTGCGCCGGTCAATTCAATATTATTTTTTATTACTTTATCGGCAACCTGGGCGGTCTGTTCAATCGCAGTTTTAGTAGCTTCGGCAGTCTGGGCAGTTGCCTTTTTGGTGGCCTCCGCCGTTTGCTCTACTACAACTTTGGCCGTCTCGGTATTTTTTTTGTTTACTTTTTCAGCAGCCTCGGTGTAGGTTTCGATTATTTCTTCCACCGCACTACCCGGAGTTTTCTCCGTTTTTTCACTTTTCGTAGCCATACTTCTTTGCTCCATCCACCAGAACCCTTTTAGAAGTTTTGATGTTTTGCTTTCGTTATTTATTATCTATGTGCATTTTACACCTATGTTCAGATTTGTCAAGGGGTAATTGACACCTATTTCACAAACTAATCTAATTTTAATCTTTGGGGGTAAAGTTCGAGGATATCACCCGAATTTTGCTAATTCAACACATAAAAAACCGATGACTCATTCCATTCTTGGAATAAATCATCGGCTTCAGTCCTGAAGTTCCCTGTCCCCCGACCCCTAACTCCTGACCCCAGAACTCACGCCAGGTCGAAAAGCAGAAACTCGGCTTTATCGTCGGCGGTGATAGTCAAGACCCGTTCCTCATGGACCGCCGCGCCGTCGCTTACGCCGAGCGTTTGACCGTTGAGGGTAATCCCACCCCGCACCACTTGCAGCCAGCCATAACGACCCGGCTCAAGCCGATACTCGACGGTCTGCCCTTTGTCCAGAACGCTGGCAAAAAGTTTAGTATCCTGATGAATCGTAACCGAACCATCTCGACCATCGGGCGAAGCTACCAAGCGCAACTTGCCCTGCTTGTCTTCCTGCGAAAAAAACTTCTGCTCATAACTGGGCGTAAGGCCACGCTGGGCGGGCGTAACCCAGATTTGCAGAAAGTGAACCAATTCATCTTTGGAATAATTGTACTCGCTGTGGGTAATCCCGGTTCCGGCGCTCATGCGCTGAACCTCGCCCGGCTTGATGGTCGAGCCATTGCCCATACTATCCTTGTGGCCTAACTCGCCTTCCAGCACATACGAAATAATTTCCATATCGCGGTGGGGGTGGGTCCCAAAACCCATGCCGGACTGTACCCGGTCTTCATTGATAACCCGCAATTGGCGAAACCCCATAAAATTTGGGTCATAGTATTCCGAAAAAGAAAAAGTATGATAGGTATTGAGCCAACCCATATCGAAATGGCCGCGCTCTTCCGCTTTTCGTAATGCAATCATCGTAATTACCCTCGTTTTGTTGATAAAAATTTTATATAGCCAGTTATTTGATTATAACCTCTGCCTTATACTAGCGAACATGCAAACGGGTAGCATTCCTTCATGGAAGCTACCCGTCGCAATTAAAAGCAAATTAAATTGTGTTGGAGCTTCCCGTCATAACGTACTACTAGGCGGTAGCGACGGCGGCCTCAACTTCCACCGGAATAGCCTCGATTTCCAGGCTAATTTTGACGTTTTCACCGACCAAAACCCCACCGGCTTCCAGCGCCACATTCCAGTTCAGGCCAAAATCCTTACGGTTGATAGCGGTAGTCGCGGTAAAACCGGCCCGCTTGCTACCACCCCAGGGCGGGGTCGCCGTGCCATTGTACTCTACGTCCAGCGTAACCGGTTTGGTCACATCCTTGATGGTTAGGTCGCCTGTCACGTGATAAGTCGTAGCGTCTTTCTTCTCGACTTTGGTACTCTTGAAAGTGATGTTGGGGTACTTCTCGACATCCAGGAATTCGGGCGAGCGCAGATGTCCATCGCGCTTCTCATCATACGAATTCAGGGCCGCCGCCTCAATCGTAGCTTCAACCGAAGAATGCTCCGGGGCCGCATCGTCAAAGTCCAAACTGCCGGTGACACTGTGGAAACGGCCCTTGACAGTTGAAACCATCAAGTGTTTGGCCGAAAACTCGGCAGAGGTATGGCTGGGGTCAAATGTCCATTTCATGAAAAAGTCTCCTTCTTGAATATGCTCCACTATGATTAGCTAAAGCTTTTTATGTAATTCCTGAACAGTTGAAAGCATTTACTTACTTTTACATTGCTACTATACAATAGTAAGTATCTTCTGTCAAGTAGCAAGCTGTAAAGAAATTGTTAAGCTTTGATTAGTAAGATTACTGACTTGATAAAGCATATCAAATATTATAACAGGAGTATAACAGAAAATGGGAGATAACAAAAAGCTGGCGAAAACCGCCAGCTTTTTGTTGTTTTTAGCTAAAGCTATCTAAAAATCTATCTGCAACATTAAGAGCTTAGTACTTGATGCAATCGCGGTGGTAATAATTGGTTTCCTTGCGACCATCTTGCCGCAGGGTCTTGACCACCATCAGGGTGCGCTCGGTAGTCATTTGGCTGCACTTTTCGCAATTATGACCGGTCGGCAGGTTCACGTTCTGCCCAGTTGGTACAGTTTTAGAAAGTTTTACGTCCTTTGCCATTTTAATGCCCTCATAAATGAAGCTTTTCAGCTTTCTGAATATATTACTTTTTTTAGACCGAGGCATATTATACTACTCCGACCAGACCGAATCAAGCTTGACAAAAACCTAAATCGGTTTTACAATTCAGTTACCCTTTTATTGCTTATACCACTTGCCTAAAAATATTAAAAAGCAAGCGCGTTATATAAGTCGTACAAGAAGCGGCTTTGGCTGATTTGGTATCAGCCCCCTATCGTTACCCGGTTTCGGCTGGCGCGGTAGGTTGCCGAAGAGTTCGGTTTTTGCCCGGCGGATACTATCTTTGCGCCTGCTTTGTTTTGCCTTCCCAGGTTTAACTTTCGGTAGAGCAAAGCCGATGTATCTATCTGGCTTATTGCTCAGTCTGGATTCAGCCTTGCGCGGCCCGGCTTGTTGCTTATAACCGCAATTTTGGCTTAATCGGCTGACAGGAGGTTAATATAATGGCTGGTGTAACCCTCGAACACATTACCAAACGCTACGGCGACCTGGTAACGGTCAAGGATTTGAACCTGGAAATTAAAGACCAGGAGTTTTTGGTGCTGGTCGGGCCTTCCGGCTGCGGCAAATCCACCACTTTGCGGATGATTGCCGGGCTGGAAGAAATCAGCGGTGGCAATCTGGTCATCGCCGGTAAACGGGTCAACGATGTCGCCCCCAAAGACCGCGATATTGCGATGGTCTTCCAATCCTACGCCCTTTACCCTCACATGTCGGTCTATGATAATATGGCCTTTGGTCTCAAGCTGCGCCACACCCCCAAAGAGCAAATCAAAAAGCGGGTGCAGGAAGCCGGGCAGATGCTCGAAATCAGCCACTTGCTTGACCGTAAGCCCAAACAGCTCTCCGGCGGACAGCGCCAGCGCGTCGCATTGGGACGGGCGATTGTCCGTGAGCCGAAAGTCTTCTTGATGGACGAACCGCTCTCGAACCTCGATGCCAAATTGCGGGTGCAAACTCGTACTCAGATTTCCAAGCTCCATCAGCGGTTGCAGACTACCGTTATCTATGTGACTCACGACCAGACCGAGGCTATGACCATGGCTGACCGCATCGTGGTTCTCAAGGACGGTATCTTGCAGCAACAGCCGGACAGCCCGCAAGTGCTTTACGATTTCCCGGACAATATGTTCGTGGCCGGGTTTATCGGGTCGCCGCCTATGAACTTCTTCGAGTCGGTCTTGAGCGGCAATGCCGATGCGATGTATCTGGATGCCGGTTCCTTCAAGGTCAAAGTACCCGATATGTTCCGCAAAGACCTCCAGTCCAGCCTCAATAAAGAGGTGGTCTTTGGTCTGCGCCCGGAACACATCAACGACAACCAGTTCGCAGCCCACGCTAACAAGGAAAATACCGCCGAGGTCAATGTCGAGGTGGTTGAGCCAATGGGCAGTGAGGTTTATGTCTATCTGTCGAGCGGCAAGTACTCTTTCACTTCGCGGATGGACTCGCGGACGCGGGTACGCCCCAACGACAAACTGACGGTAGCCTTTGACCTGGATCATATGCACGTCTTTGACAAAACGACGCAGGTCTCTCTCCTCAAGGCCCAGAATGTCGAGCGCCCCAACCGGGGATAATCTGAAAGTTTTCGCTTTCAGCCAGATGTTTGGGCTTATAACAATCTCTCTAAATCTCGCGGTGAGCAATCCCTCTCTTAAAAGCTAAAATCGCTTGAAGGATTGCTCACTCAACAACTAAACCGACCCCTCTTATCTCAAAAGAGGGGTTTTATATTGAAACCAGAGCTTTTCAGGGTGTATAATTTGCTAGACATTAAGAAAGTTTTGAGTTTTGAGTTTTGAGTTAAACTGCCAAGTCGTTAGCTTAATGCGCTTTCCGTCTTCCGCCTTCTGTCTTGCATTTTACTGACCACTGACCACTTTTTCACAGGAGAAAAATTTGGCGCGTCAAGCCTTGAAAGTACTCGTCCGAAGTCTGGGCGACCTGTGGGACAATTTATTTGTACTGCTGGCCGCCAATCTGGTCTGGGCCGTGTCGCTGATGCCACCTCTGGCGATTATGGTGTTCGTTGGCGGGACGGTCAGCTTTATTATTGGCCCGCTCTTGTTTATCCTGATTGTCGGCCCAACTACTCTGGCGCTATACAGCTTCACCATCGAAGTTACCCGGCAGGAAAAAATCGAGTTTGGCGAATACTGGCGCGGCCTCAAACGCTACTATCGGCGGGGCTGGCTGGTCGGGCTGCTGAATACAGCCTTTATCGTGCTGGTCTTTTTCAACTTTCTGTTTTACACCACTCCCGATATTAGCCGCAGCCCGTTGGGGTTGGGGCTTTATCTCTGGATAAGTTTCAGCTTTATGTGGTTCTGTCTGCAAATCTTTTTGTGGCCGCTAACCGTGCGGATGGAAGTTCTCAAGCTGGGCAACCTTTTACGAAACGCTTTTCTGGCGACTTTCAAGTATCCGGTACTTTCGATTTTAGTGGGTTTCGCCCTGGCTCTGT
>JBBRSG010000093.1:0-22953 GCA_038245615.1 Chloroflexia bacterium | reverse complement strand
CCCTGAATACCAACCCCGGCGCAGTGAAAATCGAGTCGCTAAAAACTACTCAGGTGAGTTTTTTGACGGCCTATCGGCAGGCCGCAATCAAGGCCGCCGAAGCTAACCGAGCAGCCAGATTGGTTTTCGCTTCCGCCAATATTCTCAAGCCAGAGCGGACGGTCTGGAGCTTTCTGTTTCTGGCGGGCGATGGTTCGCGGATGTGGCGAGTCATTTATGATAGCGAGGGCAATCGTCTGGATGTGCGCGAGGTTGCCCCGGCCATGCTGAATGATGTCAAGCTGATTGACATTAGTCGGGTGCTGGATAGTCCGGCCCTGTTGGAACAGGCCAGCGCCGCCGGGTTGAATCTGACCTTGCCGATTGATATTTTGAACTTTCAGGTCGAGGGTTTGAGCAAGCAACCTTGCTTTATTTTTACCAACGTGGCTCAGGGCAAACAGGTGGCGCTTAACGCCTACACCGGGCAAATAGTCCGTAACGATTTTGGGGGTTGAGGATTAAATAGTGAACTATAAGTATATCAACCGTATCCTAGCTAAATTGATAAATCGGGCAGGGCTGATAAGTCTTTTGCTAATCGGGCTGCTGACGGCTTGTAGCGATAGCCCCGCCCCGACTGCTCCGCCCGCCAGCTTGCCGCAATTCACGCCGGTAGCTTCTGCCACTAGCCCCGTTGTCCCTAAGACCAGCTTGCCAACTGCTACAACTGAGGTTCTGGCGCTGATACCGACCACTACCCCGCCCGCTGCCCCACCGCCCACCCGTTTTCCGACTGCTACTCCGCGCCCCGGTCAGACCGTCCCTGACATCGGGCCATCCTTGACGGCAATCCGTACCACCCGCGTTTCGTTCCAGACAGCCTACAACAAGGCGGCGGGCCGGATGGCGGGCGTGAACGGGGCTGCTAGGCTAGTGTTGGCCCAATCCACCTTATTTACCTTAGACCGCAGCGTGTGGACGTTTTTCTTTACCGTACCGCAGGGAACGCGCAGTTGGACGGTAACTTATGATTCGGGATTGCCAAAGGACAACAAGGAGCAGATTGCGGTTTTAGAGCGAAGTGTCGTATTATTGCCCGACGAGGCCGGACAGTGGTCGCCCGCCAAAATCCTGGATAGCGACGAGATTTGTACCCGCCTGGAACGCGACGGCTTTCAGCCCGATTTACCGCTGGATACGGTCTATGTCCAGCAAGTGGTAGTCAATCGGCAGGGCAAGCTCCCAGCCTATATTCTGGTAAACGGGGCGCTCAATAAACAGCTTATTATTAATGCGGCGAATGGTGCGGTTATTCAAAACGATTTTTTATAATAATACAGGTTTTTTATTAAGATAGGAGAAGTAACATGAGTTTTGAGGCTCAATCTGAGGAAGAAGCATTAAACGATACCACCACTGAGGGAACGGGTCGGATCGAAGCGTTTAGCGATGGAGTATTGGCAATCGCGATTACGTTGCTGATATTGGAGATAAAAGTGCCGCACTTGAAAGAGGGGGCCGAAGGCAGTTTGGTGGACGAACTGCTCAAGCTTTGGCCCTCTTATGGCGGCTATTTCACCAGCTTTTTAGTGATAGGGATTATCTGGATCAATCACCACCAGATGTACAAGCTGATTGAGCGCACCAACCATGCCTTTTTGACCCTCAATGTGCTTTTTTTGATGGTAGTTTCGTTTTTGCCCTTTCCGACTGCTCTGTTAGCCGAGTATGTGCGGGAGGGCCGGGAACAACAGGTAGCAGCCGTAGTTTATGCTGGCTCGATGCTGGCAATGGCGGGGGTCTATAACATCTTGTGGCGGTACGCGATTGGCAAAGCCGGGCTGATTAGTCCCAAGACCTCGCCCAAGCTAGTCAAGGGAATCAGTCAGAAGTACAATATGGGGCTTTTGCTATATGTCATCGCCTTTGGGCTGGCCTTTGTCAGCTATCAAGCGAGCCTGGGATTGATTGTGCTGCTGACAATTTACTTTTTGGTGCCTAATCTGCCGGGCCTCAAGTTGGTTCGTTAAGCACTGTTGACTATATTTAGCCAATGTTAGAGCATGTTAAACCTACAAAGCCCAAATACGATTGATAATTAATACTGGATGAAAGGAGCTACAACTATGAAGATAGGGATTATTGGGGCCGGGATGATTGGGGCTACTGCCGCTCGAATTTTTGCCCAGGTGGGCCATCAGGTAGCTATCAGCAATTCCAGAGGGCCGGCCTCTCTAAGCTCTTTGGTGCAGGAAGCCGGTTCGGAGGTAAGTGCCGCCACGATTGATGAAGCGGCTAGTTTTGGTGAAGTAGTCCTACTGGCTATTCCCCTCAAAGCTTATGCCAGTTTACCGGCGGCTTCGCTAAACGGTAAAATTGTGATTGATGCTATGAATTATTATGCTGAGCGTGATGGCGAAATAGACTTGAGTAATCACGCTTCCAGTGAATTAGTAGCCCAACACCTTCCTGGTAGCCGGGTGGTAAAGGCTTTTAATACTATTTACTTTAAAAATCTCGCCACGCAAGGTAAACCAACCGAGCCTGCTGAGACTCGTTTAGCCATCTTTATATCAGGAGATGACGTAGAGGCTAAAGCAATCGTCGCCAGCCTGATTGATCAAATCGGTTTTACCGCGATTGATATGGGTAATTTGAGAGAAGGTTCACGCCAGCAAGAACCGGGTAGCCCAATCTACGCTCAATCTTTGACGGCGACGCAGGCCCGCCAATTCTTGACGGCGGCCCAAGCCCGCGACTTTTTAGACCGCCAGTAGTATCAACCAACTAAACCAGTACCGTTGCACCTAGTTTGCGTCCGGCGGCGGTGGCAAAGAGCGGCAGTTTGGTCATGACCTTGCCGAAGTTCTCGAAGGTGAGCGATTGCGGCCCATCACTAAGAGCCTGGTCGGGATTGGGATGTACCTCGATAATCAGGCCGTCCGCCCCTGCCGCTACCGAAGCCTGCGACATCGCCTCGACCAGATACCATTTTCCAGTAGCGTGGCTGGGGTCGGCGATGACCGGCAGATGGCTGAGGCGCTTGACCAATGGCACGGCGCTCAGGTCAAAGCAATTGCGGGTCATAGGGTCGAAAGAGCGAATCCCGCGCTCGCACAGCATCACATCTTTATTGCCAGTATTCAAAATGTATTCCGCCGAAAGCAACCATTCTTCAATCGTCGCTGAAATTCCGCGTTTGAGCAGGATAGGCTTGCCGGAGCGCCCACATTCTTCCAAAAGCTGAAAATTCTGCATATTGCGAGCGCCAATCTGCAAAATATCGGCATATTCCGCCACTAGCGGCACATCCAGCGGGGTCATAACTTCGGTGATGACCGGCAGGCCGGTTTCGTGACGAGCGCGGGCCAGCAGTTTCAGCCCCTCCTCGCCCAGTCCTCGAAACTGATAGGGCGAAGTGCGCGGCTTGAAGGCCCCGCCGCGTAGTACCCGCGCTCCACGGGCTTTTACGGCGTGGGCGGTTTCCAGCAATTGCTTTTCGCTTTCAACTGAGCATGGCCCAGCCATCACGATTACTTCTTCTCCACCAAATGTTACCCCGCCCACTTCAATCACGGTGTTGACCGGATTAAAATCGCGGCTGGCGAGTTTATATTTCTTGGTGATGGGAATCACGGTTTCGACACTGGTAATCGAGGCCAGCATTTCGGCAAATTCCACATAAAAGCCAGTGCCGATTACTCCGATAACCGTGCGCTGGTCGCCCTGAATAAGATTAGCCTTATAGCCGTTGTCGGTAATCCGGCTGACAACTTCCTGAATATCGGCTTCGAGTATGCCGGGTTTCATAACGACAATCATCGCAAATTCCCTCTCATTTTCTTGTTGTGTAGCCTTATTATATGAGAAAATTATCGCATAGGATGATAAAGGTGTCAATTTAGTAATGCTTAGTTTGAGTAGAGTTCGTTGGTTCGATAATGCCCTAAAAGTCGGGCAGCTACTTTATTGACGATTTTATTTCAGGCTTACCTACCCCTGTCGCGCCTTTTGTGATAAAATATTTAGAGCTTAAAGGAACGGCCCTGGCGCTAAGTGCGGAATTATTGCACCCAGTCCAGGGGCTATTTATTTAAAAATATCTCAAGGGAGCAAATAATAGTATGAATGAGAATTTAGACGAGGATTTAGACGAAAATTTAGATGAGGATTTAGACGAAGTTTTAGACGAAGTTTTAGACGAAAAACTGGAAACCAATGTTGCTGAATTTAAAAAAGAAAGAGCCAAAAGTTTTAAGGAAGGCTTTGCTATAATTAAAGATGATAGTCAGCCCTTTTCAAATAGCGCCCTGACGGTACTCTCTGATATGTCGCCGGAAGACCTTGCGATTTTTCAAGCCTCTTGGCCCGCGATTTCAGCGGAGCGACGGCGCAAGGTGGTCGAGGCAATGGCGCTGCTGGCGGAAGATGATGTGAAGCTGGTTTTCAATGAAGCTTTGCTATTTATGCTGGATGATAGCGAGGCCGAGGTGCGAGGCAAGGCTGTCGAAGGGTTGTGGGAAGATGAAACCCGCGATTTTATGTCCAAACTGATGACGCTTCTGACCACCGACCCAGACGAAGGGGTACGCGAAAGGGCCGCTTTGGGCCTGAGCAATTTTGCCTACCTTGCCGAATTGGGCAAGGTCAAGGAGCGTAGTAAAGAGCGGTTGCGTCAGACCTTGACCCAGCAAGCTGACCCTGCCAACCGAATGCTATTGGTACGCCGTCGGGCTTTGGAGGCGTTGGGCTATTTCGGACAGGAGGAGCAAACTACCCGGCTAATCGAAAAAGCCTATGATAGCGATGATGAGTTGCTCAAGATTAGCGCTCTCAAGGCCATGGGTCGCTCGGTGAATGGACGCTGGTTGCCGGAAGTGGGTAAGGAAATGCGTAGCCCGGATGCGGCCTTGCGCTATGAAGCCGCGACTGCCGCCGGGGAAATTGGGGCGGAAGAAATGGTAGTGCCGATGCTGGAACTAACCAAAGACGAAGACCGCGAAGTACAACTAGCGGCAATCTGGGCGCTAGGCCAGATTGGGGGGGCCGAAGCCAAAGGGATGCTTTCGGAACTAGGCCGCAGCGAGGATGAGGTAGTGGTAAGCGCCGCCAAAGAAGCTTTAGTCGAACTGGATTTTGCGGCTAACCCGCTCAATGTCTTGAGCAATCGCTAGCCGATGTGATGGTAATTTTGAATGAGCATAAAGACCGGATTACCGAAAAGAAGCTAATCGGGCCACCCGATTTGGCGGTAGAAATTGCTTCACCAAGCACGGCAGGCTATGACCGCCGCGAAAAACAAGATACTTATGCTCAGGCCGGGGTCGCGGAATACTGGATTGCCGACCCGATAGGCAAGAATGTTGAAGTCCTCATCCTTGAGAATGGCACTTACCGTTCTTCGGGTGTTTTTCAGGCTCAGGCGACTTTGCCTTCTAAAGTTTTGAAAGGTTTTCTGGTGAAGGTAGCCCAGTTTTTTGGCTAATAATATTTATTAGAACTTTGGCTTGGAACGATTTTCTGAATTGAGGATTATAAGGCTAAACCCCCAAACCGTTGGTTATATTTGAAAAATTTACGGTGTAAATTTTTCAAATATAACTTTTCCGGGGTTGAGGCGCTTTGCAAGCCAAAGTCCTGATTATACTAAATCGCATTATTTAAGAGAGGGAGAAACAAGTGACAATCGCAGCGAATGATACCAAATCGAATGACTGGACTACTAGCCTTCTGGCGAACCGGGCGGTAAATTTGCCACCTCCGTTAGGGCCGGGACGCATGGGCGATGTAATCCCGTTTGTCTATGGTTTGCCGGATGAGGATTCGTTTCCGGCGGCGGAATTGGCGGCGGCGGCGGCGGCGGTGATGAAAGACCAGGCCGCTAAAGCCTTGCAGTACGGCGCACCTACCCCGCTTTCCGAGTACTTGCTAGGATTTATCAAGAAAGACCAGGGGTTAGAATTGACCCCTCAGCAACTGCTGATTACTTCCGGCTCAAGTCAGGCGATTTCGCTGGTTTGCCGCTTGCTGATTGACCCCGGTGATTGCATTGTAGTCGAAGCGCCGACCTTTTTGGGAGCGGTACGGACTTTCGAGGGCTACGAGGCCGAAATCGCCGAAGCCCCCCTGGATGCCGACGGGATTAATGTTGCGGCCCTGGATGCCAAGCTGACCGAACTCAAGGCGGCGGGCAAGAAGGTCAAGTTTGTCTATCTTATCCCGACCTTTCAGAACCCAACCGGGGTGACAATTGACCTCGAAAGGCGCAAGGCAGTGCTGGAAGTGGCTCGCCGTCATCAAGTCCTAATTCTGGAAGATGATGCCTATCACGGGTTGCTGTTCGAGGGTGAAACCCCGCCCTGGTTGTGGACGCTGGATGAGAATGACATTGTGATGCACTGCGGTACGTTCTCCAAGACGTTGGCGGCGGGGTTGCGGTTGGGCTGGATTGGTGGGCCACCGGAGTTAATCAGCAAGATGGCCTCGCTCAAAGATGACGGCGGCACAAATCCTTTTGCCGGTTATATCGCCGCCAAGTTTGCCGAAAACGGGCAACTGGAAGCCCACACCAAAAAACTGATAGACATTTATCGCCGCAAGCGTGACCGCACCTTAGCCGGACTGGAACGCTACATGCCGGAAGGGTCGCGCTGGACCAGCCCCCAGGGTGGCTTCTTTATCTGGTTAGAGTTGCCGGAAAAGATAGATACTGTTAAAATGTTGCCCAAAGCTGTCGAAGCCGGGGTAAATTATCTGCCCGGCCCGGCCTGTTTTGCCAACCGGAGTGGTCGCCATACTATCCGTTTGGCCTTCAGCTTCGTCAAGCTCGACCAAATCGAAACTGGTCTGCGGCGACTGGGTGAGGTTATCCAGAAAGAGCTAGAGGCTTAGAGCCTATCTCATGGGGGCAGCTTATGAATTTTAAGAAAATAATCCGAGTATCGCTGGGTTAGCAAAATTCGGGTGATTAGGCTAGATTTGGGCTGGCGGTCAAGCACTAACTCCGCTCTAAGGATACTCGGATTATTTTCTTAAAATTCATTTGAGACAGGTTTAGCCCTCAAAGTTCTGAAAATGAGACCAAAATTGCCTGAAAATGTGGTTTATTTTGGGCCAGGATAGACTATAATATTAAAAAGAAAATTTTAGAAAGCTTTGTAAAAGAGCTTATAGAAAAAAGCTGTAAAGAAAGTATTGAGGTGGTTATGGGACAAAACGTAGGCGTTTTTGTAGATGTATCAAATCTCTTTTATTCCGCCAAGAGCGCGGGAGTAGAGGTTAATTATTGCCGTCTACTGGATTACTCGATGCGAGGTCGAGATTTAATCCGCGCCCTGGCCTATACCGGAATTGACCCGGAAAATAATAGCCAGAAAAAATTTATAGATTTCCTGAGCGCCAACGGCTATAAGGTAGTCTGCAAAGATATTCATAAATATGATACCGGGCGCATCAAAGCTAATCTGGACATTGAAATTGCGGTAGATATGATGCTGATGTCCGAAAATCTGGATGTGGTGGTACTGGTCAGTGGGGACGGCGATTTTGCCCGGTTGGTCAGCGCGGTACAAGACCGGGGAGTGCGGTTTGAGCTGATTAGCTTTGGTATCAGCACCTCAAACGAGCTGATTAATCTGGTAGACCACTTTACCGAAATTGCTACTATTCCCGACATTTTCCGTAACGGCGGCTGTCGCGGTGGTATCCAAAATCCGCTTATGGAATCTGAGCGGCAACATCTTGCCGGGCAACATTCGGGCCTCTCGATGTTAGGTATCCCGCAACACAACGCAGGTAATTAGCTATATTGAGTAGTTTGATTAGCACCACCCCTTTGACCGGCACAATTTTGGCCGGGCCAGGCCAGCGTCGCCGTTGGGATAGCTTTGTTCTGGCCCATCCCAACGGGCATTTACTCCAAAGCTATGCCTGGGGCGAATTCAAGCGTCGTCATCAGTGGCCGGCTATGCGCCTGATTATCACCGAACCGGGCAGCGACAAAGTCTTAGCGGGGGCGCAGGTGCTTTTCCGCGAAATGGCAGGCCTGAGCGTGGCCTATATCCCCAAAGGCCCGGTAGTAGATTGGGCCAACCGCGAATTGGTGGCGGCGCTCTTCCAGAACTTGCGACAAGTGACCCGCCGTCGCCGGGCTATCTACCTCAAAATTGAGCCGAATATTGCGCTTGACCCGCAATTTAACCCCACTTTGCTGGAAGAATACGGTTTCAAACCTTCCTCCGAAACAATCCAGCCCCGCAGCACGATTCGGGTAGACCTGACTGACGCTCGTGAAAAGTGGCTGGAGCGCATGAAAAACAAGACCCGCTACAATATCCGACTGTCCGAGCGGCGTGGAGTAAAATGCCGTCAGGCCGACCCCGCCAACCCGGCGGATTTCGAGGGCTTTTATAAGCTGATGGAGCAGACCGGACAGCGCGACCATTTTGGCATCCATTCGGCGGACTATTACCGGGATGTGTGGGAGGCTTTCCGCACCTCGCCTGAAGGCAGCGGTAATGGGGCGCTGTGGCTGGCGGAATTCGAGGGCCAGATTATCGCCGGGGTGATGGTCTTTACCTACGGCGGGGAAGCCGCCTATTTCTATGGTGCAAGCAGTGATGAACACCGCCGCGAGATGGCGACTTATCTTTTGCAGTGGCAAGCCATGTCCTGGGCCAAAGAGAACGGCGCACGCTGGTACGATTTTTGGGGTATCCCCGACGAAATCAGCCCGGATGAGGTCGGTCACGAAAACGAAACCCTTGACCAAAAGAATGTTCGGGATGGCCTGTGGGGGGTCTACCGCTTCAAGCAAGGCTTTGGCGGCGAAGTAGTGCGCTACGCCGGAGCATACGATTTGGTGTACAACCGGGCGATGTACTTGCTGTGGCAGCGAATGCAGAGCCATCGCGCCTCAAGATAAGCCTGAATTAAGCAATTACTCAACTAACCTCAAGTTTTTATTTTCTAAACCGCTAATTACCAAACCCCAACCCGACCCCGTGCGGTCTGCCCTTGTCAGAAGCGAAGCAGGCCATTAAAATAGGCTTCACGCAAATCGGCCTCCTCGTTCCGCTTGTGCCAGGCCGAAGTATATACCCAACCATTTATTACAATATTGGCAGATACCAATAAAGATAGGGTGAATGTGATGCCTGGAAAATATATAAAAGTCGGGATATTACCGGCTATGCTTGTGCTTCTAAGTCTAGTGGTGATGGCCTGTGGTCAGACTCCCACCGAAGTGGCCCTGAGTTTACCAACCGCCAGTGCTTCTACTACCGCTAAGGCTGGGCCGACCCCTACCGCTGCTCCGGCGGCTTCCACTTCGGCGGCGGCTATTTCGGCGGTGGCTCGTACTGATGTCACCGCAACCCCGTTTGTCGGGCCGACCACTTCCGGGGCGGCAGCCCGTACCCCTACTTCGGCGGCCCGCACTGTGACGGCTACCCCAACCCCGCGAGCGACTGTAACCCCACGCACGATAAAGCCCCCGACTGGCTTTGCCGGGAAAATAAGTCTGTTAGGGCCGGAAAGTGCGCTGTATACCTATCGCTTTGATGGCAATCAACCCCAACTGGTGCTGGGTAAGGTCGGGGTCAAGCCCAGCCAAACGGTAGACGGGGTGCTTTACAACTGGCCTACCTGGGCGGCGGATGGCAGCAAGCTGGCGGTTTTTGGTTCTAACATTAAGGGCGGGAGTGTCGTAAGCTCGGACGTATTTATCGTGGCGGAAGACGGCAAGAGTTCCTATAAAGTGCTGGATACCAGCCCCGACTCACCGATATTTTTAAGCTTGTCGCCCGACGGCAATTTGCTTTCGCTCTTGTTGAGCAGCCAATCCAGCGCCCTGGAATTGCGGTTGGTGGAAGCGGCTCAAGGGGCGGCTACCCCTCGCACGGTGGCCCAGGGCAATGTTATCTATACCGGTTGGTCGCCGGATAGTCAGCAACTTTCGATTCACGCCCAGAGCGCCAGTGCCAATACCTCCACCAATACTATGACCGTGCTGGCGGCGAAGGATGCCAAAGCTCAGGCTGTCCCGATAAAGGCCAGCCCCAGCAATTTCCGCAGCCCGGCCTTTTCGGGAGATGGCTCGCGGCTGGCCTATGCCGTCTTAAATTCGCAAAGCGGCAACGAGGAAATTTCGATTAACGATAAAACCGGCAGCGCCATTGGAGTGCTGGAAGTGCCGGGCCGAGGCGCAACCTTTAATTGGTCGCCCGGTGGTAATAAACTGGCGCTGACCTATCAACTCTCCGGCAGTCAGGGACTATACAAGGGGATTGCCTTAGCCGAACTGGACACTACTCCGGCAGCCACCGGCAAGCTGACCGCAACCCAGATAGTCAATGAGCCAGTCGCCAGCTTCTTTTGGTCGCCAGATGGCAAAAAGCTGGCCTATATCGGTCTGAACGATGAGGGTAGCCTGATAACCTGGAAAGTTTATGACCTGACCACCAAAAAAGCGACGGCTCTAGCCGAATGGATACCGAGCGATGCCTGGATTCAGTTACTCCGCTATTTCGACCAGTACGCTCAGTCAAATTCGGTCTGGTCGCCGGATAGCAAAGCCCTGGTGTTTAGCGGTTTTTCCAAAAGCGAAGTAACCGCGCTTGCCACTCAAGGCCCGGACGACCCGATTCCCACCATTTATGTAATGCCAGTCGAAGGCCCGGACAGCGGCAAATTTTTGGCGGTTGCCCCCGGTATGATGGCTTTTTGGGCGAAATAATACGGGGTGATTACTCGACTTCGATAGTTTCGACCTGAGCTTCTTCGAGCCAATGGGGATTAAGAGAATGGGGTAATTTTCCGTTTGCCCCCTTGCCATTTGTCCCGTTGCCATTGGTCGCGGTAGTAGCCGCTGGGCTTTTCTGGGGTGAAACCGCCGGGGGAGTTTTGAGGTCGGCCCGCAGAGCGCGGATTTCTTCTAAAAGCTGGATTTCGTTAGCCTTGTGTTTTTCGACATCCAGCTCAATTTTTTTGATACGAAAGAGCGCATCCTCGATCAAACGCCGATTATTGCTGATAAGGTCAGCCAGCAAGCCAATCAGCAGAATAATTACCCCGACGATAAAACAGGCACTCCCCAAAAGCAGCGATTGAATATGCCCGATGCTGCCGTTTTTCTCGGTAACTGCTAACCACAAAAAGCGGACGATAATCGGGACACTCAGCAGAAAAAATGGAAAGCTGATATAGGAAAAGGTCTTGAGCGGTTCGTGCATGGCGTAAATCCGCACGATGGTCGCCGCCATCCGCTTGACATAATTCCACATGCCCTTGACCAGCCGCGACTCACGGGTCACAGGGTTAGTGACTATCGGAATCGAGGTAATCGCCAGGTTCTTTTTGCTGGCCTGGAAAATGGTTTCGATAGTGTAGGTGTAGCGGGTGACAACGTTCATGCTCAGGGCGGCTTCCCGGCTGAAGGCCCGAAAACCGCTCACAGCGTCCGGCACAGTCGAGCCGCTAAAAGCCCGGACTGCTCCGCTCCCCCAGCGCTGGAATTGTTTCTTGAGGGGGCTGAAATGGGGAATCTGGTCGGTCTGGCGGTCAGCAATCACCAAATCGGCCTGCCGCAAGAGAATCGGTTGCACCAGATTGGGAATATATTGACCGGGGTACTGATTGTCGGCATCGGTATTTACAATAATATCGGCATCCAGAGCCAGACAGGTGTTTAGCCCGGTCTTGAAAGCGGCAGCCAAGCCCCGGTTACGAGTATGGCGGGCGATAACCATGGGGTAATGGTGTTCATGTCCCCAGGCGCGGGCGATTTCGACGGTGCGGTCCGAGCAGCCGTCGTCAATAATCACGATGACGATTTCATCTATGCCCGCAATTTGGTCGGGGCGCGGCAAATCGTTAAGGGTTTGGGGTAAAGTTTCTTCCTCATTATAGCAGGGTATCTGAATCGCCAGTTTCATGTAAATATATTTTTCCCGGCGGTTTAAGCCTGGTCTCTTTCAGCTATTCGGTCTGGTCAACTTTGCTAATTTAGAAAACGCACGAACCAGTCGCTAAGTTGCACTAAATTTGATTCTACCCCTTTAAGCCCCAAAGGTCAAACTTACCCTCCATAAGACTTTCGTTTAGTCAATTTTTCTGGGATGGCGAAACTTTTGATATACCACCAAAGCATGGTTTTTATATCTTTGAAAAAAATTACGCCGTAATTTTTTCAAAGATATAAATCTTCCGGGCTTGCAGCCGATTTCAAGCTAAAGTCCTGCTCCAAAAATCTTTTTGATCATAGCCATATTTATGGCTAATAAAATTAGATAGAAGCCAGGGTTTGCTCAACTTTGGCGACCAATTCCTCTACCTCGCTGCCGCGCATAGGGGTGGAAAGGCAGCCCATCCCCGACGAACTCATAAAGATACCTTGGTCAAGCAACCCGCGATGCAAGCGAGCGACTTGCGCGGCCTGGGCCGGAGTAGGCAGACCGGAACGATAGTCGGTCAAGGGCGTGGTATGCGGCAAAAGCTGGAAGAGCGAACCACTGCCCGCGACCTGCCAGTCTATTCCCAGTCGGGCAATGACCTCGCGCAGTCCGGCCCGCGTCTGTTCGCCCAGCTCGTTCAGCCGCTCGAATTCTGTCGGAGTCAGCAGTTCCATCGCTTTTAGCCCGGCGGTCATACTGATGGGGTTGGCGTTATAAGTTCCGCCGTGTGGAAAGGCCGGTTTACCGTGAGTCGGGTCAAAGACCGCCATCACTTCTCGTTTGCCGCCGACCGCTCCGACTGGGAAGCCGCCGCCGATGATTTTGGCAAGGGTGGTCAAATCCGGGTCAAGTCCGTAGACCGCCTGTGCGCCGTGATAGCCCAGCCGAAAGCTGATTACTTCGTCCAGAATCAGCAAAATACCCAGGGCTTTACATTCGGCCTGGAGCGCCGCCAGAAAATCGGGTCGCCCTTCGATTAAACCCAACCGGGCCGGAAGGGGGTCAAGTAGCACCGCCGCCAACCGCGTTTGATGTTGGCGCAAGAGCGCGATACATTCGTCCGGGCGATTAAAGGGCAACACCACTACCTCATCCAAAACGCTCTGGGGCGTACCTCTGGAATAGGCCGTCGAAATAGGGTGGTCGGCTTCGCCCCAGTTTTCGGCACTGGAGGCCTGACTGACTTCGGCAAAATCGTAGCAACCGTGATATGCGCCTTCAAATTTGGCGATGGCTGGTTTGTTGGTATAGGCGCGGGCGGCTTTTATCGCCACCATCACTGCTTCTGAGCCGGAGTTAGTGAAACGGATTTGCTCAACGGCGGGTAATCGCTGGCACAACAAGCGGGCTAGATTTAGTTCGGCCTCGGTGGTGGCGGCAAAGACTGTCCCGCGCCGCAGAGCCTCAATTGTGACCGCTTCAATTTCGGGATGGGCATGACCATGTATCAGCGAGGTATAGTTGTTGATAAAATCCAGATAGACGTTACCATCTACGTCAAAGACCTGACAGCCGCGCCCTTCCCGCAAATAAATCGGGTGAGGTTTATGATAAACCGTCAGCCGCGAATTGCCCCCGGCTAGATAATTTTGGGCCTCCTCAAAGAGGGTTTGGGAAGTCTGGTAGCGTGAAGTTTCGATAACAGGCATAACCTCAGTTGTCATAAGTTTTCTCCTCCTTTAAATAGTGGTCAGTGGTCAGTGGTCAGTGGTCAGTAGAATAGTTTTGAGTTTTGAATTAAAATGCCAACTGCTTGCGGTATTTCTCAGCACTCAGCACTCAGCATTTCTCTGACCACTGACTACTGACCACTGACCACTGACCACTGCTTTACCTTATTTCCTCGGCGGCACTAGAAACGTTTCCGGCGATAGTGCGAGCATCGGCGCGAGGTAGATAGATATAACGTGCGCCGAGTTGTCGGGCCAGGGCGTTAGCCTCACCTTTGCTCAAAAAGCTGGTCTGGGTGTCCAGCACTACCGCCGAAAGCCCCTCTGCCGCCAGCACTCCGGCAAGTTGGGCCACTTCTTCGGCGGCGCGGGTTTTGCGGGCCTCTTTATTCAAAGTGGCGGTATCTTCGTCTTCCCGCAGCAACACATTCCCGCGCCCATCGGTAATCAGCACAATCATAGTTTTATTTATCCCCTGCTGGCGGGCTTGCTGGCTCAAGCGGTAGCTGGTCATCAGGGCCGAGGCCAACGGCGTACCGCCGCCTGTCGGTAAGATGTCGAGCGAGCGTTTGGCGAGTTCAACGCTCTGGCTGGGCGGCAACAATACTTCGGCCTCGCGCCCGCGAAAGGCAATCAAGGCCACCTTGTCGCGGTGGACATAAGCCTGCTGCAAAAGCTGGGTGACAGCCCCTTTCGCCTCGCGCATCCGATTGAGGGCCATCGAGCCACTGGCATCCACCACAAAAATAAACAGCACCCCGGCCTTATCCTTGTAACGCTTGAGCCGCAGGTCATCCGCCCGAATTTCGACTTTAGTGGTCCCTCTCTGACTCCCGACCCCCGACCGCTGACCCTCAATCCCCAACTCCCGACCCCTGACCGCCTGAAACGGAGCAGCGGCCCGCAGGGTATCAATGATAGCGATGCGGCCTTGACCGGGTTTGCCAGCGACACTCTGGACGTGGCGACCCCGCTTCCAGTTGTAGGCTTCCCCCCGGCTGCCCGATTTGGCCCGTATCTGCCGGGCTTGTACCATCGCCAGAATATCAGTCGGGATTTCAGCACTCATCGCCGCCAATACCAAATCTTCCAATTCCGGCTCTTGCTGCTGTTGCTGGGCCGGGTCTTCTTCCTGCTCCTGGTCTTCGGGGTCGGGCGGTTCTTCTTCGGGTGGCGGTGGTTCTTCCTCTTCTTCGGGCGGTTCGGGTTCAGGCAGGCGGGTAGCACGTGGGAACAAAACCAGTTGCACCGCCAACTTGAGGTCGTCCTCGTCCACTTCGGCTCGGCCTTCCAAAGCTGCCGCCGCCAAAGCCGCTCGCACCGCGAACAAATCGGCCCGGTTGCCCGGTACTCCCAGCCGCAAGGCAATTTCGCTCAGGGCCATCCGCTGCTCGTCGCTGATATTCACCTGGGGCAACTGTTCGCGTCCGGCGGCAATCAGGGAGCGCATCAGGTCGGTTTCGTCGGCGAATTCAGCTTCGAGAGCGGCAGGGTCGCGGTCAAAAGCCAGCGCCCGACTCATAATTTCGACCCGTGCTTCGGGCCGGTCGAGGGGATTCGCCGAAACCACCATGCCCACTCGGTCTAGCAAACCAGGCCGAATCTGGCCCTCGTCCGGGTCGAAAGTGCCAATCAAAGCAAACCCGGTGGGATAATCGCCGCTCAAGCCTTCTCGCTCCAGGGCCAAACGTCCCCGGCTGACCGCATCCATCAGGTAATTCGCCAACCCGTCGTCCAACAAATTTAGTTCATCGCAATACAGAATACCGCGATTAGCCTCGGCTAGAACTCCCCGCTCGGCTATCCGGCGGCCTTGTTGCAGGGTAGCTTCGAGGGCCAACCCTCCCAACAAGCGGTCTTCGGTTATATTCAAGGGCAGATTGATAAAAGGCGGCTCGACCATCGTTATGGGCGGCGAAGCTTCGGCATATTTGGCGCGACACTCGCTGCACCAATCGGTGCGGCGCGAGGAGTCGCAATGCGACGCGCATCCAGCGATAACTTCAATTGCCGGTAACAGAGTGTGAAAGCTACGGGCCAGGGTGGTTTTAGCCGTTCCAGGTCGGGCCGCCAGAATGACCCCGCCCAGGCGCGGCTCGATTGCCAATAATAACATGGCCTGCTTTGCCATCGTATGCCCAACTACTGCCGCAAAAGGCAGATGAACTGCTCTTTCTTTAAGAATTGCACTTTTGGTCTTCACGTTGCTCTTTTCTGATTACTGCTACTCGGTTTGCGCGGCCTGTTAGCAGCGTGTTATACTGCCATTCCGATGTCAATAACAAACTTGCTTGCTTGGAAGTCGGGCCACCTTGTTCCACAATAACTTATTTCATTTAATTTAGGTAACGCAATTTATTCATTATGAAGGTTGATAAACTCACTGCTACCCAGGAATCTGCCCCGACGTTAGAGCCTGAATCCAAACTTACGGCGGCTTCCTCGCTGGGCAAGCGGGCGGGCTGGGCGCTTTTTTGGAATATTGTTTTTTTGCCCCTGAAAGCCGGGCTATCGCTTTTTGTGGCCCTGATAATCGTCAAGCTTTTCCCGCGTACTCAATATGTCAGTCTGGCGGCAGTCACCGCGATGCTGGCAACCCTCGGAATGCTGGTAGACCTCGGCATTGAACGGGCTTTGCCGCGCTTCGTCGGTCAGGTCGAAAGAGAGCTAGGACGGGGAGCTTTGCGCCGTTTTTTGACCACGATTACCATTCTCAAGCTGGCATTGCTGGCGATAATGATTGTCGGTATGGTGGCAACGGCTGACTCCCTAATTGAATGGTTTGGGCTAGGAAAATATGGTCGGTTATATCTGGCTCTGATTTGCGTCTTGTTGGTACTGGGCGCAATCTACGACATTTGCACTCAAGTTTTGTACAGCTTTTTCAAGCAGAAAATCACCAATGTGATGGATATAGTGGTGACGGTTCTGAACCCCCTCTTGACCCTGGCCCTGATTGTCTGGCCCTTCCATCTGGAAGTAATGGGCGTAATTCTAGCTTTGTTGATTACCACTACGATTAGCGTCGGTATCGCGGGCTGGCAGGCCTGGCTCGCTTCGCAGGAGGCTGCCGAAATCGCCCGACAGGAGCGCGAACTCTCTGCCGCCAACGAACCCGCCCCGCTGAAAGGGGCTGAAACTACCGCCCCACCCCGTCGCAAAGAAAATATCTGGCGACGCTTTACTAAATACGCCGCCCTGATGTACTTCTTTAATATTTCGGCCTGGTTTTATGATGCGCCGTTTGCCATTCTGGTTTTCGCTTTTTATGGCGAATTTCTGACGGTGGCGCTCGTCCGGCTGATATATAGCTTTATCAAGCAATTGTTAAAGATGCTTTTGACCCCGTTTGTCGGAGTGCAGACCCCGCTCTTTTCCTCGATTCACGCCGAGGAGCGCCCTGACCAGCTTCAAGCGGCTTATAGCTCCCTCAGTAAACTGCAAATTTTTATTCTGCTGCCCAGTGCGGTTGGGGCAATTGTTCTGGCCCGCAATCTGACCGAGTTGCTCTTTTTGCGAAAAAGCGAAGATGCAGTTTTGACCACTCCTGACCTGAGTTTAGCGGCCTGGGCCACCGTGCTGACCATTTTGTTCACTTTTAGTGAAGCTCTTATCAGCTTACCGATGGTTATCTTGCAGGTCTACGAGCGTTATCGGTTGGTGCTGATTTCGCGGATTTTGCCCTTGCTGGTCGGCCCGCTACTAATTCTGGCGGCAGTCTTGCACTGGAATGTAATTGCGGCGGTGTGTATTATGGGTATAATGGCGGTTGGCTCGCGTATGGTCGCCATGTTCTTCTTGCGCCGGACGCTTGGTTTGTTCTATCCTATGCGCTTCTTCTGGAAAGTGCTAAAGGCTTCGTTAGCCTTTGGCCTACCTTTGCTGGCGGCAATCCTCTTTTTGCCGGTCAACTGGCCTGTTACCTTTGGGGCAACCGCCTTGGGGGTAACTATCTTCGTGCTAGTGTTCCGCTGGCTGGGTGGCTTCGACCCCGAAGATAAAACCCGGCTATTATCCCTAAAACTCCCGCTTAGAAAATACATTGTGAAGTGGCTATAGTTCGGCTTTTACTGATTTCCACTTCAATTTAATTAGGAGATTCGCCCTTGAACTTTTCAGAGAGCTTCCGGTAAAGTTCCTTTTCTTCTTCGGGGTCAAGCCCTGCGAGGCGCTGTTCGGGGTCAAGCCCCGCGAGGCGCTGTTCGGGGTCAAGCCCTGCGAGGCGCTCTTCAGGAGGCAACTGGGAAAGTAGCTCGTTGATAACTTCAGGATGTTGTTTGGAGATACGTGGCCATGTACGCCTGGTAGCTTCCATAAGCTCTTGTTCGACCCAAGCTTCATATTCAGCAGTTATAAACCCCTCGGCTTTTAATAGCTCAACGATCTCAGCCTCACTATTAATCATACTGTACTCCTTCGGTCTCATAGTCTTGATATATCGCAATAGCTCCTGGTTTTGTTTGCGAAAAAGGGCGATGACGTAATTGCGCCATTTGAGAGTATCAGTCGGGGCAAAGACCAGCCATTGATAATAGCGTTCTTCCAATGGAAGCTCACTACAGATTACAATCGCCACGGCCTGAAATCCGACCTGTCCACGCAATAACCAGGGCTTCCCGATCTCTGGCGTGAAAGCCACTCCGACCTGAGAGGCATATTCCAGGAAACTTTTCGGGCGGCGCGAAGATACGATTACATTCAGCACGTTTCGATATTCCAATTCTTTGCCCCGCAAAAACTGAATATCGGTACGTATCTGATTCCTGATGTACTCTTTCAGGTCAAGTTGGTCGCCCTGACTTTTGAATTCTAACACATTTACCGGACGAAAAAAATCGAACATCGTATTTTGTAGCGAGGCTTCGGGTGGCACGAGCAATACCAAATCGGCTAAAGTGCTATATTGCACCTCGGTTTCGCCCAATTGCAGCCCGTGTCTTTCGGCTTCCTGGCGAGTGAGCAGCTTGAAAACTGGGTCGGGTCGAGGGGCTTTAAGATTTTCTTCCGAGGCATCGGCCATCTCAGGCTAACAGTTTCTGAACGGCTTGCTCTATTTTTATCCCGCTATCGGTATTATCAAGCGGGTCTTTTCGCAGACGGTGGCGCAACGATAGCCCGGCGACCTGTTTGACATCTTCCAACGTAACTTTTTTGTGATGGTTGAGAGCCGCCAGCGACGAAGCCGCCCGCGCTATCGTCAGTTCGCCGCGATGTCCGTCAATCCCCAGTAGCAAGCACAATTCGGCGATTTTTAATAGTACTTCCTGAGATAGCGTGACCTGGGGTAAAAGGCGTTGGGCTTTCTTTATCTGGTCGCGCAATTTTTCTTGCTCGGCCTCCCATTCTGCCATAAATGAGGCCGGGTTCAGCTCGAAAGCCTGCCGCCGCCGCACGATTTCGACCCGTTGCTCCAAATCCAGAATCGTCACGATTCGGGCGTGCAACCCAAAGCGGTCAAGCAATTGAGGGCGCAAATCGCCTTCTTCGGGGTTGCCACTGCCCACCAGTACGAACCGGGCCGGATGGCGCACGCTGATACCTTCCCGCTCGACGGTGTTCACGCCACCCGCCGCCACGTCCAGCAGCACATCTACCAAATGGTCTTCCAGCAAGTTGACTTCATCTATATACAAAAAGCCACGATTTGCCTTCGCCAGTAACCCCGGCTCAAAGGCTTTTACTCCTTGCGAAAGGGCTTTTTCGATGTCTATCGTGCCGCACACCCGGTCTTCGGTTGCGCCTAGCGGCAAATCTACCACTGGTACGGGGGCAGGAAGAGCTATCAGGCGTTGCCCCGCCGCCAACTTCTCGCGGCAGTCGCGGCAGAGCGCCCCCCGGCGGGCCGGGTCAGGGTCGCAGCCATAAAAGCAACCTTCTACCGCTTTAAGGGGGGGTAATAAATCTGCCAGCGCCCGCACGATGGTGCTTTTGCCTGTTCCGCGATGGCCCATAATCATCACCCCGCCGATGCGAGGGTCAACTACGTTGAGCAATAGCGAGCGTTTCATCTCCTCCTGACCCACGATTGCCGCGAAGGGATAGACATAGCGCTTTTCGATTTCCTCGACTGGCTTATTTTTTGGTTTGGAGGCGGCTTTGGGTTTGGAATTGCCGTTGCCATTGGTAGCCGGGTGTTCGGCTTTTACCGGCGTAGTTTCTTCTAAAAGTTCAGTCATCTTTTCTCTCTTTAGCACCAGAGCGAGTACCTGGTTGGTTGAATTGCCACATCCTTTAACCGACTTGTTTCAGGTGCATTTTCAGGAGGGCCGCCACCTGGTCGGGTAGTTCGCCCAGAATGAGATGTCCGCAGTGGGGCATCACGAAATAGGTGCAATCCGGCAAAAGAGCCGCCAGATTTTCGGCGCTCTTGCGGCTGATAACTTTGTCGTGCGACCCCGCCACTAATAATGTCGGCATGGTCAGGGCTTTAGCCCAGCCAGGAAGTTCCGAAAGTACCACTTTGGACATGACCGAGCGGGCGGTGTGATAGCTGGCCCGTTGGGAAGTATCCTTGAGGCTCAACATGCCGTATTGAATATCGCGGCGCGAAACCGCGTTCTTGACCAGGGTCAACCGCACATAGCCGTAAACTGGTCGCCATGCTTTGACCTGTTTCAGCACCCGACTGAAAATAAAGCTCAGGGCTTTCGGCCCGACCTGTTCGATCCGCGGATTATAGCCGAAAAGCCCGTAGTTGAAGAAAGCGACGCTGGCTACTCGTTCCGGGTATTGGGCGGCAAAGGCGGTGGCGACGACTGCCCCGACTGAAAAAGAAAAAACGTGAAATTTTTTCAAACCGAGATGGTCAACCAGCCCGGCAAGGTCGGCTACCATCGCCGCGACGGTGTATTCGTCGTTCACCGGGTCGTCGGTGAAGCCATGCCCGCGATAATCATAGTTAATCGTGCGGTATCCGGCGGCATTCAGGCTGCGGGTGGTGCTGTGCCACCAGAAGCTTGAGCAATCCCAGCCGTGAATAAAGACTATCGGCACCCCGTCTTTTGGGCCTTCATCCAAAAAGTAATGGTTGACCTCGTTGAGGACTAGAAAATGGGCCTGCTGGAGCTTGCGGTAATCTTCCTCCAGTTCGGCCCGACGGGTGGGATTTAGCCGAGAGTTCGCCAATTCTGCCTGACAACTGGCGGCATATTCCAGGGCTTTGACGGTAGGCCGGCCTTCGATGCCTACCTGAAGCGCGGCAGTATTATTGGCAGTGCGGTCATAAATTACGCTCATAGTGGCAGTATAGAGGTGCGGCCCTACGGTAGTCTGTAGTGCCAACTACACTCTTTCCTTTCTGTTCGCTTTGATTAATTGCTGCTTTGACTGGCCCTATGATATATTGCAAAGGGGAATCCGGCAAGTTGGGAGGATAGACAAGATTGGAAGCGACGGGCGAACAGGTTTATTATTTATGGGCGTGCGGGAAGTGCGGTAAGGCTAATTCCGAAGCGGTGATTTTTTGCCCGTACTGCGCGGCGCAGGAAGGTTTGCCCAACGCCCAGGCTGCCCCGGAAGATAAAACCGGCAAGCTGACCGAAACCCTGGGCAAAGCGATTGAGTGGTCGCTGCAAAATGGTCAGGTAAAGCCCGCCGAGGTCTTGGCTCAGGCCGCCAAACGTGGTCGGCGAGTGGCGACCATCACCGATTTGCGCTCGATACCGCTCGGCGAACTTGACCGGCTGGCGGACAGCTTTCTCAGTACTAACCGGGCCGGGGCGACTGGTTCGGGTTTGGTGGCGGGCTTACCCGGCGGTTTGGCGGCTTTTGCTACTATCCCGGCTGATATTACTGCTAACGTCTATTTTGCCTTGCGCTGTCTTAATGGAGTTGCCCAATCCTATGGCTTTGAAGTCAGTGGCGAAACTTATCAGACGGTTGAACTGTTGGCCTTCGCTTTCGCCTGCCGCATGGAAACGGTGGTTATTGGACAGCGCCGCCTCGAAACCTTCGATTTGGCCCGCTTTTTGTTGCAATCGCCTGATAACTACAGTCAATTAGTCCGAGCTTGCACCCTCAAGCAGCTTTCGGCTTATCTGACGGTAGATTTTGCCAAAACCAGTTGGGCGACTTTCTTGCCAGTGGTCGGTGGGGTTGTCAACGGTATGGACAATTTCTGGTTTCTAGGCGAAGTGAGCAAGCGCGGCAAGCATTTCTACCGCAACTTGCTGGCGACTTTGGCCCCGGTTCGTCTCCCGTCCCCGCCTGTCCCGAAAGTGGTTACGATTGAGGTCAGCCTTGAGCAGCTAAATCTGCCCGGTCAATCGCTGGATATTTATCTAGCCGGGCCGGAAAAGCGAGAGGGAATTACGCCGGGGACGGTACTGGTCTTATGGCCCGGAGCGGGCGGACGCGAAATCGCCGAGCGGCTGGCGGAAAAAGATTTTCGAGCTATTTTGCCTCTCAGCGAGCTAAATGGGCCGACCCTGACCGACGCGCTAAATTATCTGATAGAGCAACGAGCCGATTTAGTAGCGGGCGCTCTGGCGATAATTGCGAGCGGGGCGGCGGCCACTACCGTGCTCGAAACCCTGGCAAGCGGCGAGGCCCGGCCTGAAGCGGTCATTCTCTTTAATCCACTCGGCCCAAGCCGTGAAATAAGCGTCAGTCTGCCGCTTTTGCTGCATTGGGGTGAAGTCGCTGCCGAAGTTGACCCCACCTGGGCCGATAAGCTCAAATCGGATGGCGCTTTAGGGCTGGTTTCCGCCAATGGTTATCCCGGCGCAGGTTTCGAGTTTGCCGACCCCACTGCTGCCGATTATCAGCCTCAAGCCGGGGGTTGGGCCTGGGACGATACCTTTGAGTGGCTGGCGCGACTAAAATAGCTGGCACTCAATGCAAAGCAAAACAGTTTTGATAACCGGCGGAACTGGCGGTATCGGCAAAGAAACCGCGATTGAATTGGCTCGGTTGGGGGCGCACATCGTGCTAACGGGCAAAGATAAAACCAGAGGGGAAGCAACCGTCACCGAGCTAAAGCGGGCGAGCGACAACGACCAGATAGACCTGTTGTTGGCTGACCTGTCGAGTCAGGCTGAAATACGTCGTCTGGCCCAGATTTTTATGGCGAAATATCAGCGTTTGGACGTGCTAATCAACAATGTGGGCGGGCTTTATCCCAGCCGTTGGCTGACCGCCCATGGGATAGAGGCCACCTTTGCCGGCAATCATCTTACCCCGTTTTTGCTCACCCACTTGCTGTTGCCCGTCCTCAAGGCCAGCGCCCCAGCCCGCGTTATCAACGTTACCGGCGGGATGCTCACCGCCAAAGTAGAACTCGATAATTTGCAGGCCGAAAAAGGTTTTCTGGGGCTGGAAACCTATTCGCGGGCCAAAGTAATTATGATGGT
>JBBRSG010000092.1:0-23284 GCA_038245615.1 Chloroflexia bacterium | reverse complement strand
CCTCTTGCTGGGCGATGAGCCAACCGGCAACCTCGATAGTCATCGCGGGCTGGAAATTCTAGACTTGCTGGCGGAACTGCGCCAACGGCTAGGCCTGACGGTCTGTATTGTTACCCACGACGCTCAAATTGCGGCCCGCTGCGACCGGGTAGTGACGATGCAAGACGGGGTGCTAATGGAGGGCCGCGCCGCGCAGGGGTAACTGGCTGGAACACGATTGATAAAAGAGTATAAGATATTATTAGGGTGAACTTTTTGACATCATCAAAAAGTTCACCCAAAGGATTATGATACAGTAGCGCAGGCTTTACTCTGGATGCTGGAACAGGTTTTAAGAGAAGATTTTACTGCCGCTACCCACCAAGCCTGGGCTATGGTCTACCAGCTTTTGGCAGACAATATGCAGTCTTCCAGCGTGCAGGTTGCCTAAAATTTTACTGCCACGCTACCCGAAAGAGAATTAGCAATTCCAGCAAGGTAAAGCCATAACCGAAAAACCCTCCGGCGATGACCTGTCCCAAAGTATGGGCCTTGAGGTAGAGCCGCGCCCAGCCCACAATTACAAACAAGCTGAATAAAGGCACAACCCACCAGCCGATAACCAGGGTCAGGGCCGCGAGTGGCCCGCCGACCCCGGTCAGGTGGGCGCTGATTTTCCACCAAAAATTAATAATCATAATGATGACGGCATTAATAGTGTAACAACCCATCAGAGCCGTTATCATACATATCCCTACGCTTAGGTCTAGGACTAATGTACCTACCCCATAGATAAGGATTGCCAGCAGATAGGGCAAATAGCGTTCTTGCCGCACCGGAATATGGAGACTTCCGATTTTTTGGAGCGACACTAAGGCCAGTACCATCACGATGGGCAGAATCACCCCAAAGAGTAGCGCCAGACCCAGGCTCAACCCCGGATTATAGGTCGGGCCAAGCCGGTTTTGATCGAATATCGCCAATATAATAAAGGTGGGAATTGCCAGAATCACCGGCGAGGTAGCATCGGTCACGCGCCTGGCTAATTTCTGATAATTGTCCAAACCGGGCGGGAAATAACTCACCTGGCTTTCGGCGGGTTGCTGGGCCATTTTATTCTTTCTCGCTGGCGGCAGAATTGAGACCGGGAAAAAGCGGGGCGACCTCTTGCGAGTAACGGGCCAGATATTCGTTAAAAACCGTTCCGCCCGTTCCCACTGTTACCCCAACTTTGGCAAGCTGGTTTATTGCCAGGTTCAAATGGGCGCTATGAAAGCCCGAAATAGCCTTGTCATAAGCCGCCAGCTTTTTCAGCAATTCGTTTAGCTCCAGACTAGCTCGTAGCTTTTCGAGCTTTTCGAGGGTAGTAAGGCCCCTGGCTTGCTCAAGCAAATTTTCATAGTAGTGACGTAAGTTGTGTTCCCGATAGGTGGCGAACCAGTCGGCGACCTGCGGGCCGTAGCGAGTATTAAACTCGGTTTCGGCGACGTGTATATTGCCCTCGGCATCGGCAGTTCCACCCTGCCAGTAGGCTTTTGGCACGCCGCTCATAATTTCGATTTGCCGGAACTGGAACGACTGAAAGCCACTGGTCGGCCCGATTGCGCCCCGAAAAGCCGAAAACTCGCGCATTCCGTTTAAGATAGGCATCGTAGCATTGGCAGTGCGAAACAAGGCCAATATTCGGTCAAGAAAGTAGACCGCTTCCCCGGTTTGAGCTTCCCGCAGTGCCTTCAAGGTTAAGTCGAGGTCGAGGATAATCTGGTGAAAAGCCAGTTCGCAGATTTGGTGTACTGCGATAAACAGGGTTTCGTCCTGTGATTCGGTAATCGGACGTTTGCAAGCCAACAGCGTTTCCAGGCCGTGATAATTCCAGTAATGATTTTTGGATAGGTCAATTCCCATTTGCGGCAAACTCCTGTGAAAAAGTGGTCAGTGATCGGTAGTCAGTGGTCAGTAAATCCTGAATAGCAGATTTATCCTTTATTGGTTGCATCCAGCTTATTATACAGGGATTAAACCACAAAGCGGGAAACCCTTCAAATCAAGCTGATAGTTTTGTTATTCGATAGCTGGTAGCTTCCAAAGTAGCAATCGCCCGGCATAACTGGTAAAATAAGGCTCTGATTTGAGTTAGCGAAGCCGCTATTAGGCCGTTATTAAAGCGATTTTTATTAAGAATTATAAAAAATTAGAAGAAGTACACTAAAATGCAGGCAGTAACTTTTGTAGATACCTATGATGTCATCGTAGTTGGGGCGGGCCACGCCGGGTGTGAGGCGGCGCTGGCGGCGGCCCGGATGGGTAGTCGCACCCTTTTGGTGACAATTAATCTGGATAGCGTGGCCCTGATGCCCTGTAATCCCTCGGTGGGTGGGCCAGCCAAAGGCCACGTCGTGCGCGAAGTGGATGCCCTGGGTGGCGAAATGGGCCGCAATACTGACCGCACCCTGCTTCAGATTCGGGTGCTGAATACCGGCAAAGGCCCAGCGGTTCAGGCCCTCCGCGCTCAGGCCGACAAAAAGCTCTACGCCCTGGCGATGAAGCAGACTATCGAGAACACCCCCAATCTGACCTTGCGGCAAGCCCAGGTCGAAGAATTGGTCGTGCGGCAAGATGAAATCACCGGGGAGCGCACCGTGCAGGGGGTGATTATCGCCAATGGGCTGGCCTACGGCGCACGCACCGTCGTCCTAACCACTGGCACTTTTCTCAAGGGCCGCATCATTATGGGTGACTGGATTGCCTCGGCGGGTCGGGCCGGGGAAGCGCCTTCGATTGAGGTTTCCAACAATCTGGCGGGGCTGGGCTTTCCGTTGCACCGCCTCAAGACTGGCACGCCGCCCCGAATTGATGCCCGAACTATAGATTTCTCCCAGACGCTCATTCAGCCCGGCAGCAATGTGCCACTGGCCTTTAGCTACAGCTATAGCGAGGACGATAAGCCCGTGCCGCTCGTTCCACCCGCCTTCCCCACGATTTACCCGCATCCGCAACTAGATGGCTGGCGACCCCAACTGCCCTGCTATGTGGTACATACCAACCCGCATACTCACGATGTCATCCGGGCCAATCTGGACCGCGCCCCGATGTTCACCGGTATCATCGAGGGAGTCGGGCCGCGCTACTGCCCTAGCATCGAAGATAAAATCGTCCGCTTTGCCGACAAAACCGCCCATCAGCTTTTTCTTGAGCCGGAGGGCTGGCTGACCACGGAGGTCTACGTCCAGGGCGCGAATACCAGCCTACCCGCGGATGTTCAATTGCTGATGATTCATTCTATACCGGGGCTGGAAAAGGCTGAAATTATGCGGTTCGGCTATGCGGTAGAATACGATGCCGTCCCGTCCACCGAAATTCGGGCCAGCATGGAGACCAAACGGATTCGCAATTTGTTCCTGGCAGGCCAGATTAACGGCACAAGCGGCTATGAAGAAGCTGCTGGTCAGGGTCTGATGGCGGGGATTAATGCCTCCCTTCGGGTGCAGAGTCGTGAGCCGTTCATTCTCAAGCGCGACCAGGCCTATATCGCGGTGATGATTGACGACCTGACGACCAAAGAAATCAAAGAGCCGTATCGCTTGATGACCAGCCGGGCCGAATATCGGCTATTGCTCCGCAGCGATAACGCCGATTTACGGCTGACTGCGCTGGGCTACGAATTAGGCCTGATTAGCCGGGAACGTTATCTGGCGGTGGAGAACAAGCGCGATTTCATCGAAGAATATCTCAAGCAACTGGCGACTACCTCGCTTGCACCTTCGGCGGTACAGAATGCGGCTTTTGCCGCCGCCGGGCTGCCGACCATCGAGCGAGGAATGAAGGCCACCGACTATCTGCGCCGTCCCGAAGTAGACCGGGCCGCCCTGCCGCTCCTCCTGGGCCACCCGGTCACGCCCGATGTCGCCGAGCAGGTCGAAATTGAGGGCAAATATCGCATTTACATAGATAAGCAAGAGCAATCGGTAGACAAGATGCGGCGGCTGGAAGACACCCGCTTGCCCGACGACCTGGATTACAGCGCGATTGTCAGTCTGCGAAAAGAAGCACAAGCCCGTCTTGCCCAGTTCAAGCCCGCCACTTTGGGGCAGGCTTCCCGTCTATCAGGGGTCAACCCGGCGGATATTGCGGTTTTAATGGTACATATGCAGCGCCGGGCGGCAGTCGTCGCCTAGCAATATTGGGGGGTAGCACTATGACGCTCGAAGCTATCGAAACAGTTCACCCGGATTTGCTAGAGGAGCAAGAGAAGATAGCAAGCGGACTACATGGAGTAATCGGAATGGAAATTGGCAGCCAACTGCATAATTTTGTCCGCCCCAACAAATTAGGATATGTACTGAATTCCTCTACGACTTACCGGTTTATTGATAACCCGCCCAAACGTCAGCCAGATGTCTCGTATGTCAGTATCGAAAAGATGCCCGTACCGCTTGATGAAGAATTAACTTTTGCACCAGACATCGCGGTGGAGGTAGTTTCAAGATATGATGTGCTGTACGAGGTTGAGCAGAAAGTAATTCAATATTTGCAAGCTGGCGTAAAGCTGATATGGATAGTTCGCCCGCTTTCCAAAAACATCGAGGTATACAGGTTGAGTTCTGGATTGACCTCGCACGTAATAGGTCTGGAAGGGGAATTGGACGGCGAGGACGTGCTGCCCGGCTTCAAGATGCCGGTAAAAGCGTTATTTGAATAAAATACAATGCTAGAAATATACAGCTAGAATTTTATGGCAAATCTAATTCTGCCCATCTTTATGATTGCGATGTTGCCGTTTGATATAATCGCGGGGCTATCAAAGGGGCTGTTTCCAAGTCAGGCTACTTTGATGGCGGTGGGCGGGGCGCTTATCGGGCTGTATCTGGCTCGCAAGTTGTGGGGCGGCGGAGCGGAAAAACTGATGGCCCGTTCCCGGCTGCAATTTATCAATCAGCAGGGCCAGAGCTTTGACCCGCAATCGGACGAGGCTCAGGCCCAACTCGATAACTCGCGGCTTAATTTTTGGCTGGGGGCCGGGCTGTTGACCTTTGGCATCTTCCTGACGATCTGCTTTATTTCCAGCTATCTGGTAACGACGGCTTTCCCGACCAGCCAAACTGCGATGGGGGCGGCGGTTCAAATCGCGATTGCGGTTTTGTTCAATCTGTTGGTCATCGGGGTCGAGGCGTTAGGGGCAACCATTTTCTTGAAGCGATAAAAATAAAAGTTTAGAGAGAAAAGATGCAAAAACCGAAAGTGTATTCCAGCGATTTTGATTTTTTGCCCAATCATCCGGCGGGGGTCTTAGCTCCTAAAGGCTGGCGGGCCGGGGCGACTTTTTGCGGCTTGAAAACCTATGGCGATGGTAAACTTGACCTGGGGCTATTGGTGTCCAGCGCCCCATGTGCGGCGGCAGGAGTTTATACAACCAGTCTGGTGCGGGCCGCCCCGGTGTTGCTGGATGCCGAGGTAACGGGCCGGGGGCAGGCCCAAGCCGTGATATATAACGCTGGCATTGCCAACGCCTGTACCGGCGAACAGGGCATGCGCGATGCTATCACCATGCAACACCTGGCGGGCGAAAAGCTGGGGCTACCGCCCGAACTGGTGCTGGTCACTTCCACCGGGGTAATCGGTCATCTGTTGCCGATGGACAAGATTGAGGCCGGGGTTGCCGCGCTCGAATTGGGCGATGGTGAAGCCGCCGGAGCGCAAGCTTCTTTCTGTATTATGACCACCGATACCCGCCCTAAAAGGGCAGTGGCGCGTTTTATGCTCGATAATAAGGTATGCTTCATCGGTGGGATGGGCAAAGGGGCCGGGATGATTCATCCGAATATGGCGACGATGCTATGTTATCTGACCACCGATGTGGCTGCCACCCCTCAATATCTGCAAGGACTATTGAGTGAATTGGTACAGGATAGCTTTAATATGATTACGGTGGATGGCGATACCAGCACCAACGACAGCGTTTTGTTGCTGGCGAATGGGCTGGCGGGGACGGCGGTTTTGGGCGATGGCGCACCTGCCGAACACGAGCGCATCTTTAAGGCCGCCTTGCAAGAAGTAATGATTTATCTGGCGAAAGAGATTGCCCGCGACGGCGAAGGTGCGACCAAGTTGATGGAAATTTGGGTACGTGGGGCGCAAAGCAAGGCCGAAGCTCGTCTGGCAGGGCGAACTATCGCCGGGAGTATGCTCACCAAGTCGGCGGTTTTTGGGGGCGACCCGAATTGGGGGCGGATTATTGCAGCGGCGGGCCGGAGCGGGGCGCAGTTCGACCCCGCCAAGACCGATATATATATTGGCGAACTTCCCCTGATGCTGGCTGGTACTCCCCAACCTTTTGATAAACCAACTGCTCAAGCCGCCTTAGCCGGGCCACTGGTCTATATCACGGTAGATTTGCATGCCGGGGAAGCCGAAGCGGTGGGCTGGGGCTGCGATTTGACCCAAGAATATGTGGTTATTAATAGCGAGTATGAGACTTAAATTTTATTTCACAGTTAGGACTATCGCTTAAAGATTGGGGCAAGCAGCTATCCAAACCAGAAACATTGTCCTAAGCGATAGTCCTCATAGTACTAGATTCGGGCCTTTACACCTGGAAAGGCCGTTAAAGGTTCTAAGATTAATATATAACCAAAGGAGAAATAACGATGAAAGAGAGTAAAGCGAGCGCAGAATGGAAGGGCGGCATTCGAGACGGAAGCGGCAAAATCGAGTTGGCAACCGGCCCGTTTGACGGCTCGTACAGTTATGCCTCGCGGTTCGAGACTGGCAAAGGCACTAGCCCGGAAGAGTTGTTGGGTGCGGCCCACGCCGGGTGCTTTTCGATGGCCCTATCGTTTGGGCTGGTGCAGGCCGGATTTCCGGCGACCAGCGTCAAGACCGAGGCTCGCGTCCAGGTTGCGCCAGTCGAGGGTGGTATGAGTGTCACCAATATATTTCTAACAACCGAGGCGATTGTGCCGGGGATTGACGAGATGGCTTTCCAGATCCAGGCTGAAACTGCCAAGAAGAACTGCCCGATTTCCAAAGCTCTGGCGGCAGTTGACATTCAGTTGGATGCCAAGCTAGTCAGCTAGTTAAGCCCGGTCGAAGGTCTAAAGACAAATCTTTAGACCTTCGACTTTCCAAAGTAGAAAAAATAGAAAAAGCAGAAAGTAGTTTGTAACACAGCCATGAGGCCTGATTTATGCTACAACATATTTTGGCTGTATAGGCTGCTTATAAGCGGGTCAGAGAATCGAATTTGAGCCAATTCACCTTAAAATATCCTATATCCCCGGCTATCACGGCTCTGCTGGATGGGATTCGAGCCGCTGGTGGTCGCCCCTTGCTGGTGGGCGGCTGGGTGCGCGATGCCCTGATGGGTGTGCCACCCAAAGATATGGATATTGAGGTGTTCGGCCTCGAAGTCGCCCGGCTCAAGTCACTACTGGCGAAATATGGTCAGGTGTTCGCCGTCGGGGTTTCGTTTGGGGTATTAAAGGTTTATCTGCACCCTGATAAAAGCGAGTTGGATGTATCGGTCCCACGCCGCGAGTCGAAAAGCGGACAACGCGGCTGGATTATCGAGCCTGACCCGACCATGACTTTGCCGGAGGCTGCCGCCCGCCGCGATTTTACGATTAACGCGATGGCCTACGACCCGGCAACGGACGAAATTCTGGACCTTTTCAAGGGGGTTGACGACCTCAAGGCCGGGATATTGCGACATGTCGGCCCGGCCTTTGCCGAAGACCCTTTGCGGGTGTTGAGGGCCATGCAGTTCGCGGCTCGCTGGAATTTCAGCGTTGCCCCGGAAACCATCGAACTTTGCGCCGGGCTGCGAACGGCTTACGGCGAACTGGCCTTGATGCGGATTTGGGGTGAATGGCAAAAATGGGCCGAAAAGGGTCTTTATCCGTCCGCCGGGCTAAAGGTGCTGGAACAAACCGGCTGGCGAAGCTGTTACCCCGGTTTGGAAGCCCTGGCAATGCGACTCTATGGCGAAACTACTGCCTGGGAACATACTCTGGGCGCGGTTAATGCTATGAGTGTAATCTGTCAGGCCGAGGAATTAGCCGAAGAAGAGCGCCTGATACTGATGCTTTCGGCGCTTTGCCATAGGCTAGACCTGCCCAACGCGGTGGATTTAGCCGAAACCGGGCGGTTTCTGTCGGCGATTAACTGCCCTTTGCTTTTAGCTCGGCAGGTAAAACATTTGGTATTGGGTTATTTAAATTACCGGGGGGCGGCAATAGTTCCAACGGTTGAGGGAGTGCGGCGCTTGTCTTTACAGCTTGCTCCGGCGACTATCGAGCAATGGGTGCGGCTGGTCAAAGCGACGAAGGATAATCATGGAGAACAGGCTGGGCTGGAATGGCTAAGGCTGGCTCGGCAGGAAAATTGCGCGGGCGGGCCAATCGAGCCGCTTTTACAGGGTCGTCATTTACAGGAAGCCGGGTTGAAGCCTGGCCCACACTTCAAAAAATTACTATCTGAGGCGCTGGAAGCGCAATTAAGTGGCACTTTTTCCAGCTTGCCCGAAGCTCAAGTATGGCTGCAAGCCCGGTTAGCCGAAAATTCTAGCAAAAATTTGGAAGGGGAAAAACCTTGAAAAATATCAAAATGAGGTGGATGTGCTTTGGACTTTTGACCGCGAGCTTGTTGCTAGTGGCTTGCGGCGATACCGAGAAAAATTCGACGGAGGTTTCACAGCAAGTGCGCCCGGTGACGGTAATCCAGGGCGCGAACCAGAATAATAATTCCAGCACCGGGTTGCCGATTGACCCGACCAAAAACTTGACGATTGCGGCGGGGGCAACCGCAACCGCTCTGCCACCGACCCCGACCCCCCGTCCAGGCCAAGCGACAACTGCCGCAATTCCGCCTGCCCCGACTCAGGCTGGTGGTGCAACTGCCGCCCCTCCAAGTGGCGGCGCGACTGCTGCGCCGAGTGGCGGGGGGGCAGGGGATGTCGCGGCGGGCCAGAAGGTCTTTACCCAACTCTGTAATGTCTGCCACCCCAACGGCGGGCGGGTCGCCGGGATTGGGCCGAAACTGGCGGCGACCACCAGAGATGAAGCCTATATTCGCAACAACATTCGCATGGGTAAAGGTACAATGCCCGCGTTTGGCCCCGACCAGGTAAGCGACCAACAGCTTAACGATATTGTGGCCTATATCAAGAACTTGAAGTAGATTTCTTATCTTTATATCTTTGAAAAAAGTTACGCCGTAACTTTTTTCAAAGATATAAAGATTCCAGTTATCAGCCTACTTTCAGGTGAAGGTCTTCATATCTAAATTTAGATTTCCTGATAAGATTGTCGGTGGCAACTTTAAGTTAAATTCAGGCAGGAGTAATTCATGGCGAAATACGAGGGGACGGTGTTGGTGGTCGGTGGGACGGGCGGAGTCGGGGCGCGAATTGTCAAGTTGCTTCAAAGCGAGGGGATTACCCCGCGTTTGCTGGTGCGCGACCCGCTCAAGGCTGCCAGTCTGGAAAAGCAAGGCTTGGAAGTTATGGTCGGCGACCTCACCGATGAAGTCAGCGCCCCGGTCACACTCAAGCTCGCCATGAACGGTATAAAGGCGGTTTTGAGCGCCCTGGGTAGCCGTCCCCGCGATTTCCTCACGCCCGGCAAAGGGCTAAAGGGGATTGACTACTATGGTACGCGGCGGTTGGTGGATGCCGCTCGCGCCGCCGGAGTGGAGCATTTCGTCCTGAATTCTACCATGGGAGTTTCCCAAAAGCGCAGTATTACCAAGCCGTTCAGTATCTTGTTTTACCCCAAGTGGCAGGCCGAAGCCTATCTGGTGAAAAGCGGCCTGACCTATACTATTTTCCGGCCCGGCGGGTTGGTAGACTCGGAGGCCGAACTCAAAGCCGCGCCGGGGGCCAAACGCTCGCCGGTTTTGGCGGCGGCAAATCTGCGGGGCGGCGGTGGTTTCGAGGGATTAGGCCGGGTGCTTCGTCAGGATGTAGCTGAGGCGATGGTCAAGAGCCTGACGACTCCGGCAACTTATAATCAAATCTACGATATTTTAGACCGCTCCTCGGTCAAGCCCGAAGATCGCCGCAAGATTCTCAAGGATGTTTTTGATAATTAAGGACAAGGGTTTTTGGCAATCCAGCCTTTTGATAAATCGCCTGAATCTGAACTTGAAGACGAGACGGAAGCGAAAGCGGTAGCTTCCGCCTCGCAATATCGCCCTATTTTAAATAAGCTATTATCGTCTTTGCGAAGCTGGCTGACCGAATATGCCGAACCCCTGAAACTGTGGTTGGCCTTTCGGATTGTCCTGTTCATTCTGCCATTTTTCGCTACTTTGCTTTTCCCTTTCCAGAACCGCGAACTAATTCCGCCCGAAGCTCTCACCCCTAGCCTGTGGGCCGACCGCCTGCTCCGAAGCTGGGCGCGGTGGGATGGCGGCTGGTATATTGACCTCGCCAATTTCGGCTATGCCGCCCCTGACCGACAGGAAATCGGCTATATCGTCTTTTTCCCGCTTTATTCCCATCTGGTGCGGGCGGTGGCTTTTCTCTTTACTTTTGGCAAATTCAGCTATACCGCCTTGAATATTGCTGGGATAATTGTTTCATCGCTGGCGACGCTGGCTTGCTTCGTGGGACTATTCAAACTGGCCCGGCTGGATTACGACGACGAAACCAGTCGTTATGCGGTGATTTATATGGCGGCCTTCCCGATGGCATTTTTTATGCTGGCGGTCTACACCGAGGCCCTATTTATGGCTCTGGCAGTCTGGGCGTTCTGGGCTGGTCGCCAACAACGCTGGTGGTTAGCCGGGCTTTTGACCGGGTTGGCGATATTAACCAAAAATCAGGGCTTGATTCTGGTCGGGGCGCTGGGCCTGGAATATCTGCACCAAATCGGCTTTAATCCCCTGAAAATCAATCGCAGGATTCTGGCTTTTGGCTTGCCGATATTGGCCTTTGGCGGGTGGCTTTTAATCAATGTCCAGACCTGCGGCGATGCTTTTTGCTATCTGCGGGTACAATCTCACTTCAACCATTTTCCAACCAATCCGCTTGATACTTTCCGGCTGGCAACCGAAAAATTCTTTTTGCTCCAACCCGATACCAGCACGTTTTTGACCCGCGACTACGAGCCACGCTCGATTCACTATGACTATTTATTTTTATGGGCCTTTATCGGCCTGACCTTATTTGGAATATTCGCGGTCTGGAAGCAGCGATTACGCCTCAGCTATCTGGTTTTTCTGGCCTTGTGTGTGGTGCAACCAATGAATTATCCGGCTAAGGACGATTGGTTGGCGAGTATGCCGCGCTACCTAATGATTGCTTTTCCGGCCTATTTTCTGCTGGCGCTCCTGGGTCGCCGCTCAAAGGTGTTCCATTACTCCTATCTGGGCCTCAGTCTGCCCCTATTGGGCCTCTTTCTGACCCGCTTTGCCCTGAATTATTGGGTAGCCTGAGTTATTCTTGACAAAGTTTACTAATTAGCTTATATTTGGTGGAGTATAAAAGTGGTCAGTGGTCAGTAAAATGCAAGATGGAAGACGGAAAAAGCCACATCCGTACTTGGCATTTTAACTCAAAACTCAAAACTTATTTGCTGACCACTGACCACTGACGACTTTTCAAAGGAGCAGCTATGGGACACCCAAAATGGACGGCTTTGCCGGTTCTCGATATTTCACGGATGCAGGCCGGGCCTGCCGAAAAGGAAGCCTTTCTGACCGACCTCCGGGAGACGGCTCACGACCTGGGTTTCTTTTATCTGGTGGGTCACGGGATTGATGAGGCCCTGACCCGTCAGGTACTCAGCCTGTCGCGGCGCTTTTTTGCCTTGCCCGAAGCTGATAAGCTGGCAATCGAAATGGTCAATTCGCCTCATTTTCGGGGCTACAATCGGGTAGGTTGGGAGCGCACCCGCGGCCTTCAGGACTGGCGCGAGCAGGTGGACATCGGGGCCGAGCGCCCGGCCCTGCCGACTGATACCGGGTTGCCGCCCTGGTCGCGGCTGCAAGGCCCGAACCAGTGGCCCGCCGCGTTGCCCGAATTGCGCGAGGTAATATTGGGCTATCAAGCCGCGACCACCGAGCTTGCCAGCCGTCTGGTGCGGGTGTTTGCCGCCGCGCTGGGCCAAAGCGAAACGGTCTTTGACCCGCTTTTCTCGCCCAACCCCCATCAACTGCTTAAAATTATTCGCTATCCGGGCCGCGAGGCGACGGATACCGACCAGGGGGTTGGCCCGCACAAAGACAGTGGTTGTGTCACGGTGCTGCTGCAAGATATCCAAGAAGGGCTTCAAGTCCAGTATCAGGATAATTGGATAGACGCGCCGCCCCGCCCTGGGACGTTTGTGATTAATATTGGGGAAATGCTGGAAGTGGCCTCGAATGGCTATCTGCGGGCTACTACCCATCGAGTTGTGACTCCGCCCGCCGGGATTGACCGACTTTCAGTGGCTACTTTCTATAGTGCGCGACTGGATGCCGTCGCTCCGACCCTTGAGCTACCGCCCAACCTTGCCGACGGAGTGCGTGGCATAACCCGCGACCCCCTTAATCCCCTGTTCCACGAGGTCGGCAGAAATCATCTCAAGAGCCGTCTACGCTCTCACCCGGATGTCGCCCGCCGCCATCACGCCGATTTGCTCGAAGCAGCAGAGCGCCAGGCGGCGGTTTCGTCCTCATCCTCAAGCGGGGCTTAGAACACTGCCCCGGTAATATGGTTGGTCCTGATGCGTTGTGGTTGCCCTTGAACGTTGAGTAATAGCTCCGGGTCTAAACCCTGACAGTTAAGCAATAGTCTCAGCCGAGGTGCAATTCTGGGGTATCGCTCCACCGGGCCGGTTTGGTGGCGGTCTCCCACAAGTCTTGTTTGACATCGGTCACTTTTACCCCCGCGCTCAACCGCAGGGCGGCACAGGCCGAAACCAGGGGCGCAGCAAACGATGTCCCCGACCAATAAACATAGCGCGTCCCGCCTGGGGCATTCGGGTCGCCGGTATCCATCAGCAAATCCGAGCCAGGGGCAGTAAAATTGCCCTGGTTGCTATAGAGGGCATAGTGACCGGGTTGCCCGGAAGCCGCCACCGCAATTATCTGTTGAAAAACCGTGCGATTGTCATAAAAATAACCATAGGCGGCGGGTTCTTCGGGATTGCGGGGATGGCGATAATAGCTATCGTTTCCGGCGGCAGCCACTATCAGTACCCCCTCCTGGCAGGCCCGCTGACAGGCTTCCAACAGATACACCGCGTCAATTTCTTCGGCCCGGCTGCGCGGAATCCCCAGACTCATATTAAAAACCACTTTATCGCCAATCAGCCGTTGCCCGCCCGCCTGTAATTCCAGCTCGCGCAGATACAGAACATAGTCTATCGCCTCGGTCAGGTTGCTGCCGGTAGTTTCGCCGGTATCGTTCAGAACTTCCAGCAGCACTATTTTAGCTTTTGGGGCAAGTTCCCGAATCAGGCTGGCGATAAGCAGACCGTGATAAGGGTACATCTTGTCATGGTCAATTTCGGCTGATTTTGGGGCGACAGTTGCCGTCGTTTTCTCACTTTCTGACCCCCTTCGAGGGCCAGTCACCCGACCTATGCTATACAGCGCCTTGACTGGTTCGACCATTTTTTTCTCCGGGACGGCTGCCAATTCGCGCTCCGCGCCACGCATCGCAATATAGCAATCCACTAGCTCGGAATTAATCCGGGTCAGGGCGGGCAATCCTTTGCGGTTGCCCGCTATTTCGGTGGGGGCAGTATCGAAGATGACCACCGTAACGCCTTCACCTTGATGCTTGAAAGCCTGGCGGCGGGTTTGCTCTGCACCAATCGTTTTCCAACAGGCCTGTTGCTTGAAAAGCTCTGCCGGGGCAATACCATCAATCGGAATAACCGTCCGGGCCGAGATTTTGGCTGGCCCCCCGCTTGGACTGCCGGAGTCGGTCTGCTTAACTACATGGTCCAGCGATACATCGAGACCACTGACCGGTAAGGTGTTGGCGTCGTTCAGCACTTTTGCCAGCTTTTCAACGGTTTGCGGCTCACTCCCGGCCTTCTGAGGGGTCGAACCTTTAACCTTGTTCAGGCGATAGCGGCGGGTGATATTACCTTTGGTGGCTCGATGTTCCTTAAAGTTCTGGTGGATAGCTTTCTCATCAGTGGCCTCTCCGCCTTTTCCGTCGGAAAGCTCGGCCTTGTCCCAACCCTTGTCGCCGGGCAGATAAATCTCCGGGGCGCTAGTTCGGGTTGGATTGGCCTTTAACTTCTGACCAGCCTTTTGACCGATAACTTCTTTGGTATCGCTATCCTGCTCCAATTTATCCAATGAAGCGGCTGGCCCGGTAATATTAATCACGCTTGGTAGAAAGCGAGGCTGTCCAGCCTCTTGAGGTTGGCTCTTTGGTGATGGCATCTTTTGACCTCCCATTTAACTGCAAGTTGTGAATTATGTATTTTGATTATAATCAAAATACATAACGGCATTAGGGCAAAAATTGAGAATAAGCTCAATATCTGCCCAAGATAGCTATGGCTCTAAGGCAAAGTTACGCTATAAGTTTAGAGAAAAAAACCTGGTTTTAAGAAGTGCTACGAATTTTAGGACTACCCAATTTGAGATTTGGGTGAGCATAGTCTAGCAAGGCGAACTCAAATATACCTTTTCTGGGTTTGCTCCGATTTTCAAGCGAAAGTCCTCTTATTAAATAAACTGCTGCAAGCAAGTCGTAAAGGTCTACAGCGGGCCGTTATCGCCAATCAGGATAAAAGCCGCCCAGTAGAAGGGATGACGATATTTCGGGTCGGTCAGCAAGTCCAGTTGAGCCTGGCGAAGGGCGGCGGCCTTGCCCTGGCCTTGCAATAGATAACGATAGAAGGCTTGCATTACTAGCGACCCGGCCCGGTCTTCCACCCGCCACAGCGAAAGCGCCAAACTACTCGCCCCGGCATACAGACAGGCCCGACTCAAACCCAAGACCTCATCTCCCCCGGCGATTGTACCCAGCCCGGAGTCACAGGCACTCAGGGTGAGCAGGGAAGCTTTTAACTCCATATTAAATAATTCGTAGCCGGTCAACTCGCCGCCCGCCAATAGCAGCGAGGAAAAAAGTGGGGCATCGTCGCGGTAGCGTCCGTGCGCCGCCAGATGGACAATTTGTTGGCCCGAACTGTTAGCCCGGAAAATATCCAGGCTGGCGCTATCTTCGACGTAGGCCTCACATCCCAAAGTAGCGGCGACCTGATGGGCTTCCTCGATTGTACAGGGGAGCGCCCCCTGATTGGAAAAGCCCATGACTAGCGCCCCATGCCCGGAAGCTTGTCCGGCCCGCTCCCGGCAGAAGCGCAATAGGTTGGCAGCCGGTAAATAGCTAATTTCCTCAAACGCTTCCAGCAAATATTGGTCGGTAGCCGGATTATGGAGGGCGTGGAACGGCAGATAGTGCAGCGGCCCGTGCGGTACAATTCGCAAGTGTTTGTATCCCGCTACTAAAGTTTGCAACGGGGCAAACAGAGTGGTATAGAGCTTTTGCAACAAAGCCCGGCTTTGCTCACTCAAATTTTTGATACGGATGGCAAAGGTTTCGGCAGATAGCTGGGCGGTATCCGCCAGACCCTTGACGGTAGTTGCCAGGTTCAGCCGGAAAAAATTCAGAAGTCGGTTGAGCTGGACAACTCCGCTAAGTTTTTGAACCACTGGCGGTTTATCCCGTCCGACCACAAAGGCCAGCACTTCACCCCGCGCCACGAAATACTGCACAACTACTTCGTCTGGGTGCAACAGGGTTGGGTCAAAGGGCCGATAGACCGGGGCCAAGCTAATATCCTCGGCATAGGCCGCATTGCGAACCTGCAAAAGTTCAGTCACTTCCGCCAGCCTTTTTTCACAGCCCAACATCTGGTTTATCAGCTTCTGGCGCTCTTCGGCGCTCAAATTGCGTTCTTGACCGGCGGTACTAAAACTACTCTGAGCTTGGGCCAAGCGCCGAGTAAGCTCGTTATGCTGCTCCCGAAGTTGCTCTATTTCCTCGACGAATGGTTGGTCATCTGCGCTCCGCAGCCGTACCCGCACATCTAATTGGTTGCCTACCAACTCGACTAACACCCGCGACTTGACCCGCTCGGCAAGTTGAAAAGCCTGCTCAGTTTGCCCGGTTGCCAGCGAGAGGGCCACTGCATTTTCGTAGACCGTTTCTTTGGAGCGCAAGAAAGTAGAGCGGGTTTCGCTGGCGATACTACCCCTTAGCCGTTCCAATTGTTCGATACTCTGGTGCAACCAGGCCAGGGCGTTTTCGGGCTGATTTTGTTGTTCGCTGACTTCCGCCAGCAAGTAGTAGCCCTGATACAGCCCGTTCTGGATACCTTGAGCTTCAAAACTGACCAGGGCTTGTTCGATATAATCCTGAGCCAGCCCGAAATTTTGCCGACCAAGCTCGATTTTAGCCATCAGCAATTGAACCAGCGGCACAAGTTGGGCGGTGTTAGGGCGCTCCAAAATGGCTTTCAGCAAAGTTTCGGCAGCTTCGAGGTCGGGACGGGTCAAGTATATTTCAGCCAGTCGCAAATCGGTGCGCTGCTTAAAACCATTTGCTCCCAACGTTTCGGCGCTGACCTGAGCCGCCGCCAGGGTTTCGGCGGCTTCATCCATTCGGTCAAGGGCCATCAAAGCCCTTCCCAACACGTGTTGCGTGACCATGTGGGGGCGCGTTCCGGCAATTCCCCGCTCTTGCAGGGTCTTTAGCGAGAGGCGGGCCTGCTCCACCGCCTCCTCATAACGGCCCAGTTCCAGGTAGCAATTACAAATATAGTAATCGCAATTTTCCAGAGTGTGCAAAAACTGGTGTTTTTCACAAATTGCCCGTGATTCATACAACAGGCGCAAAGCTCGGTTATAATGACCCATTAGATAATAGGCGGCGGCCATTGTCAGTAAAAAGGTCGCTCGGTCTACAATCACCCCATGTTGTTCGGCTATTTCCGCCGCCCGCGAAGCCTCGGTCAGCGACTCGCGGTACTTTCCCATGTCCCGCAAAGTCATGGATTTGTTGTTCAAAATACTAGCCAGAGCTTTTTGGGCCTGAACCGTCCCGGCCTTCAAGAGCAAAGCCTCGGCCTTTTCGAGTATCACCAGGGACTCGGCTTGCATTTCCAGTTGAGCGTAACATGTACCACAATTGGAGTAAGCCCCTGCCGCCGAGACATATTCGCCCCAGGTTTCCAGAGTTTCGCCAGTTCGTAACGCAATCTCGATGGCCTGGAGATGTTCGCCCAGCCGCATCAGCGAGTAAATTTTACCAATCTGGGAGCGGGCAGCCTCAACTGGATTGTCGACCTCAATGGCTATCTGATAGGCCTCATCGTAGATTTGAATCGAGCCATGCATATCGCCCCGGCGCATCAAGGCGTTGCCCTGCACGATTAAACCCAAAGCGCGATGAATAGGCCGCCCGGTGACTTGCGAGGCATAGATAATATTGTCGGCCAGGGCCAATCCCTGGGCGGCATCTTTGTTTAGCCAATCATTAGCTTTCGTTTTCAGGTGCTGGATATGTTCATCGGTCAGCCCGGCGGCGGTATCGGCAATAAACTGCTGGCGGGCTACCGGGTCATCCAATTTCTCCAGCTCAATGACAAATTCTTCAGTGGTGAGCATATTTAGCCACTAATTCAAAGTCAGATTTTGCACCAGAACAATTTTATCTTCAAGGGTCAGTTCCAAATCAAAAAAATCGGTTGGGGTGACAGCATCGAAAGCGAAATTACCCAACTCATCTATTCTTTCGGTTGCGAGGGTCGTACCATCGCCATACAACCGGACTTCCGCCCCGGTAGTGGAGTCAATCGGATAGTTATCACGCTGCACCAAACCTAGCACCAGATGGATTTTACTGCTAGGAGTCAATGGTTGAATGGTGAGGGTAATCGAAACTTCCTCAGCCTGAAAGGTCATCGGTAGCCCCTCGGCACTGCCACGCACCCCGGCCAGGGCGTATTGGGGTTGGGTAGTGGCTTGGCCCAATTGCATGGTTATCGCCAAAACCCGCCGCAGCCATTTGAGCGGTTTGACATTGGGGAATAGCTCGCCGGAAGGTTGCAGTTTACCAGCTGTCGGGCGAATTCGGGTTTCGGGCCACCAGGCTTGTAGGTCGGCAAGTTCGGCGGAACAATATGAGCAGGTATTCAAGTGGTCAGCTACATTCTGACCTTCTTTGGTCGAGAGCATTCCGACCAGAAAATCGCCTAATTGCTGGGCTTCGGGGCATAAGGCCCGCGCCGGGCTATGAATAAAAGTAAGCTGCCGTTGCAACTGGCTATCTTGAGTGCGATATAGCTGGATTTCGTTCTGGCAATATTCGCACTTTTGGCGATGCAGTTCAAAATCTGGCGAAGCCTCACCCCAAAGGGCTGTCAGATGATCAGTTTCGGACACCTGGGAAGGGTCAATACATTTTAGGGGTTGGCGGGGTTCAATAGGACGCATGGGGTCGGTCATTTAATTAAATCCTCTTCAATTTTCAAAATTCTTCTCAGTTTCAATAACCCGTTTGCGGCTCAACTGATAATTCAGGGATTTTAACCATACCCAAATCTATCAGATTAGTTTAAGCCTAACCTGGGTAAGCAGACCCTGAAATTTAGACCCATCTCAAATCTCACCCAACCTTAACCACTAAAGGCGCAATTTACCGGCGAGCTATTCAAATAATAGCTTCTGCCGGTTGAAGCCGCTCTGTTTCAAGCTGGCTTCTTAAATTAGATATACTAAGATAAACGAAAGTTTATCGAGTTTTAGCCATATTTCCAGACCAATTTCAGGCCAATTTTTATCAAGTTTGTCCTCGAAACGTTTACTTTGGATCGTTTCAGGTGGCCTAAACACCGCGCAGCCGGTGCATAATATTTTTGAGGCGAAGATAGACCTGCTCGACGTTATTAAATTGGTGGGGATATTGCTGGACGATTTCACTGGGCTTCATATTCTGGATAAAGCGCAGATAAATCAATATCTGGTCGGTTGCATCCGGTATTTTTGCTTGCAATTCGGCCCAAAACCGTTCCCGCTCTTCCCAGGCCAATAGACTTTCTTCCAAATCAAGCGGACTTTTAAGCTGTTCGGTCTGAGTTAGCCCGGTTTCAGCTTGCTCGCTCGGCGATGGGTTGCCTTCCAATGAAGTATCTAACCGCCGGGCCTGATAATCGCGGTTGGCATCGCTAACCATCGTTCCGCAACACAGTTTGAGATATTTCAGCACTCCGTTCAGATTTTGAAAATTACTAAATTTTTCGGCCCCAACATAGCGATAGAACTTGATGAAAACTCCATTCACCAAAATATCCTGTTCAAATTGCAACGCCGGATAGCGGGCCAGACGTTGCCCAAGCCAGTTGCGTACCAGCCCGCTATATTGCTCGGTCAGGGCTTGCCACGCGACTTGGTCCTGCTCGACCACGGCTCGTCGCCAGATTTCAAAGCAATAGCGAGGGTCGTTGGCCTGATGTTGCAGAAAGCGGTTGGTTTGGCTGCGACACTCTCCAATCAGTTCGTCTAATTTTTGGTACTTTAATTCGTCCAATCTGGCTAACTTTCCCGCATTTTTATTAGGATGATAAATTAAACATCGGCGGGCGTTTGGCCCAGTGTATTGTCCGATTTGAGCAATTTCATTATCATTAAATAGTATAACACTCGACCTGCTCTGTTACAAATTCAAGTAGCAAACTTATTAATTGGCAAACTTCACCGAGGTTCAAACGGTTTTCCAAAAATCGCTCACAAGCTGGCCCAGTTCCGCCGGTTTTTCGAGACTGGGAAAATGTCCGCAATCGGTTAGAAGCCGATATTGGGCCTGGGGAGTGAGAGCTACAAATGGTTTGACATACGAAGGCGGCGCTACTACGTCTTTGTTACAGCCTAGATAGAGGGTCGGACTGGTTATAAGGGGACATATCACTTTAAAGCGGACTTCGTAGCCGGTCAAGAGGGTTTGCAGAATAGCCTGGTTGTCTCCGGCTAAAACTTCAGTCATCAACCGCTCGCTGGTAGCGGAGTCGGGCTTTTTGGCAAAATAGCGCCGGACGGCCCAGCCTCGCAAGCGGGGCGAGCGGCGCAGCCAGCCTTTGGACAATACCAGTAGCCAGGCAATAAGATAGCTGACCCATTTGAGGGTCACGTGTAGCCGGTTGGCGGGGTCGAAATAGGCTGCCCCGATTGCTACCAGACTGGCGACCCGCGCCGGATAGCGGGCGGCAAACGACATGGCGATTACTCCGCCCCAGCTATGACCTACCAGGTGAACGGTATCAAAACCTTCGGCATCGAGCAGCGCCCGTAAATCTTCGACATAGCGTTCAATTCTATAATCGGCCTCAGCCGCCACTTCTTTGGACGGAAACTGGGATTGTCCAAAACCGGCGGCATCATAAGCCAAATAAGTGGTAGCCCCCTCCGGTTGCAAGTAGGGTTCGAGCGGCGACCAATCGCCCATTGCCCCGGCCCAACCGTGTAATAGAACAATTGGTGGGGTAGCGCGACCCGAACCCCAGGTTTGATAGTGCAGAGTGAGGTCAGGTCGGGCCAGCTTTTTCTCGGTTTTGCTAATATCGTGTGAAAGATTCATTTTGACCTTACAAAAAATATAGGCGGTCAATTCTGACCGCCCATCCAATTATATAAAATAACCAACCGCAAATTGTTCCGGCCCGGCTAGTAGTGAATCAGAACTCTTCCCCCCATAGTCAGCCAGTTCCAGGCGAATTCCGACGAAGCTAAATCCAGGTTGACACAGCCGTGACTGCCAGTGTAACCGAAAGTGCTGCGCCACCAGGCATAATGCAGGGCGTGGCCGGCGTAGGTGAAATACTGGGTATAGAGTACCCCCGAAAGGTCATAGTAATCGTCCGCCCCGATGGTACCGCCCCGCATCCGCTCGTTTGGTACTCTCGACCAGATGTTAAACGTCCCGGTTGGGGTGTCATAGCCCGGTTGTCCGGTTGTCACCAGATTGGTACGTACCGGCACATCCCCTTCAAAGAAGGTAGCATTTTGAGTTGCCAGATTGACCTCGACCCAGTGTTCCCAGGCCCAGGTACTATAGTTAGGAATCGCGGTTTGGCCCGGTTGCGGCTCAGGGTTCAATTCCACCCCGCTATTGACCTTGCTAAGGGCCGCCACTTCTACCCCAAAGTTAGGGTCAATTATCGGGCCGGTTTCCGCCGACCAGAGCATTCGCCCTCGCTCAAAAAGCTGGGCGGTATAAGTTTTACCCTGAATCGTGAGGCTATATTCTTCGCTCATTGGGAAGCCCCAGACAAAGAGCGCTCCGCTTCGGTTGTACAATTCCAGGAAACCAAATATCAGGCTATGCCCGTTTTCAGGGAAATAGCGCCGTACATTGGTACTGGAGAAAGCGGCAACTTTAGCAAATGGCGCGGAATTTTTGACTTCGGCTTTCTGAGCATCCAGCCAGATACGCCCAATATGGTAGGGGCGAGTTTCCCAGGCAGTATTCGCCAGTTCCGGGAAGTAGGCCAGGGCCATTTTCTGAAAATATTGAACGGTATGGCCTTCGCTATCCATAAACGGGCGAGCCATTGGGCCACCAAAGGCGTTAAAGCGTCCATTCAGTCGCCAGAAACGTAGCAAAGGATTGGCGACGAACTGCCCAAAATCGGGGAAGTAAACCTTGTTGGGGTTAGGAGAATTGGCGGGTAATTCTACCTTGTAATCCTTAGCCGCGACGCTGTTCAAGGCCGGGTTGCTATGGGCGGCTAAAACTGTGTCCAGACTGGTAGCTTGAAAAGCTATCAGTAATGCTACCAGGGCTAATAGATAGCTTAATTTCTTCGGGAGGAGCTTATTCACCGAGTCTACTCCTTGTAATTATAATTATTGTAATATATAGTCAGATGAGCCAGACACAAATTGAAACTGCGAGTTTTGTGTACCGACCAAAGGTATCGAGCGCAAATATTTCAGCCCATTATAACAATGGCTCAGGTTGAGAAAAGTTGCGGGGTACGCTAAAGATTTAGCCGCAGCTTTAAGACCTGATGAAAATTCTTTGGCAATTATGTCAACTGCTTCGCCAACTTAATTATACTCAAAAAAAGGATTTTGGGAAGAGGTTTATAGCTCCAAAAACTGCCAAATTGCCTGTTTCCCGAATTTACGTTTCCGAAAATTGATTCTGTAAACTAATTACTGCCCGGCGTTTTTAGCTTCGTTTTTAACTTCATTGTTGGGCTTGGCGGGGGCGGGCAACTGCTTTTGTACCAGATGGTCACGCCCCAGGCTAGGGGCATCGGCAGTTTTTAGCTGATAACCCAAATCCAAATCAGTATCATAGATACCTTTGGGCGCTTTTTTGGCTTTTTCCTCCGGCTTTGCGGTTTCCGCCATCTTCTTAAACCTCCTGCGAGTTAAACATTACAACTAACTGCCTGCCAGCCGTAGCCAGCTATTTATTTGTTTATGAAGAGTATTATACTACTGGATGACTTGGGCTTGCAAATCGGCTAAAGCTCGGCAATTTATATCTAATTGAACTCCACAAAACAGCCGCCAGTTCTGAAATTAACCAGAATTGACGGCTGTATCTTACAATCAGTATCTTCTAAGCCACGACTTCCGGGGGATTGGGCAGCACTTCCTTGGCTTTTTCGGCGAAGTGACAAGCGACCCAGTGGTCGGGCTGATGGAGCTTGAAAGGCGGTTCTTCCTTGCAAATCTCCTGGGCCAACGGACATCGGGTGCGGAAGTGGCAGCCGGAAGGCGGATTTATCGGGGAAGGTACATCGCCTTCCAGAATAATTCGCTGGCGCTTTTCTTCCAGAACCGGGTCGGGAATCGGAATCGCCGATAATAGGGCTTTGGTGTAGGGATGCATCGGGGTTTGGTAAAGGGCGTTGCGGTCAGCGAGTTCGACGACCTTGCCCAGATACATAACGGCGATGCGATCAGAAATATGGCGCACTACGCTCAAATCGTGGGCAATAAACAGATAGGTCAAGCCGAATTCGGATTGAAGGTCTTCCAGCAAGTTGACCACCTGGGCCTGAATGGACACGTCCAGGGCCGAAATCGGTTCGTCGAGTACGATGAACTTCGGCGCGGTTGCCAACGCACGGGCAACGCTGATCCGCTGTCGCTGCCCGCCGGAGAATTCATGCGGATAGTGATTGAAGATCTCGCCGCGAAGGCCGACTTCCTCGAGGAGCTGTCGTACCCGACGGTCGGCCTCGGCACCTTCGGCTAATCGGTGGATTGTCAGGCCCTCGCGGACGGCGGCTCCGACTGTCATGCGTGGATTCAGCGACGAATATGGATCCTGAAAGACGAT